>NZ_FNKA01000001.1:640231-960347 GCF_900101335.1 Quadrisphaera sp. DSM 44207 | reverse complement strand
GCAGGAGGTCGTCGCCGCCACCCCGGGGGCGTGGATGCCGCAGCAGTTCGAGAACCCGGCCAACGTCGAGGTGCACCGGCGCACCTCCGCGCAGGAGGTGCTGCGCGACTTCCCCGACGGCCTCGACGCGCTCATCACCGGCGTGGGCACCGGCGGTCACCTGACCGGCGTCAGCGAGGTGCTCAAGGAGCGCTTCCCGCAGCTGCGCACGTACGCCGTCGAGCCGGCGAACTCGCCCGTCATCAGCGGCGGGCAGCACAGCCCCCACCGGCTGCAGGGCATCGGCGCCGGGTTCCTCCCCGCGAACCTGCACACCGGCACCCTCGACGGCACCGTCCAGGTCACCGAGGAGGACGCCTTCGCGTACGCCGTGCGCGCGGCGCGCGAGGAGGGGCTGTTCGTCGGCGCGTCCTCGGGCGCGGCTCTGGCCGCGGTGGCCCAGACGCTGCCGCAGCTGCCGGACGGCGCCCGCGTGCTGACGTACTGCTACGACACGGGGGAGCGGTACCTCTCCGTCGAGGGCCTCTTCGAGAGCCCGGACGGCGCCCCCTGAGCCCGCCGTCCCAGGAGCACGGCGCCCGCTGACCCCGGGCAGCACGACGGTCGGCGGGTGGCAGCCAGCAGCGGCCTGGAGGGCGCCGCCCCGGGTGAGGCCGACCTCCCCTCCTCGCGGTGGGCGTGCACCCCCCGTCCGCTCCACCCGCGCGGCAGCGCCGCTCAAGTCTCCCGCCGCCGTGCCGAAGCACCCCTGAGCGACGGCAGGCGTCGCGTCCCGACGTCGCTGGAGCCAGTCGTGTCCTTCCTGAAGATCGGCCGGCGCATGGCGCTCTGCCTGGCCCTGATCGCCGGCATCCTCGTCGTGGTCGTCGTCAACGGCGTGACCAGCCTCGCGGAGAGCCGGCGCGCCACGGCGGCCCTGGCCGGCCAGGTCGACCTGACCGGGGACGCGCTGGAGGCGAAGTTCCGCACCGCGGACTTCGCCGGCTGGCAGACCGGGTACGCGTTCGACACCGTGCGGGGCGTGCCCGGCGCCACCCAGGACGACGTCGGGCAGCGCGCGCAGTTCCTGGCCTCCACGGCCGCCTTCGCCGAGGACCTCGCCCGCGTCGCCGCCTACGACCTCACCGCCGAGCAGCGGGCGAGCCTGACGGCGGCCCAGGAGGCCTTCGACAGCTTCCTCGCCACCGACGAGCGCATCGTCGCCGCCTACCGGGCCGGGGACCCGCGCAGCGTCGCGGCGGCCAACGACCTGGCGTCCGGGGAGTCGCTGGAGCACTTCGCCACGATCGCCGCCAGCGTCGAGGGAGTCGTCGAGGCGGCCCGGAGCGGCAGCGACGAGGCGGCCGCCCGCGCCGTGGTGGCCGCCGAGCGCGCCGAGCGGGTGATGCTCGTCGCGGGCGTCGCCGGCCTGGTGCTCGTGGTGGTCATCGGCGTGGCCCTGACCCGATCGCTGACGCGACCGCTCGCCGCCCTGACCGCCCGCCTCGCCGAGATCGCCGACGGGGACGGCGACCTGACCCAGCGCGCCGACGAGGACCGCCGGGACGAGCTGGGCGCGCTCGCCGCGGCCTTCAACCGCTTCGCCTCCCAGGTCGCCGACACCGTGCGGGAGATCGCGCGCAGCACCGCCAGCCTGGACAGCACCAGCGAGCAGCTGGGCGCCACCTCGCACGTGATCGCGGCCAGCGCGGAGGAGGCCGCCGCGCAGGCCGGCGTCGTCGCCGCTGCCGCCTCGCAGGTGTCCTCCAACGTCGGGACCGTGGCCGCCGGGAGCGAGGAGATGGGCGCCTCCATCCGCGAGATCGCCACCAACGCCTCCGAGGCGGCCCGGGTGGCCAGCGACGCCGTGGCCGCGGCGGGGCAGGCGACCAGCACCGTGACCAAGCTGGGGAGCTCCTCCAGGGAGATCGGCGACGTCGTGAAGGTGATCACCTCGATCGCGGAGCAGACGAACCTGCTCGCCCTGAACGCCACCATCGAGGCGGCGCGGGCCGGTGAGGCGGGCAAGGGCTTCGCCGTGGTCGCCAACGAGGTCAAGGAGCTGGCGCAGGAGACGGCCAAGGCCACCGAGGACATCGCCGCCCGGGTGGAGACGATCCAGGCCGACACCACCGGGGCGGTGGAGGCGATCGAGGAGATCTCCTCGATCATCACCTCCATCAGCGACTTCCAGACCACCATCGCCTCGGCGGTGGAGGAGCAGACCGCCACCACCGGGGAGATGTCCCGCTCGGTGGCCGAGGCCGCCGAGAGCTCCGTGCAGATCGCGCAGAACATCTCCGGGGTGGCGGAGGCCGCGGCCTCCACCACCCGGGGCGTCGCCGAGTCCCAGGAGGCCGCGGTCGAGCTGCGGCGCGTCAGCGCGCAGCTGCAGGCCCTGGTCGGCCGCTTCACCGTCTGAGCCGGCGCTGAGCCGGCGCTGAGCCCGCGTCCGGACTCGCGTCGGGGCCCGCGCTGGGCCTCCGCCCGGGGCCTCAGCGCGGGTCGAGGGCGACGCGCACCGGCGGCTCGGACCTGTCCTGGACCTCCTGCGCGGTGACGCCGGGCGCCAGCTCGCGCAGCACGAGCCCGCCGTCGGTGACGTCGAGCACGCACAGGTCGGTGATGATCCGCTGCACCACCCCCCGCCCGGTCAGGGGCAGGGAGCACTCCTGGACCACCTTCGCCGACCCGTCCCTGGCCACGTGTTCCATGAGCGCGACGACCCGGCGGGCGCCGTGGACGAGGTCCATCGCCCCGCCCATGCCCTTGACGAGCTTGCCGGGCACCATCCAGTTCGCGATGTCCCCGCGCGCGGAGACCTGCATCGCCCCGAGGATCGCGGCGTCGACCTTGCCGCCGCGGATCATGCCGAAGCTGGTCGCGGAGTCGAAGTACGACGCGCCCCGGCGCACGGTGACGGTCTCCTTGCCGGCGTTGACGAGGTCGGCGTCGGCCTCGTCCTCGCTCGGGTAGGGGCCGACGCCGAGGATCCCGTTCTCCGACTGCAGGACGATCTCGACGTCGTCCGGGACGTGGTCGGGCACCAGGGTGGGAAGCCCGATGCCGAGGTTGACGTAGGAGCCGTCGCTCAGCTCCGCGGCGGCGCGCGCCGCCATCTGCTCGCGCGTCCAGGCCATCAGGACCCCGCCTCCTCTCCGCCGCCGGCTGCCGCGCCCGCCGGGGCGGTGCGGGGCCGGGTGGTCAGCCGCTCGATCCGCTTGTCCGCCGCCTGCTCGGGCGTCAGCGGCACCACCCGGTGCACGTACACGCCCGGCAGGTGGACGGCGTCCGGATCGATCTCGCCCGGCTCGACGAGCTGCTCGACCTCCGCGACCGCCACCCGCCCGGCCATCGCGCACAGCGGGTTGAAGTTGCGCGCCGAGGAGCGGAAGACGAGGTTCCCGTGCCGGTCGCCCTTCCACGCCCGCACCAGCGCCACGTCGGCGACGATGGCGCGCTCGAGGACGAACTCGCGCTCCTCCCCGTCGACGGGGAAGGTGCGGGTCTCCTTGGGCGGGGAGGCCACCGCGACCGACCCGTCGGGCGCGTAGCGCCACGGCAGCCCGCCCTCGGCCACCTGCGTGCCCACCCCGGTGGCGGTGTAGAACCCGGGGATGCCGCACCCGCCGGCGCGCAGCCGCTCGGCCAGGGTGCCCTGCGGGGTCAGCTCCACCTCCAGCTCCCCGGACAGGTACTGGCGGGCGAACTCCTTGTTCTCGCCGACGTAGGAGCCGACCACCCGGCGGATGCGCCCGGCGCGCAGCAGCAGCCCCAGGCCCCAGTCGTCGACCCCGCAGTTGTTCGAGACCACCTCCAGGCCGGAGGCGCCCTGCTCCAGCAGCGCGCCGATCAGCGCGCTGGGGATCCCGCACAGGCCGAAGCCCCCGACGGCCAGCGTCGCGCCGTCGGGCACGTCCGCGACAGCCTCCGCCACCGAGCCCACCACCTTGTCCACCGCTGCCTCCGTTCCTCGTCGTGCCGCAGGGCGCGCTCAGCGCGCCGTCCACCCGCCGTCCAGCACCAGCGAGGTGCCGGTCACGGACGCCGAGGCCGGCCCGCACAGGAACAGCGCCGCCGCGGCGACCTCCTCCGGCTCCACGAGGCGCTTGACGGGGGAGCGCTCCAGCATCACCCTCGCCACGACCTCGGACTCGGCGATGCCGTGCACCCGCGCCTGGTCCGCGACCTGCCCCTCGACGAGCGGGGTGCGCACGTAGCCGGGGCTGATGCAGTTGCTCGTCACCCCGTGCGGCGCGCCCTCCAGGGCGATCACCTTCGACAGGCCCTCCAGGCCGTGCTTGGCGGCGACGTAGGCGGCCTTGTACTCGCTCGCCCGGTGCCCGTGCACGCTGCTGATGCTGACCACGCGGCCCCAGCCCTGGGCGTACATGCCGGGCAGCGCGGCGCGCACCGTGCGGAACGGCGCCTCGAGCATCAGGGTGAGGATCGTCGAGAACCGCTCGGGCGGGAACTCGTGCAGCGGGGCGACGTGCTGGACCCCCGCGTTGTTGACGACGACGTCGGCGCCCTCGCCGATCTGCCCGGCGGCGTCGAGGTCGAGCAGGTCCACCACCGCGGTGCGGGCACCCGTCTGCGCCGCGAGCGCCGACAGGCCCTCGCCGTCGCGGTCGACGGCCAGGACGTCGGCGCCCGCGGCGGCGAGGGCGCGGGCGCAGGCGAGCCCGATGCCGCTGGCGGCGCCGGTGACGACGGCGCGGCGGCCGGCCAGGTCCGCGTGCGGGCCGGTGCGCGGGCCGGTGCGCGGGTCTGGGGGCGGGTCCGTGTCCACGAGCGGCACGGTAGGTCCCGCCGGGGCCGCGTGTCGCGGGGCGGAGCGCGAGCGCCCGGCCGGAGGGCATGACGGGGACCACCGGCGCGGACCCGGGTGACCGCCCGTCCGCGAGGGTTCCGGTCCTGGCCGCTCCCGCTGCCGGGTACGCTTCTGACCGGCGCCGGTCCTCCGGCCGGCGTCTCGCCGCCTTAGCTCAGTCGGCCAGAGCGACGCACTCGTAATGCGTAGGTCGTGGGTTCGATTCCCACAGGCGGCTCCCCGCAGCCCTGCAGGCCGTGCGGTGCGCGGCGCTCCTGCGCCCTCGGGCTGGCCGCCCGTCCTGAGTGGCATGAACCTGCCCCCTGGGGTGACAGGCGCGCACCCCGAAAGAGAGGCTCCGGGAGCGGCAGCGCAGCCGGACGCGGGGGCGCCCGGGCGCGGGCCGCGGCTGGGGGAGCTCATGCCCGGGAACATCATGGTCGTCGTCGAGCGCCAGTTCGACCACCCTCGCCCCGAGGTCTTCCGGGCCTGGACGGCGCCGGAGGAGATGGCGCGCTGGCGCGGCAGCCCCGGCTGGCACGTCGAACCCGACACCGTCGCCTCCGACCTGCGCCCGGGCGGGCGCCACCACCACGTGAAGGTCCGGGACGACGACCCGACGGTGCGCGTGACGACCGACGCGGTCTTCACCGAGCTCTTCGAGCCGGACGTCTTCGTGGCGCGCCAGCGGATCGCGGGGGACCCCGGCATCGACCCGGACTCGCTCCTGGAGCTGCGCGTGGAGTTCACGAGGACGGGGCGCGACGGGACGCTGGTGCGCATCGTGCAGGGCCCGTTCGAGCAGGACGTCGCCGGCTACCACAGCCGCGGCTGGGAGCAGGAGCTCGAGCGCCTCCAGGCGCACCTGAGCAGCCGCAGCGCGCCGGGGGTGGCGCGGTGACCGCCACGGCCGCACCCGCCGCGCACACCACGGTGGTGCGCGAGAAGCCGCTGATGACCATGCGGCAGATCCTGCTCATGAACTTCGGGTTCTTCGGGATCCAGTACAGCTTCGGCATGCAGCAGAACGCGGTGAACCCCATCTACAACTACCTGGGGGCCGACCCGCACGACCTGCCGATCCTCAACCTCGCCGGCCCGATCACCGGCCTGTTCATCCAGCCCCTGATCGGGGCCCTGTCGGACCGCACCTGGAGCCCGCGGTGGGGGCGGCGCAAGCCGTTCTTCCTCATCGGCGCGATCGGCTGCAGCATCTGCCTGTTCCTCTTCCCGTTCGTCACGGCGATCTGGATGGCGGTGCTGCTGCTCTGGCTGCTCGACGCCAGCAACAACACGGCGATGGAGCCGTACCGGGCGTTCATCTCCGACCGGCTGCCGCCGTCGCAGCTCGGCAACGGGTTCCTCGCGCAGAGCTTCTTCACCGGCTTCGGCATCACCCTGGCGACCATCTCCCTGTTCGTCTTCCAGCAGTTCATCACCGGCGCCACCGACGCCGGCATCCCCTACTGGGTCGTCGGCTCCTTCCTGCTCGGCGCGGTCTGCTCCATCGCCACCGTCCTGATCTCGGTGCTGAGCACCCCCGAGCTCCCGCCGAGCCCGGAGGAGCTGGCGGCCCTGCGGGCGAAGAAGGGGGGCCTGGGCGTCGCGCTCGTCGAGATCAAGGACGCGATCGTCGAGATGCCCGTCGAGCTGCGCAAGCTGGCCCTGGTGTACCTGTTCCAGTGGTACGCCATGGCCACCTACTGGCAGTTCATCTCCCTGTCCATCGCGCAGTCGGTCTACGGCGCGACGGCGGCGGACCCCGAGTACGACCAGGCGCTGGCGACGACCTCGCTGGTGAACGGCTGGTACAGCGTCGTCACCTTCCTCGTCGCCTTCCCGCTCGTCGGGTTCGCGCGCCGGCGGGGCGCGAAGTGGGTGCACATCGTCTGCCTGCTGTGCGCCGCGGTCGGGCTGGCGATCGTCCCCTCCATCGGCAACCGGTACCTGCTGCTCGTCCCGATCACCGGGCTGGGCATCGCGTGGGCCTCGATCATGGGCGTGCCCTACATCATGGCCACGCGGATGATCCCCTCCACCCGCTTCGGGGTGTACATGGGCATCATCAACATGATGATCGTCATCCCGATGCTCATCCAGTCGCTGACCTTCGGGTTCGTCTTCGAGGCCGTCCTGGGCGGCGAGCCGACCAGCGCGATCCTGTTCGCCGGGATCCTGCTGGCGTGCGCGGCGGCCGCCATGACGTGGATCAAGGAGCCGCCCATCGTCCGGCACGTCGACGACGTCCTGCAGGTCCCTGCGGGCGCCCACTGAGGGCGGCGGCGATGACGTCCCTGTACGACTACCGCACCATCGTCGTCGGCACCGACGGCTCCACGCTGGCGGCGCCCACGGTCGCGCGGGCCGCGTGGCTGGCGACCCACGACGACGCCGACCTGGTCATCGTCTGCGCCTTCGGCGGGGTCTCCTCCCGCCAGGACGCGCGCAGCGTCGCGGCGCTGGGCGCCGACCCGCGCCTGGGGCAGCTGCCCGGCCGGGCGGCGGCCAGCGCCGCCATCGCCGCGGCCGTGGCCGTGGCGCAGGAGCAGTCCGCGACGATCTCGGCGGCGCTGCTCGTGGAGGCCGAGCCGGCGGCCGCGCTGCTGACCACGGCGGAGGAGCGCGGCGCGGACCTCGTCGTCGTCGGCGCGGTGCGCGATACCAGCATCGCCGACCGCCTCCTCGGCACGGTCGCCAGCGACGTGGTGCGCCGCGCGCCGTGCGAGGTGCTGGTCGTGAGGCCCCGGCCGCCCGAGCAGCTGCCGGCGCCGCCGAGCCCCACCTGAACCGGCTCAGGAGCGCGGGTCCACCAACCCGGTGCGGTGGGCGTGGACGACGGCCTGGACGCGGTCGCGCAGCCCTAGTTCGGTGAGGATGCGCGAGACGTGGGTCTTGACCGCCTCGGTCCTCACGACGGGGTCGGCGGCGATCTCCGCGTTCGAGCGGCCCTCGGCGACCAGGCGCAGCACCTCGACCTCGCGCGGGGTCAGCGCGCCGACCGGGCCGGCGCTACCCGGGGGGTCGTGCAGGCGGTCGGCGTGGCGGCCGATGAGGGCGCGGGTGACCGCGGGGGAGATCAGGGCGTCACCGTGGGCGACGGTGCGCATCGCGGCGGGGCCCTGCTCGCGGCGGCCTGCGCCGCCACCCGCACCCTGTGACTGCCCATCGGCGTCCACCTGGGGTGGAACTGGTCCCAGAGCGCCCTGTACGGCACCGCTCCCGCCTGCGGGTCCGACGGCGTCCTGCGCTCGGTCGTGGACGGCCCCGCGCTCCTCACCGGCGGCGGCTCCGGGCTCGAGGCGGGCCTGCCCGCGATCCTCGTCTGCCTCGTGGTCACGGGGCTCCTGCTGCGTCTCGCCGTGCGGCGCGGGCACGTCGTCCCGCGCCGGGGCCAGGCCCGTCGAGCGCTGCGGAGGCCGGCCGGGCTCACGGCTGGGCGGTGATCCGGTCCAGCCACTCCAGGAGCAGGGCGTGCTCGGCCGCGGTGAGGCCGCCGGGCGCTCGACCCAGGGCGGCCCGCAGGGCGACGGCGCGGGTGCTGGTGCGCTCGCGCTCCTCCTCGGGGCCCTCCGGCGCGCCGGCCCCGGGGGCGGTCGTGACGGCGGCCAGGACCGCCTCGCGGGTGGCGCGGGAGAGCGCGAGGTCGCGGTGCCGCTCCGGGGCGGCCAGCAGGGTGAGCACGACCCCGACGCCGGCGGCGCCGATCATGCGGGCGGCGGGCTCGACGCCGACGCGCAGCCGCCCGGCCTCGGCCGCCCGCTGGACCAGCTGGTGCAGGACGGCTCGGGCCTCCTCGGCCGCCTGCCCGCCCCCGCCGGGGCGCGGGTCGCCGTACATCAGCGCGTACAGCGCGGGGTTGGCCAGCCCGAAGTCCACGTGCAGGTCCCAGCCGGCGCGCAGGTCCTCCACGGGGTCGGCCAGCCGCTCGCGGTCGGCCTTGGAGCGCAGGTAGGCGGCGAAGCCCCGGCTCGCCACGGCGTCCAGCAGGCCCCGCATGTCGCCGAACTGCCGGTAGATGGTGGGGGCCTGCACGTCGGCGGCGGCGCTGACCGCCCGCGTGGTGACCGCCTCGCGCCCGCCCGCGGCGAGCAGGTGCGCCGCAGCGGCGAGGATCCGCTCCCGCGGACTCGCCGCGGCCGCTGCGGGGCCGCCGGCCGCGGCCGAGGCGAGTGCCATGCGAAGACGGTAACACCCAAGTGTTAGCGGCAATTGTGTTACCGGTGATCATGTGCTTTTATTATCAATGCTAACGCGCCGAGGGTCGGCGCGGGCACTGGAGGGAACCACCGTGAAGCTCCTCGTCACCGGCGCCACGGGCACCGTCGGCGGCCACGTCGTGCGCCAGCTGGTCAGCACGCGTCCCGAGCACGGCCACGACGTCGTGGTGCTGGTCCGCGGCGCCGCCCGCGCCCGCGCCACCGGGGCCGTTCCGGAGGGCGTGCAGGTCGTTCAGGGCGACCTGACCGACCCCGAGGACCTGCGCCGCGCCCTGGAGGGCGTGGACCGCGCCCACCTGACCATGGCCGACGACGACGGCGCGGCCTTCGCCGGCGCGGCGGCCGAGGCGGACCTGCAGCACGTGGTGCTGCTGTCCTCCTTCACCGCCGCCACCGACCTGCCCAGCGGGGAGGCGAACGCCATCACCGCCCGGCACCGGGCCGGTGAGGCGGCGCTGACCGGCGCGGGCGTCCCGGCGACGTTCCTGCGGGCGGCCGGGTTCGACTCCAACGTCCTCCTCTGGGCCGCGGGGGCGCGTCCCGGCGGGAACGGCGCCGTGCGCACCCCCCACCCCGACGTCGCCCTGCCCGTGGTCGACCCGGCCGACGTCGCCGCTGCCGCGGTCGCCGTCCTGCTCGCGCAGACCCCGCCCACCGGGGCGTTCTCCATCACCGGCCCGGAGAGGATCTCCGTGCGCCAGCAGGCCCGGGTCCTGGCCGAGGTGCTGAGCCGGCCGCTGGAGGTGGAGGCGATCAGCGAGGCCGAGGCGGCCCGGGACGTCTTCCCTCCCGGCACCCCGCACTCCGTGACCACCTCGGTGCTGGAGACCGTGGGCCCGGCCGCTGCCGTCCTGGAGCCGTCCGGGGACGTGCGGGCCCTCACCGGCCGCGCTCCGCGCACCTTCGCCCAGTGGGCCCGCGACAGCGCCGGGGCCCTGTCCTGAGCGGCGCCGGGAGCGCGGACGACGGACCGCGCGGCACGGCTACCGCCTGGTCGCGCCCGGCGGGAGCCCGACGGGAGACCCGGTCGCGCCAGCGGCGCACCACCCGCCCGAACTCCGCCGCCACGCCCGCCAGTGTCCACCGCCACCGCCGGGTCTTCCTGGTACCCGTGGTCCCAGGAAGACCGGACGCCTGGCTGAGCGCACCGCCCCCGCCGAACCTGGCGCCATGACGACGATCCTGATCACCGGCGCCACCAAGGGCCTCGGCTTCGAGACCGCCCGCCGGCTCGTCGCCGCGGGTCACACCGTCTGCGCGGGCAGCCGGGACGCCGAGCGCGGGCGGCGGGCCGCCGAGCAGCTGGGCGCCCGGCTGGTCCTCCTGGACGTCACCGACGAGGCGTCCGTCGCCGCGGCGGCGAGGGCCGTCGAGGCGGACGGCGGACTGGACGTGCTGGTCAACAACGCCGGCGTCGAGGGGCGCAGGCCGGACGGGAGCGTGGTCGGCGCCGCGGAGGCGACCGCCGAGCAGGCGCGGCCGCTGTTCGAGACCAACGTCCTCGGCGTGGTGCGGGTCACGCCCGCGTTCCTGCCGCTGCTGCAGCGCTCGAGCGCCCCGGTCGTGGTCAACGTCAGCAGCGGCCTGGCGTCGCTGACCCGGGTCACCGTGAGGGCGGCCGCGGCGCGCTACCCCCTCCGGGTCCCGCCGGCCCCCGTGAGTGCGCACGCCGCCTGCCAGGCCCCCGTGTCGACGGGGCGCTGCGGCGCGGCCGCGGCGGCCGTCCAGGAGCGGCAGGCGTCGACCGCCTCCGCGAGCACCTCGCGCATGAGCGCGTCCGGGTCCGGCACGCAGGCCAGCGCCAGCGCGTGCACGGAGTAGCCCACGACGTGGGGGGCCGTCCTGCGCCGGAACGCCTTGGTAGTCGGCGGGGTCTCGGCCGCGAAGCGGTCCGCCCACCGGGCCGCCAGCGGCACCCGCGCCAGGACCGCCCGCGTGGCCTCCTCGAGCTGACCGGCGGGCCGCCCGTCGAGGTCGGCGAGGAACCGGTCGCACGTGAGCGCGGCGACGGCGAGGACCCGCTGGCGCTCCTCGGCCGCGACCGGCAGCGCCCGGCTCGCGCACAGCAGCGCCAGGCGGGCGTCGACGTGCGGGTCGTCGCTCGTCAGCCCGATCACCGAGGGGATCAGCGCCGCCAGGCGCGGTCGGCCCGCGTCGGAGGTGTGGTCGTTGACGTACCGGGCGGTGTGCGCCAGCAGCGGGTGGGTGCACGCGGGGTGGTCGCTCCACCGCTCGCCGGCGAGGTAGGAGGCGAGCTCCATGAAGCAGGCGCCCTGCCTCGGGTTGCGGTGCTTGCCGCGCGACAGCACGGGCAGCACGTCGGGCGGCGGCGCGACCAGGGCGTCTCGCAGGTCCTCTGCACGACCGGACACGGACCCTCCTGCGGCGGTGGGGGTGGGTCCGGCCATTCTCGTCGCCCGCGACGCTCCTGCCAACAGGGAGGCACGGGCAGGCACGGGCAGGCGCAGGCAGGCACGGGCAGATGCGGCCGGCGGGGCCGTCCCGCCCGCCGCGCGGGTGCGGGCTCGGACCGCGCGGGCGCGGGCTCAGACCGCGTGGGCGCGGCCCGCCCGCCAGTAGCCCATGAACGCCACGGACGAGCGCGGCACCCCGACGTCGCGCACCAGGTGCCGGCGCAGCTCCTTGACCACGCCCGCCTCCCCGGCCAGCCAGGCGTAGAGCCCGCCGGCGGCCGCCGCCGGCGCCGAGGGCACCTCCCACAGCAGCGCGCCGTCGACGTCGACGTCCTCGGGCTCGGCGAGGGCCCGCGCCAGGCCGGCCGGGCGGGCGCCCACCGGCGCCGTCGCGCCGCGCACGGCCTCGCGGACGGCGGCGGTCAGCAGCTGCCCGTGCGGGCGCGTGCCGGAGGCCGTGCGGCGCGGCAGCCACCGCACCTCGGCCCCCGCCGGGGCCGGGACGTCGAGGACGTCGCCCTGCTCCGGCACCTCCAGGAGCACGACGGTGCGCGGCCCGGAGGGCAGCTGCTCCAGCACGGCGCACACGGCGGGGACGGCGGTCTCGTCGCCGGCCAGCAGCAGCGTGCCGGCGTCGGCCGGCGGCGCCCACTCGCACCCCCAGGCGCGGCCGGCGCCGCTGCTGTCCGGGCCGACGAGCAGCACGCGGTCCCCGGCGCGCGCGGCCGCGGCCCACCGCGACGCGGGCCCCGCGGCGTCCGCGGCGCCGGGCCCGACGCCGTGCAGGACGAAGTCGACGTCCACCTCCGCCAGCCGCGGGCGGGCCGAGCGCACGGTGTAGGTGCGCAGCACGGGGCGGGCGGCCTCGGGCAGGGCGCGCCACCGCTCGTACCAGTCGGCGCCGGCGGGGCGCACCGGGTCGAGCGTGCCGCCGTCCGGGGCCAGCAGCAGCTTGATGCGCTGGTCGGCGCCGCCGAGGCCGAAGGAGTGCAGCTCCTCCCCGGTGAACGTGACGCGCAGGAAGCTCGGGCAGAGCCGCTCGGTGCGGCTGACGCGGGCCTCGAAGCTGCGGTAGGTCGGCAGGGCGCGCGGGCTGCTGGCGCCCGGGGCGCTCGTCTCCGCTACCGTCACGAAGGGCAGCCTACCCTTGCTCCGCGCGATCCGGGCGAGGGCGCGCGGGTAGCGTCGACGGGTGGACGCAGGAGCGCACGAACAGCGCCGGCAGCGCGAGCGCGCGGCGATGGCCCGGGCGGTGCAGCTGTCCGCGCTCGGGCTGGGGACCACCTCGCCAAACCCCGTGGTCGGCTGCGTGGTGCTGGACGCCGCGGGCGCGGTGGCGGGGGAGGGCTGGCACCGGCGCGCCGGCGGCCCGCACGCGGAGGTCGAGGCCCTGGCCGCCGCGGGCGGGCGCGCCCGCGGCGGCACGGCCGTCGTCACCCTCGAGCCGTGCCGGCACACCGGCCGCACCGGGCCGTGCACGCAGGCCCTGTTGCGCGCCGGGGTCGCGCGGGTCGTGCACGCCGTCGCCGACCCCGACCCGGTCGCCGGCGGCGGCGCGGCGGTGCTGGCGGCCGCCGGCGTGGACGTCGAGGGCGGCCTGCTCGCGGAGGAGGCCGCAGAGGTCAACGCCGCGTGGCTGCACGCGGTGCGCACCGGCAGGCCGCTCGTGACGTGGAAGGTCGCCGCGACGCTGGACGGCCGCAGCGCCGCCGCCGACGGCACGAGCCGCTGGATCACCTCGCAGGAGGCGCGCGCCGACGTCCACGCGCTGCGCTCGCGCGCGGACGCCGTCGTGGTGGGGGTCGGCACGGTCCTCGCCGACGACCCCGCGCTGACGGCGCGCACCGACCCGCCGCCGGCCCGCCAGCCGCTGCGCGTCGTCCTCGACGCCCGCGGCCGCACGCCGGCCGGCGCCCGCGTGCGCGACGGCGCCGCGCCGACCCTGGTGCTGACGGCCGCGGACGTCGGTGCCGGCCCGGGCGGGCGCGGCGTCGACCTCGCGGCCGCGCTGGGGGTGCTGCACGCGCGCGGGGTGCGCTCGGTGCTGCTGGAGGGCGGCCCCACCCTGGCGGGCGCCTTCGTCGACGCCGACCTGGTCGACCGCGTCGTCGCCTACCTGGCGCCCGCGCTGCTGGGGCAGGGGCCCGCGGCGCTGGCGACCACCGCGACCGGCTCGACCATCGCCGCCGCCCGCCGCCTGCGGGTGCGGGAGGTGGTCGCCGTGGGCCCCGACGTGCGGATCACCGCGGCACCGCTGCGGGCCTGACATGATCTGCCCGTGGTCAGCGACGCCCCGGTCGACCGGCTCGAGCGCGAGCTCGCCGTGCTGCTGCGCCGCGCCCGCGCGATCTCCGGGCAGCTGGCGCGCGACCTGCACCCCGACCTGGAGCCGGGGGCGTACGGGCTGCTGCTGAGGCTGTCCGCCGGGGACGGCGCGCGCGCCACCGACCTGGCGGCCTACCTCGGCATCGGCAAGCCCACCATCTCGCGCCAGCTCGCGACGCTCGAGCGCCTCGGCCTCGTCGGCCGCTCCCCGGACCCGGAGGACGCCCGCGCCCAGGTGGTCGTGCTCACCCCCCTGGGCCAGGAGCGGCTGGACCGCGTGCGCCGCGCCCGGCGCGAGCACATGCAGGAGCGCCTGGAGTCCTGGAGCGACGAGGACCTGGACCAGCTGGCCGCCCTGCTGCGCCGCTTCAACGAGCTCGACGACGAGCGCTCCGTGCGCTGAGCGCGGCGCCTGCGCGCGCTGAGCGGGGGCTGGCCGTCCGGGCGGAGGGTCAAGGCGGCCGCGGCCGGTGCCGATGCACGGGCCGTGGAACGAGCCCGGCCGACCGCACCGCGCCCCGGCGGCGCCGCGCGCCGCCCGCTGCCGCGCGCCCCGTGGACCGCCCCGTGGACCGTCGCGGCGGCCGCCGCGCTGGTGCTGGCCTCCGGGCTGCCCGCGAGCGCCGCTCCCGAGGCGCCCAGCCAGCAGCAGGTGGACGACGCCCGCCGCGACGCCGACGCGGCCGCCACGTCCGTGGCCTCCGCGGAGGCCCAGCTCGCCCTGGCCTCGGCCCGGCTGGAGGACGCCCAGGTGCGCGCCGCGACCGCGACGGAGGAGTACGGCGCCGCCCAGGCGGAGCTGGAGCAGCGCACGGGCGCGGCCGACGCCGCGCGCACCGCCGCCGGCGACGCCCGCGCCGGCGTCGCGGACGCCCGCCGCGCGATCGGCCGGCTGGCGGCGGGCTCCTACCGCTCGGGCGGTGACCTGGCCGGGGTCTCGGCCTTCCTCGACGGGGGCGGCCCGCAGGACCTGCTCGACCGCGCGGCGCTGCTCGACGCCGTGGGGGAGGTGCGCGAGCGCGCCCACCAGCGCATGCGGGCCGCCGAGGTCGTCGCCGGCCTGATGGACGAGCAGGCCCAGCGGGCGCTGGCGGACCAGCGCGCGGCGGCCGGCGCGGCCGACGCCGCTCGCCGGGCCGCCGCGGCCTCCGCCGCCGACGCGCAGGCCCTCGTCGGCAGAACCGAGGCCACCCGCGCCCGGCTGGTGGCCCGCCTCGCCGAGCTGCGGGGCACCAGCGTGGCCCTGGAGCAGCGGCGGCAGGCGGCGCTGGAGCGCCAGCGGCGCGAGCGCGAGGAGGCCGCGGCCGCCGAGGACAGGCTCCGGCGCCAGGAGGCCGACCGCCAGCGGCGCTCGGCCTCCGGCCCCGTCGCCCCGACCGCGGCCCCGTCGGCGGCCCCGTCGGCGGCCCCGTCGGCGGCCCCGTCGGCGGCCCCGTCGGCGGCCACCGGCGCGTCGTCGTCCGGCCGCTCGTCCTCGAGCGGCGCGTCGTCGGGCAGCACGCCCTCGAGCAGCGCCTCGCCGGGCACCGCGCGGAGGACCCGCTCGACGGCGTCCCCGAGCCCCGCGGCCGACGGCTCCGCGACCTCCACGGCGACGTCCTCGGGAACGGCCTCGGACGCCGGCGCGCCGAGCGCCCCCGACACCCCCGTCGTCCCGACCGGCAGCTCCAGCGGGTCGGCCGCCGGCGGGCGGGCCGCCGTGGAGTGGGCCCGGGGGGAGATCGGCACGCCGTACCTGTGGGGCGCCTCCGGACCGGACGCCTACGACTGCTCCGGGCTGACCTCGCAGGCGTGGAAGCGCGGCGGGGTCGGCCTGCCGCGCACCTCGCGCGACCAGTACCGCCGCGCGGAGAAGATCCCGTACTCGCAGCTGCGGCCCGGGGACCTCGTCTTCTACGGCACGGACCCGGACGACCCGGCCACGGTCTACCACGTGGCGGTGTACGCCGGCTCCGGTCGCGTCGTCGAGGCCCCGCGCGCCGGGGTGCCGGTGCGCGAGGCGCCGCTGCGGATGGCCCGGTCGATGACCTGGGCCGGCCGCCCCTAGGCCGCTGCCGAACGGGGCCCGTTCGAGGCTCAGGCCTCGGTCAGGGGCTCGGGGTGGTGGTCGTCGGGCAGGTGGCCGCCGTGGTCGGCGAGCCGCTTGACGGAGTTCCTGATCTCCTCCTCCGCCTCGTCGCGGCCGACCCAGTGCGCGCCCTCGACGGACTTGCCGGGCTCGAGGTCCTTGTAGGTCTCGAAGAAGTGCTGGATCTCCAGGCGGTGGAACTCGCCGAGGTCCGGGAGGTCCTGCAGGTGCTCCATGCGCGGGTCGATCGGGATGCACATCACCTTGTCGTCGCCACCGGCCTCGTCGCGCATGTGGAACATGCCGATCGCCCGGCAGCGGATGACGCAGCCGGGGAACGTCGGCTCCTCCAGCAGCACCAGCGCGTCCAGCGGGTCGCCGTCCTCACCGAGGGTGCCGTCGATGAAGCCGTAGTCGGCGGGGTAGCGGGTGGCGGTGAACAGCATCCGGTCCAGCCGGATGCGTCCCGTGGCGTGGTCCACCTCGTACTTGTTGCGCGAGCCGCGCGGGATCTCGATGGTGACGTCGAACTCCACAGCCTCTCCTCCATCCGCCTCCGGCAGCGCCGCCGTCGGGGCCGCACGGTCTCGCGCGGGCTCCCGGGAGCCCCGCGTGCGCGGGTAGTCTCGCGCACGGGTCCGCGCGACGACGACCCGCACCGTCCCGGTCGAGGCGAGGAGTGCCGTGGCAGGACGCCGTGCAGCGCGCCGGCCGGGAGCCCGCCGGGTCGGCGCGGTGACCGCCGCCGCGGGCCTGCTCCTGGCCGCCGGCGCCGGCTACGCGGTGGCGGACGCCGCCGACGTCGTCCCCGGCGTGCTGACCACCGACCCCGTGCCGGTCGCGCCGCAGCTGCCGCCCGCACCGGGCGCCCTGCTGGCCCCGCGGGCCCCGGACGCGTTGCCCGACCTCGCGGCGGCGGCCCCCGAGCCGGACCCCGCGGTGCTGGCCACCTCGCTGGGGCCCCTGCTCCGCGCCCCCGCCCTCGGCGGCGCCGTGGGCGGGTCCGTGGTGGACGCCACCACCGGCCGGGTGCTGCTCGACGACGGCGCGGCGACCGCCCGCGAGCCCGCGTCCGTCGCCAAGCTGCTGACCGCCGCGGCGGTCCTGGAGCGCCTGGGCCCCGACGCCACCCTGCCGACGCGGGTCGTCGCGGGCGCCGCTCCCGGCCAGGTCGTCCTCGTCGGCGGCGGCGACGTGCTGCTGGCGGCCGGCGCGGGGGACCCGGCGGCCGCCGCCGGGCGCGCCGGGCTGGCGGACCTCGCCGACGCGACCGCGCAGGCGCTGCGCGAGCGCGGGACGGGCGCCGTCGTCCTCGCCGTCGACGACTCCCTCACCGGCGGCGCGCCCGCGGTGCCCCCCGGCTGGCACCCCGGTGACCTCAGCTCCGGGTACGCCGCTCCCGTGACCTCCCTCGGGGTGGACGCCGGCCGCCTCTCCCCCGGACGCCCTCCCGGGCGCTACGGCCCCCGCTCCGCCGACCCCGCCCTGTCCGCCGCCTCCGCCTTCGCCGCCCTGCTCGCCGAGCGCGGCGTCGCCGTGCAGGGCGCCCCCGCGCGCACGTCCGGCCCCGTGGCGGCCGACGCCGAGGAGCTGGCCGAGGTGCGCTCGGCGCCGCTGCGCGAGGTCGTCGAGCACGTGCTCGCGGAGAGCGACAACACCGCCGCCGAGGCCCTCGCCTCCGTGGTGGCCGCCGACGCCGGGCGGCCCTCGGGCCCGGGGGAGTCCGCCGCCGCCGTCCTGGCCGAGGTCGCCGCCCTCGGCGTCGACACCTCCGCGACCGCGCTCGCCGACGGCAGCGGCCTCGGGGACGGCTCGCGCGTGCCGCCCGCCGTCCTCTCCGGCGTCCTCGCCGCCGCCGCGGGCCCGGACCACCCGCGGGTGCGGCCGCTGCTGGCGGCCCTGCCGGTGGCGGGGCTGACCGGCACGCTCGCGGAGCGCTTCACCGGCGCGGACGGCGCGCCGCCGCCGGTCGGGGCGGGCGCCGTGCGGGCGAAGACGGGGTCCCTGACGGGCGTGACGAGCCTGGCCGGGACCGTGGTGGACGCCGACGGGCGGCTGCTGGCCTTCGCCGTCCTCGCCGACGCGACGGGCCCGACGGGGCCCGCGCGCGCCGCCGTCGACGCGGTCGCCGACGCCCTCGCCCGCTGCGGCTGCCGCTGAGGGGCCGGACGGGCGACGTCCCCGCCGCCCGTCGCCCGCGGCCCGTCCGGGAGGCGCGCGGGCGGGGTCGACGACCCGCACGCGTCCAGCAGGCGGCGCGGGGGTCGCCGCCGGCGCCGCCACCTCGCAGCACCCGCCCGGTGCGGGGCCTACGGTGGGTCGGTGGACCTCTCGGCGCCGCCGCCGCCCTCCCCGCGCCGCGGGCCGCGCACCGGCCCGCGCACCGGCCCGCGCACCGGGCCGGTCGACTGGGACCTCGCCGCCCGCACCGCCGTCCGGCTCAGCCGGCCCGGTCCCCGCGTCAGCCCCGAGCGGGCCGCCGACGTCGTGCAGCTGCTGCGCGCCGCGGCCGCCGAGGCCCCGGCGCACGTCGCGCGGGTGACGGGCCTCGACGTCCCGGCCGGCCCCGGCGCCGTGGTCGTCGAGCGCGGCGCGTGGGCGCGCGCGAACGTGACGGCCTTCCGGGCGCTGCTCGAGCCCCTCCTGGAGGACGTGCTCGCGCGGCGCGAGCGCGAGCGGCGCTCCTCGCGCCGCCGCTCCCGGGGCGGCCTCGGCGACGGGCGCGCCGCGACGGCCGTGACCCGCAGCGTCACCGGCGCCGAGCTGGGCTCCCTGCTGGCGCTGCTCTCCCCGCGCGTGCTCGGCCAGTACGACGCCTTCGGCCCGGACGGCGGGCGGCTGATGCTCGTGGCGCCGAACGTCCTGGAGGTCGCGCAGCAGCTCGACGTCGACCTCGACGACTTCGCCCTGTGGGTGGCCCTGCACGAGGAGACCCACCGGGTGCAGTTCGCCGCGGCGCCGTGGCTGGCCGACCACCTGCGCGAGCGCGTGCGCGCCCTCGCGGACGACCTCGTCGGCGACCCCGGCGCCGGCCTGGAGCGGGCCGCCGCCGCCGTCCGGTCGCTGCCGGAGCTCGTGCGCCGCGGCGGCGGGGCGTCCGGCGGGGCGGCAGGGGCGCCCGTCGGCCTGCTCGACCTGCTGCAGACGCCCGCGCAGCGCCGCGCCCTGGCCGAGGCGACGGCGGTGATGTCCCTGCTGGAGGGGCACGCCGACGTGGTGATGGACGAGGTGGGGCCGCAGGTGGTGCCGAGCGTGGCGCTGATCCGCGCCCGCTTCGCCGCCCGCCGCGCCCGCTCGCGCGGCCTGGTCGACCAGGTGCTGCGCTCGGTGCTGGGCCTGGAGGCCAAGCTGCGCCAGTACGCCGACGGCGCCCGGTTCGTGCGCGGCGTCACCCGCCGCGTGGGCACGGCCGGCCTGAACGCCGTCTGGAGCGGGCCGGCCGCGCTGCCCGCGCCCGAGGAGGTCGCCGACCCGGCCGCCTGGGTGCGCCGGGTGCACGGCTGAGGCGGGCGGCGCGAGCCGGTGGCGCACGGCCCGCACGGCGCGCGCGGGCGGCGCGGCCGGCCGGACCCGGCCGTGGCCTCCCTGCGCTCGGCGGTGCGCGGCGCCTGCGCCGACCTCCCCGGCGGCGCGCTCGTGCTGGTCGCGTGCAGCGGCGGCCCGGACTCCCTGGCGCTGGCCGCCACCGCGGCGTGGCTCGCGCCGCGGTGCGGCTGGCGCGCGGGAGCCGTCGTGGTCGACCACGCCCTGCAGGCGGGCTCCGCGCACGCCGCCGAGCGCGCCGGCGCGGCGTGCTCCCGGCTCGGCCTGGACCCGGTCGAGGTGGTGCGCGCCCCCGCGGCGCCCGACCCCGCTGCGCCCGCCCGCGCGGGCGGGCCGGAGGCGGCGGCGCGCGCCGTGCGGTACGCCGCCCTGGAGGAGGCTGCGCAGCGCCTGGGCGCCGCCGCGGTGCTGCTGGGGCACACGCGCGACGACCAGGCGGAGCAGGTGCTGCTGGGCCTGGCCCGCGGCTCCGGCGCCCGCTCGCTGGCCGGCATGCCCGCGCGGCGCGGCCCCCACCGCCGCCCCCTCCTGGGGCTGCCGCGCGCGGTGGTCGCCCGCGCGGGCGACGCCCTGGGCCTGCAGCCGTGGTCCGACCCCGCCAACGCGGACCCGCACCCGCTGCGCAACCGCGTGCGCGCGCGGGTGCTGCCGGTGCTCGAGGCCGAGCTCGGCCCGGGCGTCGCGGCCGCCCTGGCGCGCACGGCCGAGCAGCTGCGCGAGGACGCCGACGTCCTCGACGCCCTGGCGGCGGACCTGCTCGCGCGGGCCCGGGTGCCGGGCCACGAGCGGCCGGACGACGTCGTGGTGCTGGACGTCGCGGTGCTGGCCGCCGCCGCGCCCGCGCTGCGCCGCCGCGCGCTGCGCGCCGCGCTGCTCGCCGCGGGGAGCCCCGCGAGCGACCTGCACCGCGACCACGTGCTGCCGCTGGACGCCCTCGTGACCGCCTGGCGCGGGCAGGGGCCGCTGCACCTGCCCGGCCGGGTCAGCGCCTCCCGGGCCTGTGGCAGGCTGGCGCTGCGCCGCCCGGGGGCCCAGGGGCGGGCTCCCGAGCACGACACCTCCTGAGGAGGCCCCGCGTGGACGCCGAGGACATGGGTGAGGACCTGGCGGAGGTGCTCCTCAGCGCCGAGCAGATCCGCGCGCGGCTGCAGGAGATGGCCGCCGAGGTCGACCGCGACTTCGCCGGGCGCGACCTGCTGCTCGTGGGCGTGCTCAAGGGCGCCGTGATGGTCATGGCGGACTTCGCGCGCGCCCTGCACGGGAACGCGGAGATGGACTGGATGGCCGTCTCCAGCTACGGCTCGGGCACGAAGTCCTCCGGCGTCGTGCGCATCCTCAAGGACCTCGACCGCGACGTGCTCGGGCGCGACGTGCTCATCGTCGAGGACATCATCGACTCCGGCCTGACCCTGTCGTGGCTGGTGGCGAACCTGCGCTCGCGCGGCGCCGGGTCCGTCTCGGTGCTCACCCTGCTGCGCAAGCCGGACGCCGCCAAGGTGGCCGTCGACGTCCGCTACGTCGGCTTCGAGATCCCGGACGCGTTCGTCGTCGGCTACGGGCTCGACCACGCCGAGCGCTACCGCGGCCTGCCGTTCGTCGGCACGCTGGCGCCGCACGTCTACGCCGGCGCCTCGGGCTGACCCGCCGGCCTGATCGCCCTGAGCGAACGGGGCCCCGCGGGGGAACGCTCCTCGCGCCCGCGCCCGTTGGAGGAGAGGAGCACCGCTGGCACGCGGTGACGCCCGGCCTGCGGTGTACGGTCGGCGGCGACTCGGCGAGCAGGAGGGACCGGGCTCCGAGCCCACCACCCCATGAACCCCAGAAGGATCTTCCGCGGCCCGACGGTCTGGATCGTCGTGGCCCTGCTCGCGCTGCTCATCGGCAGCCAGGCGCTCGGCGGCAGCCGGGCCGAGACCGTCGACACCCAGGACGGCCTGCGCTACCTCGCCGAGGGCCAGGTGCAGCAGGCGCGCCTCGTCGACGGCGACCAGCGGGTCGACCTGACGCTCACCGAGGGCTCCGAGGCGTTCGAGGAGCACGGCGCCGACGTCCAGTTCTACTACGTCGCGCCGCGCGGGGACGAGGTCGTCCAGGCCGTCAACGCCGCCGACCTGCCGCAGGGCTACACCGACGAGGTCCCGCAGAGCTCGTTCCTCGGCACGCTGCTCATCACGCTGCTCCCGCTGGTCATCATCCTGGCGCTGTTCTGGTTCTTCTTCTCGAACATGCAGGGCGGCGGCTCGCGCGTCATGCAGTTCGGCAAGTCCCGGGCCAAGCTCGTCTCCAAGGAGGCCCCCAAGGTCACCTTCGCCGACGTCGCCGGCGCGCAGGAGGCCGTCGAGGAGCTGCACGAGATCAAGGAGTTCCTCGCCGAGCCCGCCAAGTTCCAGGCCGTCGGCGCCAAGATCCCCAAGGGCGTGCTGCTCTACGGCCAGCCCGGCACCGGCAAGACGCTGCTGGCCCGCGCGGTGGCCGGCGAGGCCGGCGTCCCGTTCTACTCCATCTCCGGCTCGGACTTCGTGGAGATGTTCGTCGGCGTCGGCGCCTCCCGCGTGCGCGACCTGTTCGAGCAGGCCAAGAACAACGCCCCGGCGATCATCTTCGTCGACGAGATCGACGCCGTCGGCCGCCACCGCGGCGCCGGCATGGGCGGCGGCCACGACGAGCGCGAGCAGACGCTGAACCAGCTGCTCGTCGAGATGGACGGCTTCGACGTCAAGACCAACGTCATCCTCATCGCCGCGACGAACCGCCCCGACATCCTCGACCCGGCGCTGCTGCGCCCCGGCCGCTTCGACCGCCAGATCGCCGTAGACGCCCCCGACATGCAGGGCCGCCACCAGATCCTGCAGGTGCACGCCAAGGGCAAGCCCATGGCGCCGGACGTCGACCTGCTCGCCGTGGCCCGGCGCACCCCGGGCTTCAGCGGCGCGGACCTGGCCAACGTGCTCAACGAGGCCGCGCTGCTGACCGCCCGCACGAACGGCCAGGTGATCGGCAACCGCGAGCTGGACGAGGCGATCGACCGCGTCATCGCCGGCCCGCAGAAGCGCACCCGGCTGATGGGCGACAAGGAGAAGAAGATCACGGCCTACCACGAGGGCGGCCACGCCCTGGTGGCGGCGGCGCTGCGGCACACCGACCCGGTGACCAAGGTGACGATCCTCCCGCGCGGGCGGGCCCTCGGCTACACGATGGTGATGCCCACGGACGACAAGTACTCGACCACGCGCAACGAGATCCTCGACCAGCTGGCGTACGCCCTGGGCGGGCGCGTGGCCGAGGAGCTCGTCTTCCACGACCCGACGACGGGCGCGGCCAACGACATCGAGAAGGCCACCGGCCTGGCCCGCAAGATGGTCACCCAGTACGGCATGAGCGAGCGCGTGGGCGCGATCAAGCTCGGCTCCGGCAGCGGCGAGGTCTTCCTCGGCCGCGACATGGGCCACGAGCGCGACTACTCCGAGGGCATCGCCGAGGTCGTCGACGAGGAGGTGCGCCGCCTCATCGAGTCCGCGCACGACGAGGCGTGGGAGATCCTCGTCGAGCACCGCAAGGTCCTCGACGACCTCGTCCTCGAGCTGCTCGAGAAGGAGACGCTCGACCAGGCCCAGCTGGCGCGCGTGTTCGCGCCCGTGCAGAAGCGGCCGCTGCGCCCGGTGTGGCTCTCCAGCGACCGGCGCTACGTCTCCGACAAGCCGCCGGTGCTCACGCCCGCGGAGCGGGCCGCGATGCGGGGCGGCAGCGGCAGCCACGCGCTCGGCAACGGCAACGGCAACGGGCGCCCCGCGCCGCAGGACGAGGCCGCGGCGGCCGGCGAGGTGCACCCGCCGCACCTGATCGCCGAGGTCCCCAACGACGGCCGCGATCCCGGCGCCCAGGCCTGACCGGATGGCGGGGACGCCGCCGCCCGGGTACGACGCGGAGCGGGTGCGCCGCGCGGTGCGGGAGATCCTCCTGGCGATCGGGGAGGACCCGGACCGGGAGGGGCTGGTCGGCACCCCCGAGCGCGTCGCCCGCGCCTACGAGGAGATCTTCGCGGGCCTGCACCAGGACCCGGCGCAGGTGCTCGCCACGACCTTCGACCTGGGGCACGACGAGATGGTGCTCGTGCGCGACATCACGGTCTCGTCCGTGTGCGAGCACCACCTGCTGCCCTTCACGGGCGTCGCGCACGTGGCGTACATCCCCTCCGCGGACGGGCGGATCACGGGCCTGTCGAAGCTGGCCCGCCTCGTCGACGTCTACGCGCGCCGCCCCCAGGTGCAGGAGCGCCTGACGGCGCAGGTCGCGGACGCGCTCGTGCAGCACCTGTCCCCGCGCGGGGTGATGGTCGTGCTCGACTGCGAGCACCTGTGCATGTCGATGCGCGGCGTGCAGCGCGGGGGCGCACGCACCACGACGTCCGCGGTGCGCGGCGGCATGCGCGAGCCGGCCACGCGCGCCGAGGCGCTCAGCCTCGTGCTGGGCCGGTGAGGGCGCCGGTGAGCGGGCCGGTGGGGGAGCGGTGAGCCGCACCCTGGTCCTGGGGGTCGTCAACACCACCCCGGACAGCTTCAGCGACGGCGGCCGGTACCTGGCCGCCGAGGACGCCGTCGCGCGCGGGCGGGCCCTGCTCGCCGAGGGCGCCGACGCCGTGGACGTCGGCGGCGAGTCCACCCGCCCCGGCGCCGTGCGCGTGGACGTGGAGGAGGAGCTGGCCCGGGTCGTGCCCGTCGTCGCCGCGCTCGCCCGCGACGGCGCGCTCGTCAGCGTCGACACGATGCGCGCGGAGGTCGCCGACGCCGCGGTCGGGGCCGGGGCCCGCGTCGTCAACGACGTCAGCGGGGGCCTGGCGGACCCGGCCCTGCTGGACGTCGTCGCCCGCACCGGCGCCCGCTGCGTGCTGTCCCACTGGCGGGGGCACTCGGCGGGCATGGACGCCCTGGCCGACTACGACGACGTGGTCGCCGACGTGCGCGCCGCCCTGCGCGGGCGCCGCGCCGCCGCCGAGGCGGCCGGCGTGGCCCCCGACCGCGTCGTCGTCGACCCGGGCCTGGGGTTCGCCAAGACCGCCGAGCACAACTGGGCGCTGCTCGCCGCGCTGCCGCTGCTCGTCGCCGACGGCGCGCCCGTGCTCGTGGGCGCCTCCCGCAAGCGCTTCCTCGGCGCCCTCCTGCCCGAGCGGGGCGGCGACCCGAGCGCCCGCGACGACGCCACCGCCGCGGTCTCCGCCCTGGCCGCGGCGGCCGGGGCGTGGGGGGTGCGGGTGCACGAGGTGCGGGCCAGCGCGGACGCCGTCCGGGTCGCCCACCGCTGGGCGCAGGGGTGAGGCGGCGGTGGTCGGGCGGTGGTCGGGCGGTGAGCGGGACGTGAGCGGCACGGGGGACGCGGTCGAGCTGCGCGGGCTGCGGGCGCGCGGGCGGCACGGGGTGCTGCCCGCCGAGCGGGAGCTGGGCCAGGAGTTCGCCGCCGACGTCGTGCTGCACCTGCACGAGCGCCGCGGCGTGCGGGCCGCGGCCGCCTCGGACGACCTCGCCGACGCCGTGGACTACTCGCGCGTCGCGGCCGACGTGCACGCCGTGCTGGCCGGGGAGCCCGTCGACCTGCTCGAGACCCTCGCCTCCCGCGTGGCGGAGGCGTGCCTGCGCCACGACGGCGTGGCGCGCGTGGAGGTGGCCGTGCACAAGCCGCAGGCCCCCGTCGGCGTGCCGTTCGACGACGTCGTCGTGCGCACCGCGCGCACCGCGGCCACCGAGCGGCCCGCGGGACCGGCGGCCGCGGCCGGCGGCGCTCTGGGCACCGCCCTCGGCGCCGCCCTCGACGCCGTGCCGGCGGAGCCCGTGCCGGTCGTCCTCGCGCTCGGGGCCAACGCCGGCGACCCGGCGGCGGCGCTGCGCTCGGCGGTGGCGGCGCTGGCCGCCCAGCCCGGCGTCACCGGCGTGCGGGCCTCGTCCGTGCTCGAGACCGACCCCGTCGGCGGGCCGGTGCAGCCGCGCTACCTCAACGCCGTCGTGCGGGCGAGCACGACGCTGTCGGCGCGGGCGGTGCTGGCCGCGTGCCGGCGGGTCGAGGCCGCGCACGGGCGCGACCGCTCCCGCGAGCAGCGCTGGGGCCCGCGCACCCTCGACGTCGACCTGGTCGCGCACGGCGACCTCGCCGCCGCCGACGAGGAGCTGGCCGTGCCGCACCCGCGCGCCGCGCAGCGCGCGTTCGTGCTGGTGCCGTGGGCCGAGCTGGCCCCGGACGACGTCCTGCCGGGCGCCGGGCGCGTGGGAGACCTGGCCGCCGCCGCGAGCGCCTCGCCGGGGCAGCGGGCGGCGCTGCGCCCCCGCCCCGACGTCGTGCTGGCGTGGCCCGGGGCGGCCGGGCCCGTCGAGGGAGCCCGGTGACGCCGCTGCGGGTGCGCCCCCTGCTGCTCGTGGCGCTGTCCGCGGGCGTGGTCGCGTGGGTGGTGCTGGGGCTGGTCGAGCAGGACGGGCGCCCCTCCCTGCCCCTGCCGTGGACGGCGCCCGCGGGCCTGCTCGTGCTCGCCGGTGCGCTGCTCGGCTTCGGCTGGCCGGTGCGGGCGTGGAACCGCGGGCGCCGCGACCGGCCGCTGGACCCGCTGCGCGCGGCGCGCACGGTGGTCCTGGCCCGCGCCTGCGCGGTCGCCGGGGCTGTGCTCACCGGCGGCTACGCGGGCCTGGTCGTGCTCGTGGCGCCCGCGGCCGGCGTCGAGCCGCAGCGCGAGCGCCTCCTCGTGGCCGTGGCCGCCGTCCTGGCCGCGCTCGGGCTCGCCGTCGCGGGCCTCGTCGTGGAGCGGTGGTGCCGCCTGCCCCCGGACGACGACGAGGACGACCGGCGTCCCGGGCTCGCCGCCTGACCCCCGCGACCCGCGCGAGCCGGCTCAGGCCGGTGCGGAGACCCGGTGCGGCGCCGGGGCGGTGCGGCGCAGGGCCGCGTGCACCGCGTCGGGGGTCAGGACGCCGACGTAGCGGTCGCCGTCCAGCACCGGCAGCCAGCCGGCGTCGTGTTGGACGATCTCTGCGAGGCCCCGGCGCAGCGACTCGCCGACCTCGACGGTCCGCTCGAAGCGGCGCGCGCGGTCCCCGACCACCGCGCCGCCGTCCCCGTGCGCGTCCCCGTGCAGGTGCCGCTCGGCCACCCAGCCGCGCAGCGCGCCCGAGCGGTCGAGGACGACGGCGTAGGGCTCGGCGGCGCCCGCCAGCGCCGCGCGCGCGGCCTCGACGGGGTCGGTGACGAGCACGGTGGGCGGGTGCGCGAGGTCCTGCGCCTCGATCGGGGTGACCGCGAGGCGCCGCAGGCCGCGGTCGGCCCCGACGAAGTCGGCGACGAACTCGCTGGCGGGGGCGCCGAGCACGGTGGCGGGGTCGGCCAGCTGCTCCAGGCGCCCGCCCTGGCTGAAGACGGCGATCCGGTCCGCCAGGCGCACGGCCTCGTCGATGTCGTGGGTGACGAACAGCACCGTGGTGCCGAGCTCGCGCTGGAGGCGGCGGAACTCGGTCTGCAGCCGGTCGCGCGCCACCGGGTCGACCGCGCCGAACGGCTCGTCCATGAGCAGCACGGGCGGGTCGGCCGCCAGGGCGCGCGCCACGCCGACGCGCTGCTGCTGGCCGCCGGACAGCTCGTGCGGGTACCGGCCGCCGTGGACGGCCGGGTCCAGGCCCACCAGCGCCAGCACCTCCTCGGTGCGGGCGGCGGTGCGGGCGCGGTCCCACCCGAGCAGCCCCGGCACGGTGGCGACGTTCTGCGCGACCGTGCGGTGCGGGAAGAGGCCTACCTGCTGGATCACGTACCCGATCCGGCGGCGCAGCCGGACGGGGTCCGCGGCGGTCACGTCCTCCCCGTCCAGCCAGATGCGCCCCGACGTCGGCTCCACGAGCCGGTTGACCATCCGCAGCGTCGTGGACTTCCCGCACCCGGAGGGGCCGACGAGCGCCACCAGGTCCCCGCGCCCGACCTCCAGGTCGAGGTCGCCGACCGCCACGGTGCCGTCGGGGTAGCGCTTGGCCACGCCCTGCAGACGGATGGCCGGGGCGCCGGTAGCGTCCCCGCCGTGGCCGGAGCCGGGTTCCTCGCGCACGCCGCCGCTCACGCCGCCACTCACGCCGCCACTGTCGCCGACGACTGCCTCGTGAGCAACGACTGGGTGTGCCCGCGCTACGTCGCCACCCGGTGGCAGCAGCTGCTGGACGCCGCGCTCGACCACGTCGGCATCGCCGCCGCCGCCGTCGCCCTCGGCGTGCTGCTCGCGGTGCCCCTGGCGCTGCTGGCCCGGGCGCTCCCGCACGGGCGCGGCGCGGTCCTCGGGCTCGCGACGCTCGTCTACACCGTGCCCTCCCTGGCTCTGTTCTCCCTGCTGCTGCCCTTCTTCGGCATCACCCGGGCCGTGGTGGTCGTCGTCGTGGGCCTGGCGCTGTACTCCCTCGTCGTCCTCGTGCGGGCCGTCGTCGTGGGGCTGGACGGCGTCGACCCGCGGGTCGTCGAGGCCGCCCGCGGCATGGGGTACGGGCCCGCGCGGCTGCTGTGGTCGGTGCAGGCGCCCCTGGCGCTGCCGGCGGTGCTCGCCGGCCTGCGGGTCGCGGTCGTCTCCACCGTCGCGCTGACCACCGTGGGGGCGCTGCTGGGGGAGGGCGGCCTCGGGCAGCTGGTCCTGGAGGGCCTGCGCTCGAACTTCCGCGCCCAGGTGCTCACCGCCAGCGCCCTCACCGTCGTCCTGGCGCTCGTCGCGGACGCGCTGGTGCTGCTCCTGCAGCGGGCGGCGCTGCCCTGGCGGCGGGCGGCGCGCTGATGCCGGTGCTGGTGGGCGGCGCGCCGACGGGCCGGTGCTGATGGGCTGGGTGGGCGCCACGGCCGCGTGGCTGGCGGACGGCGCGAACTGGGCCGGCCCGGACGGCGTCTGGGCGCGCCTCGGCGAGCACGTGGCCGTCTCGGCGGCCGCGGTGGGCCTCGCCTGCCTGCTCGGGCTGCCGCTCGCGCTGTGGCTCGGGCACGCGCACCGCGGCCGGGTCCTCGCGCTCGGCCTGACCAACCTCGGCCGGGCCGTGCCCGTGCTCGCCGTCCTCGTCGTGCTGTTCCTGCTGCCGCCGCCCTTCGGGTACTCCACCACGACCGTGCTGACCGCCCTGGTCCTGTTCGCGCTGCCCGCCGTCGTCACCAGCGCCTACACCGGCGTCGCGGAGGCGGACCCGGGCGCCGTGGCGGCCGCGCGCGGCGCCGGCATGAGCGAGCGGCAGGTGCTGACGCAGGTGGAGCTGCCGCTCGCGGTGCCGCTGCTCATGAGCGGCGTGCGCCTGGCGGCGGTCGAGGTCGTCGCCACCGCGACGGTCGCCGCCTTCATCGCCGGGCCGGGCCTGGGCCGGATCATCAACGCGGGCCTGGGCCGCCGGGACATCGGGCAGCTGATCGCCGGAGCCCTGCTCGTGACCGTGCTGGCGCTGCTCGTCGAGGGCGCCCTGGCGCTGCTCACCCGCCGCCTGGACCCGGCGGTGCGCGCGCGGCGCGCCGCCCGGCGCCGGGCCGCGGGGCCGCGCGGCCCGGCCGCCGAGGGGTCCGTCGCGCGCGGGTGATCCGTTGCCGGATCGTGATCCGCTCCCGGTGGTCACCGACCGTGGCCGGTGTGTTCACTGGCCGGGCGGGCCGCGCGGTGCTGCTCGCCGGACACGCGCGGTCGCTCCTGGCCGCGGGACACAGAAGGCGGTGCAGCCATGCCCTCGACCCGTGCGCGCCTGCGGGCGCTCCCCCTGATCGCCGCCGGGACGCTGCTCCTGGCCGGCTGCGGCGGCGGCGGTGACCCCCTCGACCCCTCGGCGGGCGGCTCGGCGTCCAGCTCCAGCGCGGCCGGCGGGGGCGGGGGGACCGTCGTCGTCGGCGGCGCCGGCTTCACGGAGAGCCAGGTGCTGCAGGAGATGTACACGGCGCTGCTGGAGGACGCCGGCTACACCGTCGAGACCGTCACGGCCGACAACCGCGAGTTGTACTACCCGGCGCTGCAGTCCGGGGAGATCGACGTCATCCCCGAGTACGCCGCCACCCTCGCCGAGTTCGTCAACCGCTCCCTGAACGGGCCCGACGCCCCGCAGGTGGCGTCCGCGGACGTCACCGCGACCGTCGAGGCGCTGCAGGCGCAGCTGGAGGCGGCCGGCGGGCGGGTCAGCGTGCTCGAGCCCGCCGAGGCCGCCTCCCAGAACGCCTTCGCCGTGGCCCGCGCGACCGCCGAGGCGGACGGCCTCGCCACGCTCTCGGACCTCGCGGCCCTCGGCCGGCCGATCCGCCTGGCCGCGACGGAGGAGTGCCCGACCCGGCCGCTGTGCGAGCCGGGGCTCGAGCAGACCTACGGCCTGGACATCACCCAGGTGCTGCCGCTGGGGTACTCCAGCATCCCGGCCAAGCAGGCCGTGCAGCAGGGCCAGGCCGACCTCGCGCTCGTCGGCAGCACCGACGCCACCGTCGAGCAGTTCGACCTCGTCGTGCTCGAGGACGACCGCGGTGTGCAGCTGGCGGACAACGTCATCCCGGCCGTCTCCAGCGAGCTCGCGGACGACGAGCAGCTGGCCGGGGCGCTGGACAGCCTCTCGGCCGTGCTCACCACCGACGACCTCGCGCAGCTGAACGCACAGGTGGACGCCGAGCGCCAGCTGCCCGCGGACGTCGCCCGCGCCTACCTGGAGGAGCAGGGCCTGGTCGGCGGCTGACGCGCGCAGCCGTCCCGGCGGTCCCGGCGCTGGGACGGCTGTGACTCGTGTGACTGGAGTGGTGGAAGACGCACACGGCGTGTTGTGGTGCTGCTGGTGCCCTCGGGGCCCTAGTGTCCTCCGCATGACCTCCTCCTGCGCCCGTCACCGCGCCGAGACCCCCTCCCCCCGGGCGTTCGTCACCGCCGCCGCCGCCCGCGCCCTCGTCTCCGTCGCCGCCGTCCCGGTCGGCGCCCTGGCCGGCTGCGCCACCGCCGCCCTGTCCTCCTCCGCTGACCGGCCCGAGCTCGGCCTGCTCGGGCTCGCCGTCGCGGGCCTGCCGCTCGCGGTGCGCACGTGGCGGGCGCGGCTGGCGGCCCCGGGGCACGGGCGCCGCTCCGCCCGCGGGGGCGCCGCGCCCCTGGAGCCGGCGCCGGTGCTCCTGGTGCCCGCGCCGCCCGCGGCTGCGGCTCCGGCTCCGGCTCCGGCTCCGGCTCCGGTGACCGTGGTGGCGAGCGCCGCGGCGACCGCGGTGGTCGTGGCGTCGCCGGCCGCCCCGCGCCAGGCCGACGCGCGCCAGGCCTCCCGCCGCGAGGCCGAGATCGCCGAGCTCACCCGGATCTGGAACTCCGGGGCCGGCCCCGACACCGGCCCCATGGCCGCCCTGCGCGGGCTGTCCGCGCTGCCCGCGGCGCGGGTGCCGCTGGACGACGCGCCAGCGCCGGTCATCCGCGCGGTCGCCGCCGAGGCCGCGAGCGAGGCCGCGAGCGAGGCCGTGACCGAGGCCGTGACCGAGGCCGTGACCGAGGCGCCTCCCGCCTGAGCCGCGTGGGCGCAGCCGCTGGCGCGCCGGGCCGAGCAGCGGCAGGCTGGAGCGACATGAGATCCGATCCGAGGTCCGGCCCCGAGCCGTTCGACCTCCCGGACGTGGAGTGGACGCCGGTGTCCCCACGGCTGGTGACCGCGCGGCGGATCGGGCTCGTGCTGCCGGGCCTGGTGCCGCTCGCCGCGCTCGTCGTCGGCACCCTCCTGGCGCCCTCGCCGCTGTGGGTGGTCGGCTACGCCGCGTGGGCGGCGATCGGCGCCTGGCTGTGGGTGCTGCAGGGCCGCCAGGTGCGGGCGCTGGGCTACGCCGAGCGGGAGGAGGACCTGCTGCTGCGGCGCGGCCTGCTCTTCCGCAGCCTCGTGGTGGTGCCGTACGGGCGGATGCAGTACGTGGACGTCTCCGCCGGGCCCGTCGACCGGTGGCTCGGGATCGCCACGGTGCAGCTGCACACGGCGTCCGCCAGCAGCGACGCGTCGATCCCGGGGCTGGTGCCGGAGGAGGCCGCGCGGCTGCGGGACCGGCTGGCGCGCCGCGGTGAGGCGCGGCTGGCCGGGCTGTGAGCGAGCCCGTCCCGGCTCCCGCGCCGCCGGAGCAGGCGCCCGTCCCGGCTCCCGCGCCGCCGCGGGAGCCCGGCTGGCGCCGGCTGCACCCCGTCACGCCGGTGCTGCGCAGCTGGCGGGTGCTCGTCGTCCTGCTCGTGCTGTACGCCCAGCAGCGGGGCCAGGGCGCCGTCGGCGGCGTCGAGCGGCTGCCGGGCGGCCTGGAGGTGCTCGTCGCGCTCGGGGTCCTGGCGCTGGCGGCGCTCGTCGCGGTGGCGGTCTCGGCGGTCTCGTGGCGCACGACGCGCTACGCGGTGGACGCGGAGGCGGTGCGCCTGCACAGCGGGGTGCTCGTGCGCCAGCAGCGCTCCGCGCGCCTGGACCGCCTGCAGGCCGTGGACGTCGTCCAGCCGCTGCTGGCGCGCCTGCTCGGCTTCGCCGAGCTGCGCCTGGAGGTGGCGGGCGGGTCCGGCTCGGACATCCGGCTCGCGTACCTGCGCGAGCCGGAGGCGCAGCGCCTGCGCAACCTGCTGCTGGCGCGCTCGGCCGGCCTGGCGACCGCGGGGGAGGAGGCGCCCGAGGCCGTCGACCGGCAGGTCCTGGTCGTGCCGGTGCCGCGGCTGGCGGCCTCCCTCGCGCTCAGCAGCACCACCGCCGTGCTCGTCGTCGGCGCCGTCCTCATGGCGGTGGTCGGCGTGGCGACGCGCTCGCCGGAGGTGCTCCTGGCGGCGGCCCCGGCCGTGCTCGGCCTGGGGGCGACGCTGTGGACGTCGTTCACGCGCACCGCGTCCTGGCGCGTGGCGATCGCCGCGGACGGGTTGCGGCTGCGCTCCGGGCTGCTGGAGAGCCGCTCCCAGACGCTGCCGCCGGGCCGCGTGCAGGCGGTGCGCCTGGCGCAGCCGCTGCTGTGGCGGCGGCCGGACTGGTGGCGCCTGCAGGTCAACGTCGCCGGCTACGGCACCACCGCCGGCGCGGACGCCGGCCAGACCAACCTGCTCGTGCCCGTGGCCACGCGCGCCGAGGCCGAGGAGGTCCTGGGCCTGCTGGTGCCCGACCTGCCCGTCGACGCGCTCGAGCGCGGCCTGGACGGCGCGAGCGAGGACGGCGGCTGGACCAGCGCGCCCCGCCGGGCCCGGCGCGTGGACCCGGTGGCCTGGCGGCGCTCCGGCGTGCGCGTGGTCGCCCCGGCGCTCCTCGTGCGGCGGGGGCGGCTGCGTCGCGAGCTGGACGTCGTCCCGCACGCCAAGCCGCAGTCCCTCGGGCTGCAGCAGGGCCCGCTGCAGCGCCGGCTGGGGCTGGCCACCGTCGCCGTGCACTCCACCCCGGGGCCGGTGCGCCCCACCGCCGCCCACCTGGACACCGCCGTCGCCGTGCGCCTGATCGGCGAGCAGGCCGAGCGCTCGCGCCGCGCCCGCGCGGGGGCGGGCCCGGAGCGCTGGATGGAGCGGCCCCCGGACGCCGCTACGCGCGGCGCAGCACCACTGCCACGTCCGTGACGGTGAAGAGGAACTGGCCGGCGGCCGCGAGCGCCCGCAGCTCCTCGAGCCAGCCGGCCGCGCGCGCGGCCAGGCGCGGGTCGTCCTGCGCCGTCGAGAGCACCCCGGTGGCGACCTTCCAGGCCAGCGACCCGTCGTCGAAGCGCCGGTGCGGATCGGCCCACGAGGTCGCGTCGACGACCTCGTAGGAGGCGCCGCGGGCGCCGCTGGCGGCGGCCAGCGCGAGGAGCTTGCGGCCCATGAACCCGTCCCCGCGCCCCGGCACGGCGGGCGCCGCGGCCGTGAAGCGGTCGACGAGCGCGCGCGTGAGGGCGTCGTCGGCGCTCGTGAACAGCGCGGTGTCCCAGTCCGAGTGGGCCAGCACCAGCAGCCCGCCCGGCGCCAGCGCCCGGTGGACCTCGACGAGGTGGGCGACCGGGTCGGCCAGGTGCTCGGCGCAGTTCAGCGACACGGCGCGGTCCAGCGCGGCGTCCGGCAGCGGCAGCGGGGCGTCGAGGTCGATGATGCGGCTGCGCACGCGGGCGTCGGCCAGCAGGTCGTCCTCGAGGGCGGAGACCTGGTCGAGCGCGTGCACCACCCGCGGCGGCCGCCCGGCGGCCAGGAGCGCGCGCACGGTGCGCCCCGTGCCGCAGCCGAGGTCGGCCACGACCAGGTCGTCGGCGTCGAGGCGGGCGAGCTCGGCGACCCGCTCGTGGCGTCCCACCCCGCGACCCTACCGGCGCGCCCGCCCGTCACGACGTAGCCTCGCGGGGTGCTGGAGCACCCCGCGCGCCGTCCCGGCCGCCTCGGGGTCGGCGTGGTCGGGGCCGGCCGCGTCGGCGCCGTGCTGGGCAGCGCCCTGCGCGCCGCCGGCCACGCCGTGGTGGGTGCGTCCGCCGTCTCGCAGGCCAGCCGCGACCGCGTCGAGGCCCTGCTGCCCGGCGTGCCCGTCCTCGACGTCCCGGACGTCGTCGAGCGCGCCGAGCTGGTGCTGCTCGCCGTTCCGGACGACGCGCTCGGCGACCTCGTGGCCGGCCTGGCCGCCACGGGCTCGTGGCAGGCGGGCCAGCTCGTCGTGCACACCAGCGGCCGCCACGGCGTCGGCGTCCTGGTGCCGGCGCGCGCGGCGGGGGCGATCCCGCTGGCGCTGCACCCGGTGATGACGTTCACCGGCACCAGCATCGACCTCGGCCGCCTCGCCGACTGCTGCGTCGGGGTGACGGCGCCGGCGCCGGTGCTGCCCGTCGCGCAGGCCCTCGTGGTCGAGATGGGCGCCGAGCCCGTGGTCGTGCCGGAGCAGGCCCGCCCGCTGTACCACGCGGCGCTCGCGCACGGCGCGAACCACCTCGTCACGCTCGTCGCGCAGGCCGCGGAGCTGCTGCGCGCCGCGGGCGTCGAGCGCACCGACCGCCTGCTCGGGCCGCTGCTGCACGCGGCGCTCGACGGGGCGCTGGCCTCCGGCGACGACGCGCTGACCGGCCCGGTCGCGCGCGGGGACGCCGGCACGGTGGCCGCGCACCGCGAGCAGGTGGCGGCCGCGGTCGCCGACGGGCGCGCCGGCGCCGACGTCCTCGCCGCCTACGGCGCGCTGGCGCGCGCCACCGCGCAGCGGGCGCTGGCGTCCGGGCGGCTGCGGCCCGAGCGCGCGGGCGCCGTCCTCGACGCGCTGGACGGCGAGGACCCGGCGGGCCCGCGGGGTCCGGACGGCGACGGCGCTGACGGCACCGACGGCACCGGCGGCACCGCCGGCGGCGCGTACGGTGCTGCGCCGTGATCCGACCCCCCGCGCACCCCGCCGACGCCGCTGCCGACGCCGCTGCTGCCGGCGCGCGGCCGGTGCTGGCCCGCACCCGGGCGGAGCTGGCCGCCGCGCGCGCGGCGCTGCCCGGCCCGGTGGCCGTCGTCCTGACCATGGGCGCCCTGCACGCCGGCCACGCCGCGCTGGTCCGCGAGGCGCGGCGCCGGGCCGCGAGCGTGGTGGTCACCGTCTTCGTCAACCCGCTGCAGTTCGGCTCCGCGAGCGACCTGCAGCGCTACCCGCGCACGCTCCAGGCCGACCTCGACACCCTCGCCGCCGAGGGCGCCGACCTGGTGTTCGCGCCGTCCGCCGAGGTGGTCTACCCGGACGGCGACCCGCTGGTGCGCGTCAGCGCCGGCCCGCTCGCCGAGGTGCTCGAGGGCGCCGCGAGGCCGGGCCACTTCGACGGCGTCCTGACCGTCGTCACCAAGCTGCTGCACCTCGTCGACCCCGACGTGGCCCTGTTCGGGCAGAAGGACGCCCAGCAGCTGCTGCTCGTGCGCCGGATGGTGCGCGACCTCGACCTGCCCGTCGAGGTCGTGGGGGTGCCCACGGTGCGCGACCCCGACGGACTGGCCCTCTCCAGCCGCAACGCCCACCTGAGCGCCGACGACCGGCGAGCGGCCCTGGCCCTCTCCCGCGCGCTGCGGGCGGGGGAGGCCGCGGCGCCGCGGGGCGCGGACGCCGTCCGCCGGGCCGCGCGGGAGGTGCTGGACGCCGAACCGGCCCTGCGCGTGGACTACCTCGCCCTCGTCGACCCCGGCTCCCTCGCCGACCTGCCCGAGGGCGCCACCGGCCCGGCGCTGCTCGCCGTGGCCGCGGGCGCGGGCGGCACCCGCCTCATCGACAACACCCCCCTGGCGGTGGGCGAGGCCTCCTGAGCCCGCCCTGCCCCTCTGGCGGCGCACGTCGAGCGCATCCGTGCGCCTCGGAACGCATTCGTGCGCCCAGTTGCGCTCCAGCGGCCCCTCGGAACGCATTCGTGCGCCCAGTTGCGCTCCAGCGGCCCCTCGGAGCGCATCTGTGCGCCCGATCGCGGTCCGCTCCGGTCCGGTGGCCGGTGGGGGCCGCCCGTGCAGGGGCGTGCGCCCGCGCAGCGCCGTGGCGGGCGCGGACCTCAGGGGCGGCGGTAGCGGGAGCAGCGGCACACGAGGGGCAGGACGACGGACCCGTCGGGCTCCGCCGCCGCGGCCGCCAGCGAGCGCACGAGCGCCAGGACGGCGTCGCGGTCCTCCCGGATCGCGATGCCGGCGTAGGTGGAGGCGACGTCCGCGACGGCGTCCGGGGAGGGCAGCCGCAGCGGCGCCGGCAGCACTGCGCGCTCGCACCCGCCCAGGGGCTCCGGCACGCGGGGCCACCACTCCTCGTCCGACCGCGCGCCGCCACCACCGGCACCGTCGTCGGCGACGTCGCCGTAGCCGCTGGGAACCAGGCGCTCGAACGCCGCCCCGAGCGGGACGGCGGGGTCGCCGCTGTTCCACGCCAGGCCCAGGACGCCGCCCGGGCGCAGCACGCGGGTGAGCGTGCCCGTGCCCGCGGCGAGGTCGAGCACGGTCAGGGGGCGCGCCGGCCCGCCGAGGAGCCAGTCGACAGCCTCCGCCCGGTAGCCGGGCCGCAGGCCGTCGTAGCGCAGCGGGTCCACCGCCGTGCCGAACGCGGTGCGCCGCCGCTCGTCGTCCACCAGTGCCGCGGGGAGGAGGACGCCCCGCCCCCGCCCCTCGTTCCCGCCCTCCCCGACCGGACGGCGGGCCGATCGGCGGGCCGGACGGTGGGCGGGACGGCGCGGGGGCGGGGCGCCGCCCGGCCGTTAGCCTCCCGGGCGTGAGCGAGCAGAGCACCGCGACGCCGTCCGACCTGCCCGAGCAGATGCGGGTGCGGCGGGAGAAGCGGGCCCGCCTGCTCACCGAGGGCCGCGACCCCTACCCGGTCTCCGTGCCGCGCACCACCACGCTGCGCGCCGTCCACGAGGCCCACCCGGACCTGGCGGCGGGACAGGAGACCGACGAGGTCGTCTCCGTCGCCGGGCGGGTGGTGTTCGTGCGCACCACCGGCAAGCTGGCGTTCGCGACGCTGCAGGAGGGCGACGGCACGCGCCTGCAGGTCATGCTCAGCCTCGCCGAGGTGGGCGAGGAGGCCCTCGAGCGCTGGAAGTCGGACGTCGACCTCGGCGACCACGTCAGCGCGACCGGCCGCGTGGTGGCCAGCCGCCGCGGGGAGCTGTCGGTGATGGCGCGCGAGTGGCAGCTGGCGGCGAAGGCGCTGCGGCCGCTGCCCGTGCTGCACAGGGAGACCAGCGAGGAGACGCGGGTGCGCCAGCGCTACGCCGACCTCATCGTGCGCCCGGAGGCCCGCCGCGTGCTGCGCACCCGGGCCGCCGTCGTGCGCTCCCTGCGCGAGACGTTCCACGCCCGCGGCTACCTCGAGCTGGAGACGCCGATCCTGCAGACCCTGCACGGCGGTGCCAGCGCCCGGCCGTTCGTCACTCGCTCGAACGCCCTCGGCACGGACCTGTACCTGCGCATCGCCACCGAGCTGCACCTCAAGCGCGCCGTCGTCGGAGGCGTGGAGAAGGCCTTCGAGATCGGGCGGATCTTCCGCAACGAGGGCGTGGACTCCACCCACTCCCCGGAGTTCTCCACCGTCGAGTTCTACGAGGCCTACGCCGACTACGACACGATGGCCGACCTCACGCGCGAGCTGGTGCAGACGGCCGCGCGCGACGCGCTGGGCTCCACCACCGTCGTCCTGGCCGACGGCAGCGAGTACGACCTGGGCGGGCGGTGGGAGCAGCTGGGCCTGTACGACTCCCTCTCCGGCGCGCTGGGGGAGGAGGTCACCCCGGACACCCCCCTGCCGGTCCTGCGCGCGCACGCGCAGCGGCTGGCGGTGGACCTGCCGCCCTCCGCCGGCCACGGCAAGCACGTGGAGGAGCTGTGGGAGCACCTGGTCAGCCCCGGGCTGCACGCTCCCGCGTTCGTGCGCGGCTTCCCGGTCGAGACCTCCCCGCTGACCAAGTCCGACCCGTCCTCCCCGCGCGTGGTGGAGAAGTGGGACCTGTACGTGCGGGGGCTGGAGCTGGGGACCGGCTACTCCGAGCTGAACGACCCCGTCGTGCAGCGGGAGCGCCTGGAGGCGCAGGCGCGGCTGGCGGGCGCGGGGGACGACGAGGCGATGCCGCTGGACGAGGACTTCCTGCGCGCCCTGGAGTACGGGATGCCGCCCACCGGCGGGGTGGGGTTCGGCATCGACCGGCTGCTCATGGTGCTGACCGGCCTCGGCATCCGCGAGACGATCCTCTTCCCCCTGGTGCGTCCGGAGCGCTGAGGCACCACCGGCGGGCCCGGCGGGCGCGGGTAGCCTCGAGGGGTGGACGTGCTCGCGGCCCTCTTCCCCTCGGTCGCCGTCGCGCTGCTCTTCTGGTTCGTGGTCCGCGCCATGGTGCAGGGAGACCGCCGCGAGCGCGCCGCCATGGCCGAGCTCGACCGCCAGGAGCGGGAGCGGGCCGCGCGCGAGGCCTCGCGGGGGACGCCGCGCGAGGCGCCCGATCTCCCGCCCCAGTAGCGGAAAACGCGCGGCGACATTCCGGAGCGATCCGTGCGGGTGAATGCGGGGTCGCATTCTCGTGCATTCCTGTGCGAGGATCCGCGGTGTTACCGGGAGAGCGCGGGGGCGCTCCCCGGACCCACCGACTCCGAACAGCAGAGGAAGAAGGACCATGGCCCAGAAGATGCAGGTGCTGCTCATCGACGACCTCGATGGCGGTGACGCGGCGGAGACCGTCTCCTTCTCCCTCGACGGCGTCGCCTACGAGGTCGACCTGAACGAGGAGAACGCCGCGAAGCTGCGCGACGCGCTCGCCCCGTGGGTCGGGCACGCGCGCAAGGTCGGCGGCGCCGGCCGCGGCGGCTCGCGGCGCGGCGGCGGCTCGGGGGGCTCCGGCGGCTCGGGCCGCTCGGGCCGGTCGGGGTCCGGCTCCGGCGGCGACACGGCCGAGATCCGCGCCTGGGCGCGGGAGAACGGCCACACCGTCAGCGAGCGCGGGCGCATCCCCACCAGCGTGATCGAGGCCTACCGGGCCGCGAACTCCTGACCGACCGCTCCAGGCGCTCCCGACGGGCGCCCGGGCGGGTGCTGCGGCACCTGCCCGGGCGCCCGTCGCCGTCCGCCCCGTCCGCCGTGGGCGAACGGACGGGGCGGAACAGGGGGCCCGCGGTCCCCGTTGGACTCCTCGACGGGTCACCGACCCGCCGAAGACCCCCGGGTGACCGCGGCCGATGCTTCGCGAGCGGCGTGGCCGACGGCTCCCGGCGCTAGCATCGACGGGTCAGTGAGGACGGCGCGCGGCTCCCGCCGTCGTCGCCCCCACCGCCCACCGCTCGCGAGGAGCGACTGCATGTTCGAGAGGTTCACCGACCGCGCCCGCCGTGTTGTCGTCCTGGCCCAGGAAGAGGCCCGGATGCTCAACCACAACTACATCGGCACCGAGCACATCCTGCTCGGCCTCATCCACGAGGGCGAGGGCGTCGCCGCCAAGGCGCTGGAGTCCCTCGGGATCTCCCTGGACTCCGTCCGCGAGCAGGTGCAGGAGATCATCGGCCAGGGCCAGCAGGCCCCGTCCGGGCACATCCCCTTCACGCCGCGGGCCAAGAAGGTCCTCGAGCTGAGCCTGCGCGAGGCGCTGCAGCTCGGCCACAACTACATCGGCACGGAGCACATCCTGCTCGGCCTCATCCGCGAGGGCGAGGGCGTCGCGGCGCAGGTGCTGGTCAAGCTCGGCGCCGACCTCAACCGCGTGCGCCAGCAGGTGCTGCAGCTGCTGAGCGGCTACCAGGGCAAGGAGCCGGCGACCTCCGGCGGCCCGACCGAGGGCACGCCGTCCGGCTCGCTGGTGCTCGACCAGTTCGGCCGCAACCTGACCCAGGCCGCCCGCGAGGGCAAGCTCGACCCCGTCATCGGTCGCCCCAAGGAGATCGAGCGGGTCATGCAGGTGCTCTCGCGCCGCACCAAGAACAACCCGGTGCTGATCGGTGAGCCCGGCGTCGGCAAGACCGCCGTCGTCGAGGGCCTGGCGCAGGCCGTCGTCAAGGGCGAGGTGCCCGAGACGCTGAAGGACAAGCAGCTGTACACCCTCGACCTGGGCGCCCTGGTGGCCGGCTCGCGCTACCGCGGCGACTTCGAGGAGCGGCTGAAGAAGGTCCTCAAGGAGATCCGCACCCGCGGCGACATCATCCTGTTCATCGACGAGATCCACACCCTCGTCGGGGCCGGTGCCGCCGAGGGCGCGATCGACGCCGCGTCCATCCTCAAGCCGATGCTCGCCCGCGGCGAGCTGCAGACCATCGGCGCGACGACGCTGGACGAGTACCGCAAGCACATCGAGAAGGACCCGGCGCTGGAGCGCCGCTTCCAGCCGATCCTGGTCTCCGAGCCCTCGCTGGCGCACGCCATCGAGATCCTCAAGGGCCTGCGCGACCGGTACGAGGCGCACCACCGCGTCTCCATCACGGACAGCGCCCTGGTGGCGGCGGCGACGCTGGCGGACCGCTACGTCAACGACCGCTACCTGCCGGACAAGGCGATCGACCTGATCGACGAGGCCGGTGCGCGCCTGCGCATCCGTCGCATGACGGCTCCGCCGGACCTGCGCGAGTTCGACGAGAAGATCGCCGACGTGCGCCGGGAGAAGGAGTCCGCGATCGACGCGCAGGACTTCGAGAAGGCCGCCAACCTGCGCGACTCCGAGAAGAAGCTGCTCGGCGCGAAGGCCGAGCGGGAGAAGCAGTGGAAGGCCGGCGACATGGACGTGGTCGCCGAGGTCGACGAGGAGCTGATCGCCGAGGTCCTCGCGACCGCCACGGGCATCCCGCTGGTGCGCCTGACCGAGGAGGAGTCCAGCCGCCTGCTCAACATGGAGGCCGAGCTCCACAAGCGCGTCATCGGCCAGAACGACGCGATCCGGGCCCTGTCCCAGGCCATCCGGCGCACCCGCGCCGGCCTGAAGGACCCGAAGCGCCCCGGCGGCTCCTTCATCTTCGCCGGCCCCACCGGCGTCGGGAAGACCGAGCTGGCCAAGGCCCTCGCGGAGTTCCTCTTCGGCGAGGAGGACGCGCTCATCCAGCTCGACATGAGCGAGTTCTCCGAGAAGCACACCGTCTCGCGGCTGTTCGGCTCCCCGCCCGGCTACGTCGGGTACGAGGAGGGCGGCCAGCTGACGGAGAAGGTGCGCCGCCGCCCGTTCTCGGTGGTCCTGTTCGACGAGGTGGAGAAGGCCCACGCCGACATCTTCAACTCGCTGCTGCAGATCCTCGAGGACGGCCGCCTGACCGACTCGCAGGGCCGCACGGTGGACTTCAAGAACACCGTGATCATCATGACGACGAACCTGGGCACCCGGGACATCGCCAAGGGCCTGCAGCTGGGCTTCCAGGCGGGTGGCGACCTGTCGACGTCCTACGACCGGATGAAGACGAAGGTCAACGAGGAGCTGAAGACGCACTTCCGTCCCGAGTTCCTCAACCGCGTCGACGACGTGGTGGTCTTCCCCCAGCTCACGCAGGAGGAGATCATCCAGATCGTCGACCTGATGATCGCCAAGGTGGACGACCGGCTCAAGGACCGCGACATGGGCCTGGAGCTGACCCCGGCGGCCAAGATGCTGCTGGCCACCCGCGGCTACGACCCCGTCCTGGGCGCGCGCCCGCTGCGGCGCACGATCCAGCGCGAGATCGAGGACGCCCTGAGCGAGAAGATCCTCTACGGCGAGCTGTCGGCCGGCGAGATCGTGCTCGTGGACGTCGAGGGCGAGGGGCCGAGCGCCCGCTTCACCTTCCAGGGCACGCCGAAGGCCGCGCTGCCGGACACCCCGCCGGTGGAGACCGCCGGCACGGAGTGAGCCGCCACCGCCACGAGCGGTGGGCGACGGCGCAGGACGACGGCGCACGATGACGGAGGGCCCCGGACCAGCTGGTCCGGGGCCCTCCGCGCGTCCCGGCCCGGGCGGGGCGGGCAGGATGGGCCCATGACGATCGCGTCCCCGGCGTCGGTGCGGGTGCGGCGGGCCCGCACGAGGGACGTGAGAGCGATCCGCGCGCTGACCGCGCCGCTGGCGGACCAGCGGGTGCTCGTCGCGAAGGAGGCCGTCTCCTACTACGAGGGCGTGCCGGAGTTCCGGGTCGCCGAGGTCGACGACGGGCGCGGCCCCCAGCTGGCCGGCTGCGGCGCCCTGCACGTGATGTGGGAGGACCTCGCCGAGGTGCGCACCCTCGCCGTCGCCGCCGGGCACCGCGGCCGCGGCGTCGGCTCGGCGGTGCTGCGCGCGCTCCTGGACGACGCGCGCGAGCTCGGCGTCCGGCGGGTCTTCTGCCTGACGTTCGAGGTGCCCTTCTTCGCGGCGCACGGCTTCGAGGTCATCGACGGGGCGCCGGTGGAGCCGGACGTCTACGCCGAGCTGCTGCGCTCCCACGACGACGGCGTCGCGGAGTTCCTCGACCTCGCGCGCGTGAAGCCGAACACCCTGGGCAACACCCGGATGCTGATGCGCCTGGACGGCTGACCCGCCGCCCTGGCCCGCCGCCCTCGGCCCGCCGCCCTGGCCCGCCGCGCAGGCCCGTCCCCTCGGCCCGCCGCCCCTACCCGACTGGGCGGCGCTGTGCCCGTTCCTGATGAGCACGGGGGCGCCCAGTGCCCGTAGGACGAGCACGGGGGCGCCCCGTGCCCCACAGGAGTGGCACGGGGGCGCCCCGTGCGCACAGGAGTGGCACGCGGGCGCCCCCGTGCTGGGCCCGGACGGGCGCGGTGCCGCTCGCGGGCGCTCAGGCCGGCAGGCGGTAGCCCTCGGGCACCTCCTCGGCGAGGCCGTCCTCGACCAGCGAGGCCAGGCAGCGCGAGCGCTGCGCGTCGTCGTCCTCCACCGCCTCCAGCGCCGCGGCCGGCACCGCGCCGTCGGCCTCGCGCAGCACCGCGAGCAGCCGCCCGCGCACCTGCCGGTCGGTGCCGGCCCAGGCCTGGCCGCGCCGCGCCGGGCCCTGCTCCGGCGGGGCGCCGGCGCGCTGCCAGGCGCACAGGTCGAGCACGGGGCACGACCCGCAGCGCGGCGCGCGCGCCGTGCACACCAGCGCGCCGAGCTCCATCGCGGCCACCGACCACGGGGCCGCGGTCGCGGCGTCCTCGGGCAGCAGGGCGACGGCGAGCGCGGTCTCGGCCGCCGTCAGCGCCGGAGCGGGCGAGGCCGCGCCGGTGACCGCCCGCGCGTGCACCCGCCGCACGTTGGTGTCGACGACGGCGCACCGGCGCCCGAAGGCGAACGCCGCCACGGCCGCCGCCGTGTAGGCGCCGACGCCCGGCAGGGCGCGCAGCTGCTCGACGTCGTCCGGCACCACCCCGCCGTGCCGCTGCGCGACGGCCACCGCCGCCGCGTGCAGGCGCAGCGCCCGCCGCGGGTAGCCCAGGCGGCCCCAGGCCCGCACGGCGTCCCCCGGTGCGGCGGCGGCGAGCGAGGCCGGTGTCGGCCAGCGCGCCACCCACTCGCGCCAGACGGGCTCCACGCGCGCGACGGGCGTCTGCTGCAGCATCACCTCGCTGACGAGCACCGCCCACGGGTCGGTGCCCGGACGCCGCCACGGCAGGTCCCTCGCGCTGGTCCCGTACCAGTCGAGCACCGCTCGGTGCAGGGCGGCGGCGTCCACCCCTCCAGTGTCCGCGCGCCGCGCCCCGCGCCCGCAGCGCCCCCGCCCGCGCCCCGCCAGCCTCCCGCCCGCCTCCCGCGCGCGCCGCGTCTGCGGCGCCCGGTCCGTCCGGTCCTGGCGCCCGGAGGCGGTGATCCCGCACGATGGGTCCGTGCCGGACGAAGCCGACCCCGCGGACGACCGCGTTCCTGCGGTGGTGACCCTCGGCGCGGCCGCGGGCCGCGGCCGGCTCCCGGCGCCGGCCCCGCGCCCGGACGCGCGCGACGTCGTCCTGGCGGCCCTGAGCCGGCGCGGCGCCGTCTCGCGCGCGGAGCTGGTGCGGGAGACGGGGCTGGCGGCGTCCACGGTCTCGACCGTCGTGGGCGAGCTCCTCGCCGCCGGGCTGGCCGTGGACATGCCCGGGCGCACCGTGCCCGCCACCGGCGCGCGCGGCGGGCGGCCGGCCACGCTGCTGGCCCTGCACCGCTCCGCCGGCGTCGCCGTCGGCGTGGACCTGGGCAAGCGGCACGTGCGCGTGGCGGTGGCGGACCTCGCGCACGTGCTGCTGGCCGAGGGCAGCCGCCCCCTGCCCGCCGACTGGCCCGCCGCCGAGGGCATCGCCGTCGTCGCCGACCTCGTCGAGGTGCTGCTGCGGCGGGCGGGGGTGCCGCGCGACCAGGTGATCGGCGTCGGCATGGGCATCCCCGGGCCGGTGCGCGCCACCGGCGAGCTCGGGGACTCCACGATCCTGCCCGGCTGGGTGGGGGTGCAGGCCGCCGCGGCCGTCGCCGCCGCGCTCGACCTGCCGGTGCACGTGGACAACGACGCCAACCTCGGCGCCCTCGGGGAGTGGACGTGGGGCGCGGCGCGGGGGAGCGGGGAGGTCGCCTACCTGAAGATCGCCACCGGCATCGGGGCGGGCCTGCTCCTGGACGGGCGCCCGTACACCGGCATCGGCGGCACGGCGGGGGAGATCGGGCACATCGTCGTCGACCCGTCCGGGCCGGTGTGCCGCTGCGGCAACCGCGGGTGCCTCGAGGTCGTCGCCGGGGGCGACGCCGTGCTGGCCGCGCTGCGGCTCACGCACGGGGAGCTGGGGCTGCGGGAGGTCGTGGCGCTGGCGCGCCGGGGCGACCACGGCTGCCGCAGGGTCCTGGCCGACTCCGGCCGCAGCATCGGCGAGGCCGTGGCGGTGCTGTGCAACCTGCTCAACCCCGGGCTGGTGGTCGTGGGCGGGGAGCTGGGGGCGGCGGACGACCTGCTCCTGCCGTCCCTGCGCGAGTCCCTGGCGCGCAGCGCCGTCCGCTCGGCGGCGCAGGACGTCGCGGTCGTGCCCGCCGCCCTCGGCGAGCGCGCGGAGGTCCTCGGGGCCCTGGCCCTGGCCGTGCGCTGCGGCGCGCCGCTCACCGCCGACGGCGCCCGGGCGGGTGCCCCGTCGGCCTGAGCCTTGACACCGTTCGAGCGCCGTAAGTACGGTTCCGAAGGAACTGCTGGAGGCTGAACGCCGCCGGCGTGGTCCGCGCGCCCCCGCCGCGGCCGGGCTCCGGTGCAGGTCTCAGTCGTTACAGAGTCGTGACGCTCCTTCGGGTGCACGCGCTTGACGCGGACTGCGTGTGAACGTTCACACTGACTGTCGCCCGCCGCCCAGCGGGCGCGGGTGGGCCGGGTCGAGCCAGTTCCACCAGCGGTCCTCCACCGTCGCGGAGGAGGACCCGACACCTGACCGAGCACCGTGCCGGGAGGGTTCGGAGAGCCGGCGAGCGCCGGTGCTCCGCGGACGTTCTCGAGGAGGAGAGCATGGTGAGCAAGAAGCTCGGCGTGGTGGCCCTGGGGTCCGCCCTGGCCTTCAGCCTGACCGCCTGCGGCGGCGAGGGTGCCGGCGGCAGCACGCAGGACACCGCGAACGCCGACCCCAGCGAGCTGACGATCGGCGTCGCGATGCCGACCCAGACGTCGGAGCGGTGGATCGCCGACGGCGCGTCCGTCGAGGAGGGCCTGGAGGCCGCCGGCTACGAGGTCAACCTCCAGTACGCCAACGACGACATCCCCACGCAGCAGCAGCAGATCGACCAGATGATCACGCAGGGCGCCGACGCCCTCGTCGTCGCCGCCATCGACGGCACGGCGCTGAGCGGGCAGCTGCAGGCCGCCGCCGACGCGGGCATCCCCGTCATCTCCTACGACCGCCTGATCCGCGACAGCGAGAACGTCGACTTCTACGTGACCTTCGACAACGAGGAGGTCGGGCGCCAGCAGGCCACCGCCCTGCTCGCCGGCCTCGGGGTCCTCAACCGCGACGGCACGCCGGGGCAGGCCACCGGCCCGTTCAACGTCGAGCTGTTCGCCGGGTCCCTCGACGACAACAACGCCCACTTCTTCTGGGGCGGCGCGATGGAGGTCCTCCAGCCCTTCATCGACAACGGCACCGTGGTCGTGAAGTCGGGCCAGACGTCCATCGAGCAGGCCGCGACGCTGCGCTGGCAGCAGGAGACGGCGCAGCGCCGCATGGAGGACCTGCTGACCTCCACGTACAGCGACGGCAGCCGCGTGGACGGCGTCCTCTCGCCCTACGACGGCCTCTCCCGCGGCATCATCACCGCGCTGCAGAACGCCGGCTACGGCAGCGGCAGCAACCCCATCCCGGTCGTCACGGGCCAGGACGCGGAGATCGCCTCGGTCAAGCTCATCGCCGACGGCGTGCAGAGCTCCACGATCTTCAAGGACACGCGGAACCTGGCCGAGCAGGCCATCACCTCCACGCAGGCGTTCCTGGAGGGCGGGGAGCCGGAGGCCAACGACACCGAGACGTACGACAACGGCGTCAAGGTCGTCCCCGCCTACCTGCTGCCCATCGAGACCGTCTACCAGGACACGATCCAGCAGCAGCTGATCGACACCGGCTACTACACCGCCGAGGAGGTGGCGTCCGGCCAGTCCGCCGGCTGAGCCACCGCGGCACCACGGCGAGCAGGGCCCGCCCCGGCAGCGGTTCTCCAGCCGCTGCCGGGGCGGGCCCCTGCTAGCACCCGGCGACCCGAGCGCGCATCATCTGTGCACCACTGGACGAGGACGGCAGAGGCGGCATGAGCGACCACATCCTGGAGATGCGCTCCATCACCAAGACCTTCCCGGGCGTCAAGGCGCTGCAGGACGTCTCCCTGGCGGTGCGCCGCGGGGAGATCCACGCCATCTGCGGCGAGAACGGCGCGGGGAAGTCGACCCTCATGAAGGTGCTCTCCGGGGTCTACCCCGCGGGCTCCTACGAGGGCGAGATCTGGTTCGACGGCGAGCGCGTGGAGTTCTCGGGCATCAACGACAGCGAGCACAAGGGCATCGTCATCATCCACCAGGAGCTCGCCCTGGTGCCCCACCTGTCGGTGGCCGAGAACATCTTCCTCGGCAACGAGCAGCGCGGCCGGGGCGGCCTGATCGACTGGCACCGCACCAACGCCGAGGCGGCCAAGCTGCTCGCCCGCGTGGGGCTGGACGAGAACCCCACCACGCCGATCGGCCAGCTCGGCGTCGGCAAGCAGCAGCTCGTGGAGATCGCGAAGGCGCTGTCGAAGAACGTGCGCCTGCTGATCCTCGACGAGCCCACCGCCGCGCTCAACGACACCGACTCCGAGCACCTGCTGGGGCTGCTGCGTCACCTGCAGGGCCAGGGCATCACCTCGATCATGATCTCGCACAAGCTCAACGAGATCGAGGCGGTCTCCGACTCGGTGACGATCATCCGCGACGGCCGGACCATCGAGACCCTGGACATGAAGGCCGACGGGGTCACCCAGGACCGCATCATCCGCGGCATGGTCGGGCGCGACCTGGAGCACCGCTACCCCGAGCGCGAGTCGCACCCGGGCGAGGAGGTCCTGCGGATCGAGGACTGGACGGTGTGGCACCCCACCCAGGACCGCAAGGTCGTCGACGGCGCGAACCTGTCCGTGCGCGCCGGCGAGGTCGTCGGCATCGCGGGCCTCATGGGCGCCGGGCGCACCGAGCTCGCGATGAGCGTCTTCGGGCACTCCTACGGGCGCAACACCACCGGGCGCCTGTACAAGCGCGGCCGGGAGATCAAGGCGCGCACGGTGCAGGAGGCGATCCGCCATGGCATCGCCTACGCCACCGAGGATCGCAAGAAGTACGGCCTGAACCTCATCGAGGACATCAAGCGCAACGTCTCCGCGGCGGCGCTCGGCAAGCTGTCCCGCGGCGGCTGGGTCAACGGCAACGAGGAGATCAAGGTCGCCGAGGACAGCCGGCGGAGCATGAACATCAAGGCCCCGACCGTGATGTCCGTCGTGGGCAAGCTCTCCGGGGGCAACCAGCAGAAGGTCGTGCTGTCGAAGTGGATCTACGCCGACCCCGACGTGCTGATCCTCGACGAGCCCACCCGCGGCATCGACGTCGGCGCCAAGTACGAGATCTACACGATTATCAACCGCCTCGTCGCCGAGGGCAAGGCCGTCGTCGTCATCTCGTCCGAGCTGCCGGAGCTGCTCGGGATCTGCGACCGCATCTACACGCTGTCGGCCGGGAGGATCACCGGCGAGGTGCCCATCGAGCGGGCCACGCAGGAGAGCCTCATGGAGCTCATGACCAAGGAGAAGGACGCCGTCCGATGACCAGCACCGCCACCCGGCCCTCGGGCTCGACGCCCAGCGGCCCCGAGGGGAGCGCGTCGGCCGCCCTGCACAGCGGCACGAGCGACCTCAAGGGCCTGTTCACGCGCAACCTGCGCACGAGCGGCATCTACATCGCCTTCGTGGCGATCGTGGCGCTGTTCACCGTCCTCACGGACGGCGTGCTGCTGAGCCCCATCAACATCACCAACATCGTCCTGCAGTACTCCTACATCCTCGTGCTGGCGATCGGCATGGTGATCGTCATCATCGCCGGCCACATCGACCTGTCGGTCGGGTCGGTGGCCGGCCTCGCGGGAGCCGCCTCCGCCGTCCTGGTGATCCAGCAGGGCGTGCCGTGGTGGCTCGGCGTCGTCGCCGCGATCGTCGTCGGCCTGGTCGTCGGCGCGTGGCAGGGCTTCTGGGTGGCCTACGTCGGCATCCCGGCGTTCATCGTCACCCTCGCCGGCATGCTGCTCTTCCGCGGCATGACGCAGCAGGTGCTCGGCAACGTCTCCCTCTCGCCGTTCCCGGCCGAGTACCAGCAGGTCGCGAGCGGCTTCCTCAACGGCCTGCTCGGCGGCAGCGGCTACGACGCCTTCACGCTGCTCGTCGCTGCCCTCGCGGTGGCGGCGTACGCGGTCATGAGCTTCCGCACCCGGCAGGCGAAGGTGCGCTACCAGCAGGTGGTGGAGTCCTTCCCGCTGTTCGCCCTGAAGATCGTGCTCGTCGGCGCGGTCGTCATGGCCTTCGCGTGGCAGCTGGCGCACAGCCGCGGCCTGCCGATCGTGCTGATCATCCTCGCGGTCCTGATCATCGCCTACTCCCTCGTCACCCGCGGCACGGTCTTCGGGCGCCAGGTGTACGCGATCGGCGGCAACCTGTCGGCGGCGCAGCTGTCCGGCGTCAACGTCCGGAAGGTCAACTTCTGGATCTTCGTCAACATGGGCTTCCTCGCCGCCGTGGCCGGCGTGATCTTCTCCTCGCGCTCCAACGGGGCCCAGCCGAACGCCGGCAACATGTTCGAGCTCGACGCCATCGCGGCCGCCTTCATCGGCGGTGCGGCGGTCACGGGCGGCGTCGGCACGGTCGTCGGCGCGATGGTCGGCGGCCTGATCATGGCCGTGATGAGCAACGGCATGCAGCTGCTGAACGTGGAGCAGCCCACGCAGTCGATCATCCGCGGCCTCGTCCTGCTGCTGGCCGTCGCCTTCGACGTCTACACCAAGCGCCGGGCGGGCAGCTCGCGCTGACCCCTCCCCTCGCGGCGACCGCGCGGGCCCGCCACCTCCTCGGAGGTGGCGGGCCCGCGCGCGTCGGGCGCGGAGCCCGCGCCCTCAGACGTACCGCTCGAGGATGCTGGACTCCGCCAGCCGCGACAGGCCCTCGCGGATCGCCCGAGCCCGCTGCTCGCCCACGCCGCCGACCGTCATCAGGTCCTCCGTGCTGGCGGCGAGGAGCTTCTGCAGGCCGTCGTAGTGGTCCACCAGGCGGTCCACGACGACCGGGGGCAGCCGCGGCACCTTCGACAGCAGCCGGTAGCCGCGCGGGCTCGCCGCGCCGTCGAGGGACTCCCCGTCGACGACGAGGCCCATCACCGCGGCCAGGGCCTCGAGGTCGACGAGCTGGCTGGACCCGAGCGCGGCCAGGTCGGCCAGGACGTCGGCGACCGTGCGGTCCGAGCGCCCGGGGGGCAGGTAGTCGCGGATGACGAGCTCGCGGTCCGGGCCGATCCCGCCGACGAGCTCCTCGAGCTGCAGGGACAGCAGCCTGCCGTCGATGCCGAGCTCGACGACGTAGCCGGCGATCTCCTCGGAGATGCGCCGCACCATCTCCAGGCGCTGCACGACGCTCGCGACGTCGCGCAGGGTCACGAGATCCTCGATCTCCAGGGCCGAGAGGGTGCCGGTGACCTCGTCGAGGCGCGCGCGGTAGCGCTCCAGGGTCGCCAGGGCCTGGTTGGCGCGGGCGAGGATCGCCTCGGAGCCCTCCAGCACGTGCCGCCGTCCGCCCACGTAGAGGGCGACGATGTTCATCGAGGCGCTGACGGAGACCACCGGCAGGCCCGTCTGCTTGGCCACGCGCTCGGCCGTGCGGTGCCGCGTGCCGGACTCGCTCGTCTCGATGCTCGGGTCGGGCACCAGCTGGACCGCCGCGCGCACGATCTTGGTGACGGCGCCGTCGCAGACGATGGCGCCGTCCATCTTCGCGAGCTCGCGCAGGCGGGTGGCGGCGAAGTCGACGTCGAGGGCGAAGCCGCCGGTGCACAGCGACTCCACCGTCGGGTCGTGGCCGAGGACGATCAGCGCGCCGGTGCGCCCGCGCAGGATGCGCTCCAGGCCGTCGCGCAGCGGGGTGCCCGGGGCCACCGCCGCCAGCGTGGTGCGCAGCAGGCCCTCTTCGGTGCGGTCCTCGGGCACCCGTCCAGTCTAGGGGCGCGCGGAGGCGCCGGCGGAGTCCGCGAGCACCGTGGTGACCGCCTGCGACACGGCCGTGACCGGCACCACCGTGATGCCGTCGGGGGCCTCCTGGACGGCGCCCGCGGGCACCACCGCCGTCGTGAAGCCCAGGCGCGCGGCCTCCGACAGCCGGCGCTGCAGGCCCGGCACCGGCCGCACCTCGCCCGCCAGGCCGATCTCGCCGAACGCCACGGTGCCCGCGGGCACGGCGACGTCGGTGGTCGCGCTGACCAGCGCCAGGGCGGTGGCGAGGTCGGCCGCCGGCTCGCCCAGGCGCACGCCCCCGACGGTGGCGACGTAGACGTCCTGGCCGGCGAGGGGCAGGCGGCAGCGGCGGGTGAGGACGGCGACGACCATCGCGACGCGGCTGGAGTCCAGGCCGCTGACGGTGCGCCGCGGGTTGGCCGCGCTCGTGGCGGCGACGAGGGCCTGCACCTCCGTCACCAGCGGGCGGCGCCCCTCGACGGTGACGGTGACGCAGGTGCCCGGCACGGGCGCGGCCGCGCCGTCCTCGCCGGGGAAGCGGGAGAGGAACAGGCCGCTGGGGTCGGTCAGCCCGGTGATGCCGGTGTCGGACAGGTCGAAGCAGCCGACCTCGTCGGTGGGGCCGAACCGGTTCTTCACCGCCCGCACGACGCGCAGCCGCGAGTGGCGGTCGCCCTCGAAGGAGCAGACGACGTCCACCAGGTGCTCGAGCACCCGCGGGCCGGCCAGCGAGCCGTCCTTGGTGACGTGGCCGACGAGCAGCGTGGCCATCGCGCGCTCCTTGGCCGCGCGCACGAGCGCGGCCGCGACCTCGCGCACCTGCGCGACCCCGCCGGCGGCGCCCTCGACGTCCGCGGAGGCGACCGTCTGCACGGAGTCGACGACCAGCAGGTCGGGGCGCACCGCCTCCACCTGCCCGAGGACGCTGCCGAGGTCGCCCTCGGCGGCGAGGAAGAGGCGGGGGCGCAGCGCGCCGATGCGCTCCGCGCGCAGGCGCACCTGGCCCGCGGACTCCTCGCCCGTGACGTACAGCACCGTGCGCCCGGAGGCCGCCGCGCGGGAGGCGACGTCGAGCAGCAGGGTGGACTTGCCCACGCCCGGCTCGCCCGACAGCAGCACCACCGCCCCCGGCACCAGCCCGCCGCCGAGCACGCGGTCGAGCTCCTCCATCCCCGTCGGGCGCGCGCGCACCGGCTCGACGTCGATCTCGGCGATGGGCCGCGCCGGGGTGCTCACGGCCACCGGCGCGGTGCGCCCGGGCGCCGCCGCGGCCTCCTCCACCGTGCCCCACGCCTGGCACTCGCCGCAGCGGCCCACCCACTTCGCCGACGTCCAGCCGCACTCGGCGCAGCGGTAGGTGGGGCGGGCGCGGCCTGCTCGGGAGCTCACGGGACGACGCTAGGCGGCGGCACCGACAGTCCGGCGCCGCCGCGCCCGCCCCCTCGACGCCGCCCGCCGTCAGACCGGCGTGACGGGGAAGAGCTTGCTGCCGACCATCGCCAGGCCGCCGATGAGCAGGGCGATCGACGGGGTGACGGCGGCGACGAGCACCCCGGCGTGGCCCTCGCGCCGGGCCCCGGCGACGCCCGCCACGCACATGAGCACCACGCCGAGGGCGGTGAAGCCGAAGGCCGCCGCCAGCGCGCCGCCGGGCGCGCTCAGCGCCTGCGGCGGCACGATGAGCGAGGGCACGAGGACCCCGACGACGCCGCCGAGGACCCAGAGCAGGACCAGCGCGACGGCCGCCGCCGACGGGCGGGGCCAGCGGATCGGGGCGACGGAGCGCTGGCCCGTCGGGTGCGCCTGCGCGGCGTCCGGGATGGTCATGGGGTCACTGTGCTCCGCGGCGCGGCGCGACGCCACACCGGCGCGCCGCCGCACCCGGGGCCGCACCCGAGGTCGCACCCGGGGCCGCCCCGAGCACGTCCCGGGCGCCTGCCGAGGACGCGCCCGGGACGTGCTCGGGCGCCCGCTCAGGAGCGGCGCCACCGCAGCACGAGCGCGTGGTCCAGCTCGGTGCCCGGGTGCTCGGCGAGCGCGGCGTCGGCCGCGGCGGGGGGCGGCTCGATGCGGACGACGGCCTCGAAGGCGGCGCGGTCCGGCGCCGCCCACCGCACGAGCAGCTGCTCGCGCCGCCAGCCCTGGCGGCGCCAGAAGCGCTCGACCGCCACGGGGTCGTGCCGGGGGACGGCGCGCCGGAACCAGGCGCCGAACGTGGAGCGGGTGGCGTCGGTGTCGACGACCACGGACAGCCCGCCGGGGCGCACCACCCGGGCGAGCTCGGCCAGGCCCGGCTCGCAGCCCGGGCCGAAGAAGTACGCCCAGCGCGCGTGGGCGAGGTCGACCGAGGCGTCCGGCAGGGGCAGCCGCTGGGCGGTGCCGGCCACCGCGCCGGCCCCGGGCAGGCCGGCCGCGCGGCGCCGCGCGGCCTCCAGCAGCGGCGGGTGCGGCTCGACGCCGACCACCCGGGCCGCCGCGCCCGGCCCGGTCGCGAACCGCGCCAGGCCGGCGCCCGCGCCGCACCCGACGTCGAGGACCCGCAGGCCCTCCCAGCCGCGCGGCCCGAGCAGGGACCGCACGGCGGCGCCGACCGCGCCGTCCGGGTCGACGACGCGGTCCTCCAGCTCGTAGACCTCGGGGTGGTACCAGGCGTTGGGGCTGGGCAGCACGCCCCCGAGCTCCTGCGGCACGCGGCGAGGGTAGGCCGGGCGGGGGTCGAGGGCGGCGGGCGACCAGCCGGGGCGGGTCGCGGCGGCGGTCGCGTGAGCGCTCACATCCGGCCGCGCGGCCAGTACCCTCCGTGCAGGAGGCCGCTGCGGAGGAGGGGACGGTGCTGCCCGACGCTGGCCCGCGCACCCCCTCGCCGGCTCGCACGCCCGTGATGGCCGACGTGGCGGCCCGGGCGGGGGTGTCCCACCAGACGGTCTCCCGCGTGATCAACGGGCACCCCAGCGTGCGGCCGGCCACGCGCGACCGGGTGGAGCGCGCCATCGCCGACCTCGGGTACCGCCCCAACACCGCGGCGCGCGCCCTGGTCACGCGCCAGTCGCACGCCATCGGCGTCGTCAGCGCCGCCACCGCCCACTACGGCCCCACCAGCACCCTGCTGGGGCTGGAGGAGGCCGCCCGCGCGGCCGGGTACGTCGTCAGCGTCACCGTGCTGGCGGACGTCGGCGCGGCGGCGATGCGGGCCGCCGTGGAGCACCTGATGGTCCAGTCGGTCGACGCCCTGGTGGTCATCGCGCCCCAGGACGCCGCGGTCGACGCCGCGCGCGCCGTGGAGGCCGCCGTCCCGCTCGTGACGGTCGAGGTCTCGGCCGCAGGGGGCGTCCACGGCGTCTCGGTCGACCAGGAGACCGGGGCGCGCCTGGCCGTGCGGCACCTGCTCGCCCTGGGCCACGCCACCGTCCACCACGTCACGGGCCCGCTCGACTGGCTGGAGGCCCGCGCCCGCGCCTCCGGCTGGCGCGCCGCGCTCGCCGAGGCCGGCGCCGCCGTCCCGCAGCCGCTGGGAGGGGACTGGTCGCCGCTGTCCGGCTACCGCGCCGGGCAGCGGCTGGCGGCCGCGGCGGAGCCGGTGACGGCGGTCTTCGCCGGCAACGACCAGATGGCCGTGGGCCTCGTGCGGGCCCTGGCCGAGGCCGGGCTCGACGTGCCCCGGGACGTGAGCGTGGTGGGCTTCGACGACGTCCCGGAGGCCGCGTTCTTCGCGCCCCCGCTGACCACCGTGCGCCAGGACTTCGCCGAGCTCGGGCGCCGCTGCCTGCAGGCCGTCCTCGCCCGCCTGGCCGGCGCGGCGCCGGCCGCGCGCCCCGTCGCGCCCACCCTCGTGGTGCGCGACAGCACGGCGCCGCCGCGCCGCGCGCCCGGCGCCCGCTGAGCCGCGGCAGCAGCCGCGCAAGAGCGCCGGACGAGCGCCGCAGGGCCGGCGCCCGAGCGCCGCAGGGCCGGCGGGCCGCTCGGCGGAGCCTTGACCCGAGACGATGTGAACGCTCACAATCGCTGTCGGCCGCCGGTGTCCCCGCGGGCGGCACGCCCGGCGGAGGAGACCACGCGATGACGGCCAGCGCCCCCACGACCCGCCCCGACCCCGCCCGCGCGGTGGTGGTCGGCGTCGACTACGGCACGCTGTCCGGGCGCGCCGTGGTCGTCCGGGTGACCGACGGCGCGGAGCTGGGCAGCGCCGTCCACCCCTACCGGCACGCGGTGCTCGAGCGGTCCCTGGACGTCGACGGGCGCCCGGGCCCGGCGCTGCCGCCGGACTGGGCGCTGCAGGTGCCGCGGGACTACGTCGAGGTGCTCCAGCAGGCGGTGCCCGCGGCGCTCGCCGCCAGCGGCGTCGACGCCGCCGACGTCGTCGGCGTCGGCACCGACTTCACCGCCTGCACCATGGTCCCGACCCTGGCCGACGGCACCCCGCTGTGCGAGCTGGAGCGGTTCGCGGACAGGCCCCACGCCTACGTGAAGCTGTGGAAGCACCACGCCGCCCAGTCCCACGCCGACCGGATCAACGCCCTGGCCGCCGAGCGCGGGGAGCCGTGGCTGGCCCGCTACGGCGGCCGCATCTCCAGCGAGTGGGAGTTCGCCAAGGGCCTGCAGCTGCTCGAGGAGGACCCGGAGGTCTACGCCGCCACCGAGCGGTGGGTGGAGGCCGCCGACTGGATCGTGTGGCAGCTGTGCGGCGCGTACGTGCGCAACGCGTGCACCACCGGCTACAAGGCCATCCACCAGGACGGGCAGTACCCCTCGCGCGAGTTCCTCGCGGCGCTCGACCCCGGCTTCGCCGGCTTCGTGGCCGACAAGGTCGAGCAGCCCATCGCCGACCTCGGCGCGCGGGCCGGCGGGCTCACGGCGCAGGCGGCGGCGTGGACCGGCCTGCCGGAGGGCATCGCCGTCGCGGTCGGCAACATCGACGCGCACGTGACCGCGCCGGCCGCCCAGGCCACCGGGGCCGGCCAGATGCTCGCGGTGATGGGCACCTCCACCTGCCACGTGATGAGCTCGGACCGGCTCGGCGAGGTCCCCGGCATGTGCGGCGTCGTCGACGGAGGCATCGTGCCGGGCCTGTGGGGCTACGAGGCCGGCCAGAGCGGCGTGGGCGACGTCTTCGGCTGGTTCGTGGACACCTCCGTCCCGGCCCCGTACGCCGAGGAGGCCGCCCGGCGCGGGCTCGACCTGCACGCGCACCTGACGGAGCTGGCCGCGGCCCAGGAGGTCGGCGAGCACGGGCTCGTGGCCCTGGACTGGCACAGCGGCAACCGGTCGGTGCTGGTGGACCACGAGCTGTCCGGCGTCGTCGTCGGCCAGACCCTCGCCACGCGCCCGGAGGACACCTACCGGGCGCTGCTGGAGGCCACCGCGTTCGGCACCCGCGTGATCGTCGAGGCGTTCGAGGAGGCCGGCGTGCCGGTCACCGAGCTCGTCGTCGCCGGCGGGCTGCTGAAGAACCAGCTGCTGATGCAGATCTACGCCGACGTCACCCGCCGCCCGCTCAGCACGATCGTCTCGCAGCAGGGCCCGGCGCTCGGCGCGGCGATCCACGCCGCCGTCGCCGCGGGCGCCCACCCCGACGTCCACGCGGCGGCGGCCGCCATGGGGCGGGTGCGCCGCGCCGTCCACACGCCCGACGAGGAGCGCGCGCGGGCCTACGACGCCCTGTACGCCGAGTACCGCCGGCTGCACGACCTGTTCGGCCGCGCCGAGCGCGGCAGCGAGCTGGACGTCCTGCACCGGCTGCGCGACGTGCGCCGCACGGCGGTGCGGCGCGCCGGGCGGGGCCCGGGCGCGGCGAGCGACCACGAGGAGTACGAGACGTCCGGTGCCGCCGAGGGCACCCGCGAGGAGGCCACCGCATGACCAGCACGAGCACGGCGACCGAGCGGGGCACCCACCGCGACCTGCGGCAGGCCGTGGCCGACCTGCACGAGGAGCTGACCCGCTACCAGCTCGTGACGTGGACGTCGGGCAACGTCTCCGCCCGCGTGCCGGGCGAGGACCTGTTCGTCATCAAGGCCAGCGGCGTGTCGTACGCGGAGCTGACGTGGGAGGGCGTCGTGGTCTGCGACCTCGACGGCGCCCTCGTCGACGGCCTCCTCGCGCCCTCCAGCGACACGGCCGCGCACGCGTTCGTCTACCGGGCCAGGCCCGAGGTCGGCGGGGTGGTGCACACCCACAGCCCCTACGCCACGGCGTGGGCCGCGCGCGGGGAGGAGGTCCCGTGCGTGCTCACCGCGATGGCGGACGAGTTCGGCGGCCCGATCCCGGTCGGCCCGTTCGCGCTCATCGGCGACGACTCGATCGGCCGCGGCATCGTCGAGACCCTCGCCGGGTCGCGCTCGCCGGCCGTGTTGATGCGCAACCACGGCGTGTTCGCCATCGGCCCGAGCGCGCGCGCCGCCGTCAAGGCCGCCGTGATGACCGAGGACGTCGCCCGCACCGTGCACCTCTCCCGCCAGCTCGGCGAGCCCCTGCCCATCGACCCGGCGGACGTCGACCGCCTCTACGAGCGCTACCAGAACGCCTACGGCCAGCCCCTGGCGACGGACTGAGCCCGCACCGGGGCGAGCAGCACCGAGCAAGCACCGAGCAGCACCGAGCCAGCACCGAGCCAGCACCCGAGGACGAGGAGCGAGATGAAGGACCCGTACGCACCACTGGAGATCTGGTTCCTCACGGGCAGCCAGGGGCTGTACGGCGACGACGTGCTGGAGCAGGTGGCGGAGCAGTCGCGCCGCATCCACGAGCAGCTCGACGCCCGGCCCGAGGTGCCGGTGCGCGTGGTGTGGAAGCCGGTCCTGACGGACTCCGACGCCATCCGCCGCCTGGTGCTCGAGGCCGGCGCCTCCGACGCGTGCATCGGCGTCGTCGCCTGGATGCACACGTTCTCCCCGGCGCGGATGTGGATCGCCGGCCTGTCGGTGCTGACCGTGCCGCTGCTGCACCTGCACACGCAGCTGAACACCGAGCTGCCGTGGGCGAGCATCGACATGGACTTCATGAACCTGAACCAGGCCGCCCACGGCGACCGGGAGTTCGGGTACGTGCTCACCCGCCTCGGCGCCGCCCGCACCACGGTCGCCGGCCACGTCAGCGACCCGGGGGTCGGCGAGCGCGTCGGCGCCTGGGCCCGCGCCGCGGCCGGTCGGGCGCAGGCCCGCTCGCTGCGCCTGGCCCGCTTCGGGGACACGATGCGCCAGGTCGCCGTGACCGAGGGCGACAAGGTCGACGCCCAGATCCGGTTCGGGGTCGACGTGGAGGCCTACGGCGTCAACGCGCTCGTCGCCGCCGTCGCCGCCGTCGCCGACGCCGAGGCCGACGAGGTCGTCGCCGAGTACGAGGACCGCTACGACGTCGCGCCCGAGCTGCGCCGCGGCGGCGAGCGGCACGAGTCCCTGCGCTACGGCGCGAGGCAGGAGGTGGCGCTGCGCCGGCTCATGGCGGAGACCGGCGCCACCGCGTTCACGACGAACTTCGAGGACCTCGGCGGCCTGCGCCAGCTGCCCGGCCTCGCCGTGCAGCGCCTCATGGCCGACGGGTACGGCTTCGCCGGCGAGGGGGACTGGAAGACCTCCGCGCTGCTGCGGATCCTCAAGGTCGCCGGGCACGGCCTCCCCGGCGGCACCTCCTTCATGGAGGACTACACCTACCACCTGGTGCCGGGGCGCGAGCTCATCCTCGGCGCGCACATGCTCGAGGTGTGCCCGACCATCACCAGCGAGCGCCCCCGCATCGAGATCCACCCGCTCGGCATCGGGAACCGCGAGGACCCGGTGCGGATGGTGTTCACGGCCGACGCCGCGCGCGCCGTCGTCGTCGGCTGGTCCGACCTCGGCGACCGCTTCCGCCTCGTGGCCAACGAGGTGGACGTCGTCGCCCCCGAGCAGGACCTGCCGCGGCTGCCCGTGGCCCGCGCGGTGTGGCGGCCGCTGCCCGACTGGCGCACCTCCACCGAGTGCTGGCTGGAGGCCGGCGGCCCGCACCACACCGTGCTGAGCACCCAGGTCGGCGCCGAGGCGCTGCTCGACCTCGCCGACATGGTCGGCACGGAGCTGGCGCTGGTCGACGCCGGCACGAGCACCCGGCGCTTCCGCCAGGAGCTGCGCTGGAACGCCGCCTACCACCGGCTCGGCCAGGGGTTCTGAGCCCCGGCCCGACCGTGGGCGCCGCACCATCCTGAGACCATCCCGCGGGATGGTGGTACGCTGGTCCCAGCACCACGGACGGGAGGACGCGGCGTGGCGGAGGTCGACAAGACCGAGAAGATCACGGTCAACCTCGGCCTGGTCGACCTCGGGCAGATCGACCTGCTGGTCGACGAGGGCTTCTACGCCAACCGCACGGACTTCATCCGGACGGCGGTCCGCCGCCAGCTCGAGACCCGGGCCGGCGCGGTGGACCAGAGCGTCGCCCGGCGCACCCTCGCGCTCGGCACGCGCCACGTCACCCGCCGCGAGCTCGAGGAGCTGCGGGACGCCGGTCGCACGGTCGACCTGCGCGTCCTGGGGCTCGCGAGCATCGCCGACGACGTCCCGCCCGAGCTCGCGCTCGCGACGATCGCGTCGGTCGAGGTGCTGGGGGCCCTGCGGGCCCCGCGGGCGGTCAAGGCCGCCCTGGCGGCCCGGACGCGATGACCGGGGCCGCACGAGCAGGGCGGCGCCGAGGGCGCCGCTCCCGACGGAGGGACCCGAGCGTGGAGGACCAGCGGAGCACCCTGGTGGAGGCGCTGCACCTGACCCGCAGCGGGCGGGTGGCCGAGGCCACCGCCCTGCTGCAGCGGGGCCTCGGCGGTGCGGGAGCGCGCCCCGCGGCGCACGCCCCGACGGCGCACCCGACGGCGCACCCGACGGCGCACGCCGCGGCGCAGGCCCCAGGAGGCGCGGCGCGCGGCTCCCGCGGCGTGCGCGGGCTGCTCGAGGACCTGTCGTCGCGCCTGCCGACGCGGCTGCCTCCGGTCCGCCGCGGGACGGCGCCCGGGCGCGACGGGCGCGGTGGCGCCTCCGCCCGCGCCGACCTGCCCGGCGAGGTCCTCCACCGCACGCACACCGGGCCGGCGGGGTCGCGCACCTACGACCTGTACGTCCCGAGCGGCTACGACGGGCGGCCCGTGCCCCTCGTGGTGATGCTCCACGGCGGCACCCAGGACGCCGCCGACTTCGTGGCCGGCACGCGCATGGACCACCTCGCCGAGCAGCGCACCTTCCTCGTCGCCTACCCGGAGCAGTCCCGCGCGGCCAACCACGGCCGCTACTGGAACTGGTTCCGCCCGGGCGACCAGGGGCGCGACGCCGGCGAGCCCGCGCTGCTCGCCGCGATCGTCCGCGAGGTGGCGGGCAGCCACGCCGTCGACCCCGAGCGGGTCTTCGTCGCGGGCCTGTCCGCCGGAGGGGCCATGGCCGCCGTGCTGGGCACCACGCACCCGGACCTCTTCGCCGCCGTCGGGGTCCACAGCGGCCTGGCGGCCGGCAGCGCCACCGACGCGCCGTCCGCGTTCGCCGCCATGCGCGGCGGCGGCGCGCCCGGCCCCGCGCTGGCGGTGCCCCTGGTGGTCTTCCACGGCGACCAGGACCCCACCGTCGCCCCCGTCAACGCCGAGCGCCTGGTGGCCTCCCGCCTCGCGGCGCCCGGCCCGGACGGCGCGCCGCTCGGCGAGCGGGGCTCGGCCGTGGTCGAGGACGGCGAGAGCGGCGGGCGCCGCTACCGGCGCACCGTGCACCGCGACGCCCGCGACCGCGTCGTCGCCGAGCAGTGGGCCGTGCGCGGCGCCGGGCACGCGTGGTCCGGGGGCAGCGCGGCCGGCTCCTACGCGGACCCGTCGGGCCCCGACGCCTCGGCGCAGATGGTGCGGTTCTTCCTCGAGCACGGCGCGAGGAGCCCGCGGACCGGGGCCTAGGCTGGCGGCATGGTGGTGCCGGTCGCCCTCTCCACGGCCTCGGCCTACCCGCAGGGCTGCGCCGACGCCTTCGAGATGGCGGCGCGGCTCGGCTACGACGGCGTCGAGGTCATGGTCTGGTCCGACCCGGTCAGCCAGGACGTCGACGCGGTCGCGGAGCTGGTGCAGCACTACGGCGTGCCCGTCCTGTCGGTGCACGCGCCGACGCTGCTGCTCACCCAGCGCGTGTGGGGGCGCGAGCCGTGGCCGAAGGTCACCCGCGCGGCTCAGATGGCGCACCGCCTCGGGGCGGACACCGTGGTCGTGCACCCGCCCTTCCGCTGGCAGCGCGAGTACGCCGCGGGGTTCGTGCCCGGCGTGCGCGAGCTCGCCGACCGCGAGGGCGTCGTCATCGCCGTGGAGAACATGTACCCCTGGCGGGCGCGCTCGCGGGAGTTCGCCGCGTACGCGCCGGGCTGGGACCCGTGCCTGCTCGACTACGACGCGATGACGCTCGACGTCTCGCACGCCTCCACCGCCGGCGTCGACAGCCTGGAGCTGGCGCGCCGGATGGGCGACCGGCTCGCCCACCTGCACCTGACGGACGGCACGGGCTCGCCCAAGGACGAGCACCTGCTGCCCGGTCGCGGCGACCAGCCGGTGGAGGCGCTGCTGGACCACCTGGTGGACAGCGCGTGGGAGGGCACGGTCGTGGTGGAGGTGAGCACGCGCACCAGCCGCAGCCCCGGTGAGCGCGAGGCCGACCTGGCCGAGGCGCTCGCCTTCACCCGCCGCTCCCTCGCGGCGCCCGGGCTGGCGCGGCGCGCACCCGCGAGGGCTCCCGCCGGGGTGCCGGACGGCGCGCAGGACGTGATGGGGTGACGACGGGGTGAGCCTGACCCGCGTGGTCTGGGACGACGTCCTGACCGCCCACGACTTCGGTCCCGGCCACCCCATGGACCCGGTGCGCCTGGACCTGACCGCCCGCCTGGCCCGCGAGCTCGGCCTGCTCGACGCGCCGGGCGTCGTGGTCGCCGGCGCCGGCGTCGCCCCCGACGCGCTGCTCGAGACCGTGCACGACCGCGAGTACGTCACCGCGGTGCGGCGCGTGTCCGCCGACCCGCGCCTCGTGGACCTGCAGCGCGGCCTCGGCACGGAGGACGACCCCGTCTTCGCCGGCATGCACGAGACCGCCGCGCGCGTGGTGGCCGCCACGGTCGACTCCGCCGACGCCGTCTGGAGCGGCGAGTGCACCCACGCCGTCAACGTCGCCGGCGGCCTGCACCACGCGATGCGCGACCGGGCGAGCGGGTTCTGCGTCTACAACGACGTGTCCGCGGCGATCCAGCGCCTCCTGGACGCCGGCGCCCGCCGGGTGGCCTACGTCGACGTCGACGTCCACCACGGGGACGGCGTGGAGGCGGCCTTCTGGAACGACCCGCGCGTGCTCACCGTCTCCGTGCACGAGTCCGGGCGCACGCTCTTCCCCGGCACGGGGTGGCCGGCGGACGTCGGCGGGCCCGACGCCCAGGGCGGCGCGGCGAACGTGGCGCTGCCGGCCGGCACGGGGGACGCCGGGTGGCTGCGCGCCGTCCACGCCGTCGCCGTGCCGCTGGTGCGGGCCTTCGAGCCGCAGGTGCTGGTGACCCAGCACGGCTGCGACAGCCACTTCCTCGACCCGCTGGCGCACCTGGCGGTCAGCGTCGACGCCCAGCGGGCGGTCGCCGCCACCCTGCACGACCTGGCGCACGAGGTGTGCGACGGGCGGTGGGTGGCCACCGGCGGCGGCGGGTACGAGCTGGTGGACGTCGTCCCGCGCTCCTGGGCGCACCTGCTCGGCGTGGCCGCGCACGCGCCCGTGGCGCCGGTCGTGCCCGTGCCGCCCGACTGGACGGCGCACGTGGCGGCGCTGCTGGGGCGGCCCGGGCCGGCGCGGATGACCGACGGCGCGGACGCCCGGTGGCAGCCGTGGGAGGCCGGGTGCGACCCGGCGTCCGTCGTGGACCAGGCGGTGCTGGCCACGCGCAGGGCGGTCTTCCCCCTCCACGGCCTCGACCCCTGGTTCGACTGACGCGGTCCACCGGCGTGCTCCGGCGCGCTCCGATGCGGTCCGGTGCGGCCCGGCGGGTGGGCGAGATGAGCGGTGAGTCCTGGTCTGAGCACTCTCCGTGCACATGGGATGACGCAACGCCTTCCCCAAGAGTCACAACAGCCCCTACAGTGGTCGTGCGACCGCAGAGCTCCGGACCCCCGGGGCCAGCAGCCTGACCAGGAGGGCAGATGGCGACGGACCGCGACCTCAGCGGTGTCCGCTTCCTGACGGTGGCCGAGGTGGCCACGATGATGCGGGTCTCGAAGATGACGGTGTACCGCCTGGTGCACTCGGGGGAGATGCCGGCCGTGCGCGTCGGCCGCTCCTTCCGGGTGCCCGAGACCGCGGTGGACCAGTACCTCCAGCACTCCTACATCCAGACCGAGACCGCCTGACGCGGCGGCTCCCGCACCGGAGGGCCCCGGGTGCTCCCAGGAGCGCTCGGGGCCTCGCGCTGCCCGGCGAGGGAGCGGGGCCGGGCGCGGCTGCGGCTACCCTGTGCGCCGGGGTGGGCCGCTGCCAGGACCGCCTGGCAGCACCGACCACCAGCACCGACCGACTGCGAGGGACCCGTGGGCTCCGTCATCAAGAAGCGCCGCAAGCGCATGGCCAAGAAGAAGCACCGCAAGCTGCTGCGCAGGACGCGCCACCAGCGCCGCAACAAGAAGTAGCCGCGGCCGCTCCGCGGCACCGCGCGCAGGCCCACCCGGCACCGCCGGTGCGGGCCTGCGGCGCGCCGGGGGCCGGCGCGGACCCGTCGGCGGCGCCGGTGCGGCGCCGTCCTACGGTGGGCCCGTGAGCGCGCCGTCCGAGACCGCCCCGCGGGTGGTGCTGTACGGGCGCGCCGGCTGCCACCTGTGCGACGTCGCCCGCGAGACCGTGCGGCGGGTGTGCGCCCAGACGGGCGCCGGGTGGTCCGAGGTCGACGTCGACACCGACCCGGAGCTGCGCGCGCGCTACACCGACCTCGTCCCGGTGGTCGTGGTCGACGGGCACCACCACGACCACTGGCGCATCGAGGAGCAGCGCCTGCGGGCGGCCCTCGGCGGCTGAGCCGACCCGGCGGACCCCGCCCGGCGGCCCCGCCGGAGGGCGTCCGGGGAACGTCCGGGTGACGTCCGTCACCGCCGGGCCCGCAGGGCCCCGGCGCACTTTGTGCCGCCGTTCACAAGTGCCTACCCTTGTCGGGCCGCACCACCCGAATCCTGTCCCAGGAGCCCGGCCACCCCGTGAGCACCCCGCCTCCGCCCCTGTCCGCGCGTCCGCTGCGCGAGGCCGACCGGGGCATCCCCGACGCCACCGTGGCGCGGCTGCCGGTGTACCTGCGCGGGCTGACGGTGCTGCTCGAGCGGGGCGTGACGACGACGTCCAGCGAGGACCTGGCCCTGGAGACGGGCGTGAACTCCGCGACCCTGCGCAAGGACCTCTCGCACCTGGGCTCCTACGGCACGCGCGGCGTCGGCTACGAGGTCGAGCACCTCGTGCACCAGATCGGCCGGCGCCTCGGGCTGAGCCAGCAGTGGCGGGTGGCGATCGTCGGGATCGGCAGCCTGGGCCACGCCCTGGCCGGCTACAGCGGCTTCGCCGCGCGCGGCACGAGCGTCGTGGCGCTGCTGGACGCCGACCCGGCCGTGGTCGGCTCCCGCGTCGGCGGCCTCGTGGTGCGCCCCGTCGACGAGCTGGAGCGGGTCGTGGGCGAGCTCGGCGTGCGCATCGGCGTCCTGGCCGTGCCCGCCGGCCCGGCGCAGGGCCTGTGCGAGCGCATGGTCTCCGCCGGCGTCACGAGCGTGCTCAGCTTCGCGCCCACCGAGCTGCACGTGCCGGACGGCGTGGACGTGCGCCGCGTGGACCTGTCCACCGAGCTGCAGATCCTGGCCTTCCGCGAGCAGCGCCGCGCCGCAGCGGCCGCCGTGGCCGAGCGCGAGTCCGAGCGCGAGTCCCAGCGCGCGGCCCGCTTCGTGATCGGGGGCGCCCGGTGAGCCTGCTGGTCGTGGGCATGTCCCACCGCACCTCCCCGATCTCCGTGCTCGAGCGCGCCGCGCTCGACGGCACGGGCGCGCGGCAGCTGGCCGCCGCCGCGTGCTCGAGCGGCTCGGCCGCCGAGGCCGTCGTGCTCGCCACGTGCAACCGGCTCGAGGTCTACGCCGAGGTCGACGCCTTCCACGCCGGCGTGCGCGACCTGGCGGCGGCGATCTCGGGGAGCACCGGCCTGCCGGTCGAGGAGCTGGGCGAGCACCTGTACTTCCACCACGGCGAGCGCGCCGTGGACCACCTGTTCACCGTCGCCGGCGGCCTGGACTCCATGGCCGTCGGCGAGTCGCAGGTCCTCGGCCAGGTGCGCGCCGCCCTGCGCCGCGGGCAGGAGGACGGCACGGTCGGGCGCACCCTGGACCACCTGCTGCAGCAGGCGCTGCGCGTGGGCAAGCGCGTGCAGACCGAGACGGGCCTGGACCGCGCCGGCCACTCCCTCGTCGAGGCCGCCCTGGACGGCGCCGAGGCCGTCGTCGGCGACCTCGCCGCGGCCCGCGCGCTCGTCGTCGGCGCCGGCTCGATGAGCGCGCTCGCCGCGACCACCCTGCACCGGCGCGGCGTCGCGCGCGTGACGGTCGCCAACCGCACGCCCGCCCGCGCCCGGCGCCTGGCCGAGGCCGTCGGCGGCGACGCGGTGCCCCTGACGGACGAGGCGGCCCTGCGCGCCGCGCTGGCCGCAGCCGACGTCGTCGTCTCGTGCACCGGCGCCGTCGGGCACGTGCTCGACGCCCGCGCGGTGGCCGCGGCCCGCGCCGAGCGCCCCGGGCGCGGCGGGGCAGGCCCGGCGCCGCAGCTGGTGGTCGACCTCGCGCTGCCGCGCGACGTCGACCCGGCCGTCGCCGCCCTCGAGGGCGTCGTCGTGGTCGGCCTCGCCGAGCTGCGCGAGCGGCTCGCGCGCACCCCCTCCGCCCCCGGCGCCGGCCTCGGCGCCGGCCTCGCCCTGGCGCGGGCGATCGTGGAGGAGGAGGTGCTCGCCCACCAGGCCGAGCAGCGCGCCGCCGCGGTCGCCCCCACGGTCACGGCGCTGCGCTCCCTGGCCCGCGACGTCGTCGACGCCGAGGTCGGGCGCCTGCGCTCGCGCCTGGGCGCGGACGCCGACCCGCGCACCGTCGCCGAGGCCGAGCGCGCGGTGCACCGGGTCGTCGACAAGCTCCTGCACACCCCCACCGTGCGCGTGAAGGCCCTGGCCGCGGACGGCGAGCACGGCGCCTCCTACGCGGCGGCCCTGCGCGAGCTGTTCGGCCTCGAGGGCGAGAGCTCCCTGGACAGCCGGGCCGGCGCCGTGGGCGCGCTGGCCTCCGCCGACGTCAGCTCCTCCGCGAGCGTGGCGCAGGTGCTGGCGGCCGTGCCGGCGCCGGTGCCCACCGCGCCGCCCGCCCCGCCCGCCGATGGCGGTGCCGCGTGAGCGCCGTCCAGACGCCGGCGCAGACGCCCGGGCAGGCGCCGGCGCAGCTGCCCGCGCTGCGCCTGGGCACCCGCCGCAGCGCCCTGGCCCGCACCCAGTCCGAGCACGTGGCCCGCGCGCTGCGCGAGCGCACCGGCCGCGCGGTGGAGCTGGTGGAGGTCACCACGCCCGGGGACGTCTCGCGCGCCTCGCTGTTGGTCATCGGCGGCACGGGCGTGTTCGTCTCGGCCCTGCGCGACGCGCTGCTGGAGGGCCGCGTGGACCTCGCCGTCCACTCGCTCAAGGACCTGCCCACCGGCCCCGCCGACGGCCTGGCGGTGGCCGCCGTGCCCGAGCGGGAGGACCCCCGCGACGTCCTCGTCGCCCGCGGCGGCGCCGGCCTGGCCGACCTGCCGCGCGGGGCCCGCGTCGGCACCGGCTCCCCGCGGCGGGCGGCGCAGCTGCGCGCGCACCGCCCGGACCTGCGCGTGGTGGACGTGCGCGGCAACGTCGACACGCGCCTGCGCATGGTCTCGGGCGGCGGGCTCGACGCCGTCGTCCTCGCCCGCGCCGGTCTGCTGCGCCTCGGGCGCGCCGACGAGGCGAGCGAGGTCCTCGAGCCCGACGTGCTGCTGCCGGCTCCCGGCCAGGGCGCGCTGGCCGTGGAGTGCCGCGCCGACGACGAGCAGGTCCTGGCCGCGTGCGCCCAGCTGGAGCACCCCGCCAGCCGCGCGGAGGTGACCGCCGAGCGCGCCCTGCTCGCCGCCCTGGAGGCCGGCTGCACCGCGCCGGTGGGGGCGCTGGCGCGCACCGGGCCCGACGGGTCGCTGCAGCTGCGCGCCCTCGTGGCCTCGCCCGACGGCGCCGCGCGGCTGGAGCGCTCCGGCCGCGCGAGCAGCCCCGCGCCGGCGGACGCCCGGCACCTCGGCCAGCGGCTGGCCGGCGACCTCCTCGCCGCGGGGGCGGCCGACCTGGCCGCCCTGCCGGCACCGACCCCCACCCACCAGGACGACGCGGTGGCCGCAGGGCCGCCGGAGAGGGTGCACCCGTGACCCCCCCGAGCTCCACCTCTTCCCCCTCGACCGCGGCCCCCGCCCGCACCGCCGGCGGCGCCGCCTTCGTCGGGGTGGGCCCCGGCGACCCCGGGCTGCTGACCCTGCGGGCCGCCGAGCTGATCGCCGCCGCCGACGTCGTCGTCCTCGACGGCGCCCGCCCCGGCGCCGCGCGCGCGGCCGCGCAGCGGCACGCCGGCCCCGACGCCGAGGTCGTCGAGACCACCGCCGCGGACGGCGGCGCGCCGCTGCCGCTGGCCGGGCGCGCCAAGCTCGTCACCGCTCCCGCGAAGGCGGGCCGGCGCGTGGTGCGCCTGTTCGAGGGCGACGCCGCGAGCACGCCGGCGCTGGCCGAGGAGCTGGCCGCCTGCCGCAGGGCCGGCGTCCGCTTCGAGGTCGTGCCCGGCGTGTCGGTGGCCACCGCCGTCCCGCTGTACGCCGGGGTGCCGACGACGACCTCGCGGGCCGCCGACGTCCACGCCGTGGACGCCGCGCTCGGCGAGGGACCCGTCGACGCCGTCTCCGGGGTGCCCGGCACCGTCGTGCTGACCGGCACCGCCGACGAGCTCGTCGGCGCGGCCAAGGCGCTCGTGGTGTCCGGGCGCTCCGGGGACCAGGACGTCGCCGTCACCTCCCGCGGCACCACGACCGCCCAGCGCACCGCGGTCGCCACGCTGGCGAGCCTGGCCGACGTCCTGGCCGCCGAGGGCGACGCCCTGCCCGAGCCCCTCGTCGCCGTCGTCGGCCCCGGCACCGCCAAGCGCGAGAAGCTGGCGTGGTTCGAGAACCGCCCGCTGTTCGGCTGGCGGGTGCTCGTGCCGCGCACGCAGCAGCAGTCCGGCACCGCCGTGGAGCTGCTCGCCGCGGCCGGCGCGGTCAGCGAGGTCGTGCCCACCATCGCCGTGGAGCCGCCGCGCACGCCGCACCAGATGGAGAAGGCCGTGCGCGGCCTCGTCACCGGCCGCTACGAGTGGGTCGGCTTCACGTCCGCCAACGCCGTCACCGCGGTGCGGGAGAAGTTCCGCGAGTACGGGCTCGACGCGCGGGCGTTCTCCGGGTTGAAGGTCGCCGCCGTGGGCGGGGTGACCGCCCAGGCCCTGCGCGACTGGGGCATCGAGCCCGACCTCGTGCCCTCCGGGGAGCAGTCGGCCTCCGGCCTGCTCGCCGAGTGGCCGCCGTACGACGAGGTGCTCGACCCGATCGACCGGGTCTTCCTGCCGCGCGCGGACATCGCCACGGAGAGCCTCGTGGAGGGCCTGCAGGCGATCGGCTGGGAGGTCGATGACGTCACGGCCTACCGCACCGTGCGCGCGGCCCCGCCGCCCGCGCCGGTGCGCGACGCGATCAAGGCCGGCGCCTTCGACGCGGTGCTGTTCACCTCCTCCTCGACGGTGCGCAACCTCGTCGGCATCGCCGGCAAGCCGCACCCGGCGACCGTGGTCGCCTGCATCGGCCCGGCCACGTGCGCGACCGCGGAGGAGCTGGGGCTGCGCGTCGACGTGCGGGCGGAGGAGCCGAGCATCGCCGCGCTCGTCGACGCCCTCGCCGCGCACGGCGCGCAGCTGCGCGCCGCCGCGGAGGAGGCGGGGGAGCCGGTGCTGCGGCCCAGCGAGCGCCGCACGGGCGCGCGCCGGCGCTCGCGCTGAGCGGGGCGCCGTGGGCTTCCCGCTCGAGCGGCCGCGGCGCCTGCGGGCCACGCCGGCGCTGCGGTCGCTGACCGCCCAGACGCGCCTGGACCCGGCGCGCCTGGTGCTGCCGCTGTTCGTCAAGGAGGGGTTGCGCTCGCCCGCGCCGGTCGCCTCCATGCCGGGCGTCGTCCAGCACACCGTGCCCTCGCTCGTGGAGGCGGCCGAGGAGGCCGTCGCCGCCGGCGTCGGGGGGCTGATGCTCTTCGGCGTGCCCGCCGTGCGCGACGCGCGCGGCTCGGGCGCGGACGACCCCGAGGGCGTCCTCAACACCGGGCTGCGCGCGGTGGCGCAGGCGGTCGGGGACGCCGCGGTGGTCATGGCCGACCTGTGCCTGGACGAGTTCACCGACCACGGGCACTGCGGCGTCCTCGACGCCGCCGGGCGGGTCGACAACGACGCCACGCTGGAGCGGTACCGCTCCACGGCGCTCGCCCAGGCGGCGGCGGGCGCGTCGCTGCTGGGCCTGTCCGGGATGATGGACGGGCAGGTCGGCGCGGTGCGCGCGGTGCTGGACGCCGAGGGCCGCTCCGACGTCGTCCTCCTCGCCTACGCCGCCAAGTACGCCTCGGCGTTCTACGGGCCGTTCCGCGACGCGGTCGACTCGGCGCTGACGGGGGACCGGCGCTCGTACCAGATGGAGCCCGGCAACCGCCGCGAGGGCCTGCGCGAGGTGCGCCTGGACGTCGCGGAGGGCGCGGACGTCGTGATGGTCAAGCCCGCCCTGCCGTACCTGGACGTGCTCTCGGACGTCGCGGCGGCCGTCGACGTGCCCGTGTGGGCGTACCAGGTGTCGGGGGAGTACGCGATGGTCGAGGCCGCGGCGGCCAACGGGTGGATCGACCGGGAGCGGGCGGTGCTGGAGTCGCTGCTGTCGATCCAGCGAGCGGGCGCGAGCGCGACCCTGACGTACTGGGCGGCGGAGGTGGCCACCCTCCTGCGCCGCGGCTGAGGCCGCCCTCCGTCCGCTCGCCGCGCCGCTGTTGTGCGCACAACAGCGCGTCCCTGGGCCCCTTGACCGCAATTGGGCGCACAACAGCGCGTCCTGGGTCTCCTCGACCGCAACAGGGCGCACAACAGCGCGTCAGCGGACGGCGCGGGCGCGGGCGATGGCGGCGCGCACGGCTTCGACCACGGCCCGCGGGTCCTTGAGCATCGCTGCGGTGACGTGGACGACGGTCCACCCTGCGGCCTGCAGAGCGTTCGACCGCCTCCGGTCGCGCTCGAGCTGCTCGCGCAGGGCGTGCCAGGCGCCGTCGTACTCGACGGCGACCTGTAGCTCTGGAACGGCCAGGTCCACGCGCGCGACGAACCTGCCGCCGTGGACGACGTCGTGCTGGACCGCGACCCGGATCCCCGCCTGGGCGAGGATCACCCTCACCCGTGACTCGGGCACGGAGGCGGCCCTCGGGTCGACGAGCGAGCAGGCGAGGCGCACTCCTCGCACGTCCGCCTCGTACCGCTCCGCGAGCCACGCGGACAGAGGCGCGACGTCCACGAGACCGGCCCTGACGACCGCGTCCAGGTAGGCCGTCGCCGTCGGGGTGTCACGACGGGCCGCGAGGTCGAAGGCCATCCGGAGGGGGTGCGCTACGGCCACCCCTCGCCAGCTGCCGTCACCCAGGGGACCGGCGACGGCCCGGCGGACCGCGATGCCGCCGGAGCGGAACACCTCGGCGTGGGGCAGGACCATCTCCACGGGGTCCGTCGGGCGGGCGAGCTCGACGCCGAGCACCGTGGCGAGGGAGCGTCCGGTCAGCCGAGCCGTCCCTGGAGCCACGAGCCCCGCGGCGCGGCACGCGAGCGGGTGCGTCAGCTCCACCCACGCCGGTCGGTACACGCCGCGCAGCACCCGTCGCACGTGCGGCCCTCGCAGCTGCGACGCCGTCAGCAGGCCGGCCGCGACGGCGTCCGCGCCTCTGAAGACCTCGGGGAGCGCCTCCGGCGTCCGTCGTCTCGCCATGGTCTGCAGCGTCGCGCCCGGACGCGCGTCCGTGGGCGACCGTGCCTCGGCCTGTGGACAGCAGGGGTGGCGCCGGAGCGGGCGGGCAGGTCCTCAGCGCCGCGGGGCACCGCTGTCGTGCACCCTCCTGCGGTCGAGCACCGCGTAGGAGCGCAGGAGGGCGCACAACAGCGGTCCGGGGGCAGGGGCGAAGGGGGCGTCCGCCGAGTCGACGGTGCGGGCCAGCTGCCCGAACAGCTCGCAGGAGACCAGGCCGTGCAGCGCCGTCCACACCCGCACCGCCCGCACCAGCACCTCGGGGCCGACCGCCTCTCCCAGGTGCTCCGCCACCTGCGCCACCTGCGCGGCCTGCTCGGCCAGGGCCGGCGCGAGGGGCCGGGACGGCGCGGCCTCCGGTCCTCGGCCGCCGCCGGGCGAGCCGTGCAGCAGCGCGTACTGGTGCGGGTGCTCGTGCGCCCACGCGCGCAGCGCCCGGCACGCGGCGACGAAGCGCGCGCGCACCGTGCGCCCCCGGGCCGGTGCTGCGCCCTCCTCGACCGCGGCGCCCACGCCGTCGTAGGCCTCGACGACGAGGGCGGTGAGCAGCTCGTCGCGCGTGCTCGCCGCGGTGCGCACCGCCCGGAACGCGCGAGGGCGCGGTGCCGCCGCCGCGGCACCGCGCCCTCGCGACGCGGGAGGTCTCAGGCCTGCTTGATGGCCGAGATGTCCAGGGAGACCTTGACCTTCTCGCTGACCAGCACGCCGCCGGTCTCCAGCGCGGCGTTCCACACCAGGCCGAAGTCCTTGCGGTTGATCTCCGTCTCGGCGGAGAAGCCGGCGCGGGCGTTGCCGAACGGGTCGGTCGCGACGCCGGTCGCCTCGACGTCCAGCTGCACCTGCTGCGTGACGCCGTGCAGGGTCAGGTCGCCGGTGACGACGAACCCGTCGCCGCCGAGCTCGACGCGCGTGGAGCGGAACTCCAGGGTCGGGAACTGCTCGGCGTCGAAGAAGTCGGCGCCGCGCAGGTGGGCGTCGCGGTCGGCGTTGCGGGTGTCGATGGAGGCGATCTGCACGGTCGCGCGCACCGAGATGAGGTTGGCGTCCTCGTCCAGGACGACGGTGCCCTCGACGTCCGAGAAGCTGCCGCGCACCTTGGTCACCATGGCGTGGCGGGCGGTGAAGCCGACCTCGCTGTGCGAGGGGTCGACGGCGTAGGTGCCGGCGGTCAGGCCCGCGGGCAGGGTCGTGGTGCTCATGCGTCCTCCAGGGTGGGGCGGGGTGATCGCCGACCATGGTGCCCCACAGCGATTCAAGTTTCAACTACCTTCCGGGTAGACTGGCGGCGTGTCGCAGACCCGGTGGCTGAGCGAGGCCGAGCAGCGCGTCTGGCGCGACTACCTCGAGGCGACGCAGCTGCTGTGGGAGCGGCTGGGCCGCGAGCTCGACGAGTCCGACCACGGCCTGGCCCTGACCGAGTACGAGGTGCTCGTGCGCCTCTCCGAGGCCTCGGACTGGGCGCTGCGCATGTCCGAGCTCGCGGAGCACCTCGTGCACTCGCGCAGCCGGCTCACGCACAGCATCAGCCGCATGGAGGCCCGCGGCCTGGTGCGCCGCCAGGCGTGCCCGGACGACCGCCGCGGTGTGCTGGCCGTGATGACGGACGCCGGGTACGCGGCGCTGGAGGCCGCGGCGCCCCTGCACGTGCGCGGCGTGCGCGAGCACCTGTTCGACCCCCTGGAGCCCGCGGAGGTCGCCGCCCTCGGCCGCGCCCTGGCCAAGGTGGCCCACCACCTGCGCGAGGGCTGAGCGGCGCAGCGGAGGATGGGGGGGTGACCCACCCGTACGAGGCCCCCGCCTCCCAGGCCCTGTTCGAGCGCGCCCAGGCGGTGCTCCCCGGCGGCGTCAACTCACCCGTGCGGGCCTTCCGCGCCGTCGGCGGCACGCCCCGCTTCACCGCCCGCGCGCAGGGCCCCTACCTGCAGGACGCCGACGGGCGCCGCTACGTCGACCTCATCTGCTCGTGGGGCCCGATGATCCTCGGGCACACCCACCCCGACGTCCTCGCCGCCGTCACGGACGCCGCCTCGCGCGGCTTCTCCTACGGCACCCCCAGCGAGGGCGAGGTCGCCCTCGCCGAGGAGATCGTCGCTCGCGTGGAGCCGGTGCAGGAGGTGCGCCTGGTCAACTCCGGCACCGAGGCGACCATGAGCGCGATCCGGCTGGCGCGCGGCTCCACCCGCCGCTCCGTCGTCGTGAAGTTCGCCGGCTGCTACCACGGGCACGTCGACGCCCTGCTCGCCTCGGCCGGCTCCGGCCTGGCCACCTTCGCGCTGCCCGACACCCCCGGGGTGACGGGCGCGAGCGCCGCGGACACCCTCGTGCTGCCCTACAACGACCCGCAGGCGCTGCGCGCGGCCTTCGCCGAGCACGGCGAGCGCATCGCGTGCGTGATCACCGAGGCGGCCGCGGGCAACATGGGCGTCGTCCCGCCGGCGCCCGGCTTCACGCAGGAGCTGCTGCGCACCACCCGCGAGCACGGCGCGCTGCTGATCTCCGACGAGGTGATGACCGGCTTCCGCCTCTCGCGCAGCGGCTGGTACGGCCTCGAGGGCCCGTACGAGGTGGACGGCGAGCCCGCCGCCCCGGACCTGTTCACCTTCGGCAAGGTCATGGGCGGCGGCTTCCCCGCCGCGGCGTTCGGCGGCCGCGCCGACGTCATGGCCTCCCTCGCACCGGCGGGCCCCGTCTACCAGGCCGGCACGCTGTCCGGGAACCCCGTCGCCACCGCCGCCGGCCTGGCCACGCTGCGCGGCTGCACCCCCGAGGTCTACGAGCGGGTGGACGCCGTCGCCGCCACGGTCCGGGACGCCGCCTCCGCGGCCCTCGCCGAGGCGGGCGTGCCGCACACCGTCGGCCGCGCGGGCAGCATGTTCAGCATCTTCTTCACGGACGGCCCGGTCACGGACTTCGACTCCGCGCGCCGCCAGGACACGGGCGCCTTCGCCGCGTTCTTCCACGAGATGCTCTCGCGCGGCGTGCACCTGCCGCCGAGCGCGTTCGAGTCCTGGTTCGTCTCCGCCGCGCACGACGACGAGGCCGTGGGAACCGTGCTCGACGCCCTGCCGCACGCCGCGCGCGCCGCCGCGGCCGCGCAGACCCCGCCCTCCTCGTGATCACGCACGTCCGGTCGGGTGGACCGACCGGGCGCGCACGATCACGAGGAGGGCGGGGGAGTGGGGGGCACGTCACACCCCCGCGGCCCCGCGGGCGGGCGGGGCGGTCGGTCGCGCGCGCGATACTGGGGGCATGCCGCTGACCGCCGTCCACCTGCTGCGCCACGGCGAGGTGCGCAACCCGGCCGGCGTCCTCTACGGCCGCCTGGCCGGCTACGGCCTGTCCGACCTCGGGGTGCAGATGGCGCAGCGGGTCGCGGACGTCCTGGTCGAGCGGGGCTGCGACGTCGCGGAGGTCATCGCCTCGCCGCTGCAGCGGGCGCAGGAGACCGCGCGCCCCGTCGCGGCGGCGTTCGGCCTGCCCGTCGGCTGCGACGAGCGGCTGATCGAGGCGGCCAACCACTTCGAGGGCCTCACCTTCGGCGTCGGGGACGGCGCCCTGCACCACCCGCGGCACTGGTGGGTGCTGCGCAACCCCTTCCGGCCCTCCTGGGGCGAGCCGTACGCCGTCCAGGCCGAGCGGGTGCTGGCCGCGGCCCGCGAGTCCGCGGCCCGCGCGGCCGGCCGCGAGTCGGTGCTCGTCGCCCACCAGCTGCCGATCTGGGTGGCGCGCCGGCGCGCCGAGGGCAGGCGGCTGTGGCACGACCCGCGCCGCCGCGAGTGCACCCTCGCCAGCCTCACCACCCTGCGCTTCGACGGCACCGCCCTCGTCGGGGTCGAGTACAGCGAGCCGGCGCGCGCCCTGCTGCCGGGCGCCGACCAGGTCGCGGGCGCCTGATGCCGCGCCCCGCCGCGTCCCGGACGCCGCGCCCCGCCCGCGCCGCGAGCCTCGCGCTCGCCGCTGCGCTGGTGCTGGCGGGGTGCTCCGGCGGCGGCCTCGGCCAGGAGGCGGGGGAGCAGGCGCGCGAGGGCGACTCGCGGTCCTACGTCGCCGGCGACGGGTCCGTGGCCACGGTGGCGGTCGAGGAGCGCGGGGAGCCCGTGGAGCTGGCGGGGGAGACCACCGACGGCAGCACGGTCGACGTGGCCGACTGGCGCGGCGACGTCGTCGTCCTCAACGTCTGGTACGCCGCGTGCCCGCCGTGCCGCAAGGAGGCGCCCGACCTCGCGGCGATCGCGCAGGAGACCGCCACCGACGGCGTGCGCTTCCTCGGCATCAACACCGAGGATGACGCGGCGACCGCCCAGGCCTTCGAGCGCACCTTCGCCACCCCCTACCCCAGCCTGCTCGACGCCGGGGACGGCTCGGCGCTGCTGGCGCTGCGCGGCACGGTGCCGCCGCAGGCGGTGCCCTCCACCGTCGTCCTCGACGCCCAGGGGCGCCCCGCCGCGCGGGTGCTCGGCATCGCGGACCCCTCGGTGCTGAGCGCCCTGGTCCAGGACGTGCGGGCGGAGAGCGGCCCGGCCGAGGACGACCAGGCCGCCGAGGGCGCCGCGGTGCCGGCGGAGGCCGGCTGAGCGTGGGCGGCTTCGCCGAGACGGCCCTGTCCGGCCCCGTGGTCCTCGCGGTCGCGGTGGCCGCGCTCGCGGGGCTCGTCAGCTTCGCCTCCCCGTGCGTGCTGCCGCTCGTGCCCGGCTACCTCGGTTACGTCACCGGCCTGACCGGCGTGGACCTGCAGCGCCAGCGCCGCAGCCGGGTCGTCGCCGGCGCCGTGCTGTTCGTCCTCGGCTTCTCGGCCGTCTTCGTCGCCGTCGGCGCGGCGTTCGGCGGCCTCGGGGGGCTGCTGCAGCGCCACGACGCGGAGCTGGCGCGCTGGCTCGGCGTGCTCGTCGTCGCGATGGGCCTGGTCTTCCTCGGCGTCGCCCCCGGCGGGCGCACCGAGCGGCGCGTGCGCTGGCGCCCCGCGGCGGGCCTGGCCGGCGCGCCCCTGCTCGGCGCGGTCTTCGGCCTGGGCTGGACGCCGTGCATGGGCCCGACGCTCTCGGCCGTGCTGGCGCTGGCCACGGACGCCGGCTCCGCCTGGCGCGGCGCGCTGCTGAGCCTGGCGTACTGCCTCGGCCTGGGCGCCCCGTTCGTCCTCGTCGCCCTCGGTCTGCGGCGCAGCGCCCGCGTGCTGGACGTCGTCCGGCGCCACCGGGTGGGCATCACCCGCGCCGGCGGGCTCGCCCTGGTGGCGCTGGGGCTCCTGCTGGTCACCGGCCTGTGGTCGGCGTGGACGAGCGACCTCGGCGTCCTCGTCAGCGGCTTCTGGGTGGCGGTGTGAGCCTCGACGAGCGCTCGGGCCGGCCCGGTGGCGCGGGCGGGTCCGCGCGGCTGCCGGAGGGCCACCGCGACGCGCCGGGCGACGGCGCCGAGGGCGCGCCCGTCGGCCTGGGCCCGCTCGGGTGGGCGCGGTGGACGTGGCGGCAGCTGACGAGCATGCGCACGGCGCTGTTCCTGCTGCTGCTGCTCGCGGTGGCCGCCGTGCCGGGCTCGCTGGTGCCGCAGCGCGACGCCGACCCGGTCGCCGCCGCCGAGCACCGGCGCGAGCACCCGGCCCTCGGCCCGTGGCTGGAGCGCCTCGGCGTCTACGACGTCTACTCCTCGCCCTGGTTCTCCGCGATCTACCTGCTGCTGTTCATCAGCCTCGTCGGGTGCGTGCTGCCGCGCACCCGACACCACGCGCGCGCCCTGCGCGCCGCGCCCCCGCGCACCCCCGCGCGCTTCGAGCGCCTGCCCGAGCACCGCCGCGCCGAGGTCGCCGCCGAGCCGGAGGCCGTGCTCGCCGCTGCCCGGTCGGTGCTGCGCGCGCGCCGCTACCGCCTCGCGGACCACCCCGGCTCGCTCGCCGCCCAGCGCGGGGAGCTGCGCGAGAGCGGCAACCTGCTCTTCCACCTCTCCCTCGTCGGCGTGCTCGTGGCCGTGGCCGCGGGGGGCCTGTACGGCTACCGCGGGCAGGCGGTCGTGCCCGAGGGCCGGGCGTTCGCCAACTCCCTGGCCGCCTACGACAGCTTCGACCCCGGCACCTGGTACGACCCGGACGACCTGCCGCCGTTCCGCTTCGTCCTCGACGGCCTGCGGGTGCGCTTCGAGGAGTCCGCCGGCGGCAACCAGTTCGGGGCGCCGCGCGACTTCAGCGCCACCGTGCGGATCACCGACGAGCCGGGTGCCGCGCCGCGCACCGAGCAGCTGCGCGTCAACGAGCCGCTGCGCGTCGGCGGGGCCTCGGTCTACCTCGCGGGCAACGGCTACGCGCCGCGGATCACCGTGCGCGACGCCACGGGCGAGGTCGCCTTCTCCGGGCAGGTGCCCTTCCTGCCGCAGGACGCGAACTACAGCTCCACGGGCGTGGTCAAGGTCGCCGACGCCGTTCCGGAGCAGATCGGCGTGCAGGCGCAGCTGCTGCCCACGGCCGTCTTCGACCCTGAGCGGGGGCCGGTCTCCACCTTCCCCGACGCCCGCAACCCCGTCCTCGTCCTCACCGCCTACGCCGGCGACCTCGGCGTGGACGCCGGGGTGGCGCAGAACGTCTACACGCTCGACACCTCCCGGATGACGCAGCTGAGCACCGCGGACGGCGCGCCGTTCAGCGCGGCGCTGGCGCCGGGGGAGGGCGTGCAGCTGCCCGACGGGCGCGGCAGCATCACCTTCGACGCCCTGGACCGCTACGCGGGCGTGACGATCCGCTCCGACCCGGCGCGCGGGGCGGCGCTGGTCTTCTCCCTCCTGGCGATCGCCGGGCTGACGGCCTCCCTGTTCGTCCCGCGCCGGCGGGTGTGGGTGCGCGCCGGCGCACCCGCACCCGGCGCGCAGGGCACGCTCCTGGAGGTGGGGGCGCTGGCGCGCAGCGAGGACCCGGGCCTGGCCGCCGAGGCGGACGCCGTCCTCGAGGCCGTCCTCGAGGGCGTCCGGCGGGCGGTCGACCAGCAGCAGGTGCACGACGACGCAGGCAGGAGCCGCACGTGACCGTCGACGAGACGCTGGCCCAGGTCAGCAACAACCTCGTGTACTCCGCGATGGCGGTCTACACCATCGCGCTCGGCGCGTACGCGATCGACCTCGCCGGCCTCGGCGAGGCCGTGCGCGCCCGCAACACCGCCCGGCGGGCGCCGTCCGCCGCCGTCCGCGAGGGGCGCGGCGCCGTCGCGGTGGCCGCCGCGCCGCCGTCCGCGGGTGAGCCGGTCCCGGCGCGGCGCAAGGCGGCGAACATCGCCGTGTCCCTGACCTGGCTGGCCCTGCTGCTGCACACCGGCGCCGTCGCGGCCCGCGGCGTCTCCGCCTCGCGGGCGCCGTGGGGCAACATGTACGAGTTCGCGCTCACCGGCTCCGCCGTCGTCACGGCCGTCTTCGCGGCGGTGCTGCTGCGCCGCGACCTGCGCTTCCTCGGCGCCTTCGTCGTCGGTCCGGTGCTGCTGACCCTCGGGCTCGCGGTCGCCGTCCTCTACACCGAGTCCGCCGAGCTGGTGCCGGCGCTGCAGAGCTACTGGCTCGTCATCCACGTCTCGGTGGCGTTCGTCTCCTCCGCGCTGTTCACCATCGCGTTCTCCTCCACGGTGCTGCAGCTGGTGCAGGAGCGCCGCGAGCGCCGCCGCGCCGCGGGCCGGCGCGTGGAGGGCGCGCGCTTCCTGGACGCGCTGCCCCCGGCGGAGCAGCTGGAGCGCACGAGCTACCGGCTGATCGCCGTCTCGTTCCCGCTGTGGACCTTCACGCTCGTCGCCGGCGCGATCTGGGCCGAGGTCGCCTGGGGCCGGTACTGGGGCTGGGACCCCAAGGAGGTGTGGACGTTCGTGATCTGGACCGTCTACGCCGCCTACCTGCACGCCCGCGCCACCGGCGGCTGGGGCGGCACCCGCGCGGCGTGGATCGCCCTCGCCGGCTACGCCTGCATCCTGGTCAACTTCGGGGTGGTCAACGTCCTCTTCCCCGGCAACCACTCCTACGCCGGCATCGGCTGAGCCCGCCGCCCGAGGGGCCACCCCGCAGGGGCCCGCGCGGGCCTCAGCCCTCCTGGCCCTCGCGGTCCTCGCGCCCCTGGCGGCGGCGCTCCTGCTCCAGGCGCCAGAGGAACTCCGGGTCGTCGTCCGGGGCGACGGGGCGCTGCGGTGGGCGGGAGCCGCCGGGGCCGCGACCGCGCCCGCGCCCGGCCAGCAGCCACGCGACCGCGCCGACCACCGGGAGCAGCACGATGACCGCCAGCCACAGCGCCTTGGGCAGCCCGCGCACCTGGTCGCCGGGACGGCGCAGGCAGTCGAGCAGGGCGTAGACCACCAGCACCAGGGCGAGCAGGGCCAGCAGTGGTCGCACGCCGTCATGCTAGGCGCCGCCCGCGGGCGCTCCACAGGCCCCGGCGAGCCGTCCTACCCTGGGGGCGTGGGTCCGTTCGTCCGCTACACCATGCTGCGCCTGCTGCTCCTGGCGGGCGTGATCGGCGTCCTCCTGCTGGCCGGGGTGCAGGGCCCCCTGCTGCTCCTGCTGGCCGTCCTGATCTCGGCCGGCCTGTCGTACGTGCTGCTGGCCGGGCCCCGCCAGGCCGTCGTCGCCCGCCTCGAGCAGCGCGCCGCGACCCGCCGCACCGCGGAGGACCCGGACGCCGCCGCGGAGGACGCCGAGGACGAGGCGCTGCGCCAGGGCCGCCCGCACCAGCGCTGACGCCGCGCGAGCGGGGTCAGCGCGGTGGGGCCAGCGCGGTGGGGCCAGGACGGCGGGGTCAGGACGGCGCGCCGGCGGCCAGGCCGGCGCCGAGCAGGAGCGCGTACGCCAGCTGCAGCGCCCCGGTGCGCCCGAGCACCGGCACGAGCGCGCGCCCACCGGCGCCCCCCAGCACCGCGCGCACCGGCCGCACCGCCAGCGGCGCGGCCAGCAGGGCCGCGAGCGCACCGGGCGCGAACGACGCCGTCGCGAGCGCCAGCAGGAAGGGCAGCCCCACGAGCATCGCGTACAGCCACCGCGTCGCCGGCGCCCCGAGGCGCACGGCGAGGGTGTGCTTGCCGGCCGCGGCGTCGGTCGGCACGTCGCGCAGGTTGTTCGCCACGAGGATCGCGCAGGCCAGCGCCCCGACCGCCACGGCGCCGACCACCGCCGGCCACGGCACCGCGCCCGCCTGCGTGTACGCCGTCCCCAGCGTGGCGACCAGGCCGAAGAAGACGAAGACGGAGACCTCGCCGAGCCCGGCGTACCCGTAGGGGCGCGGACCGCCGGTGTAGGTCCAGGCCGCGACCACGGCCAGGGCGCCGACGAGCAGCAGCCACCACGCCCCGGACGCCGCCACGAGCACGAGGCCGGCGACGGCCGCGACGGCGAGGGCGACCAGGGCGGCGCGGCGCACCTCCTCCGGGCGCGCCAGCCCGGAACCGGTCAGGCGCAGCGGCCCGACCCGCTCGGCGTCGGTGCCGCGCACGCCGTCGGAGTAGTCGTTGGCGTAGTTGACGCCCACCTGCAGCGCGAGCGCGACGACGCCCGCCAGCAGCGCCCGCGGCAGGGAGCCGGCACCGGCGCCGAACGCGGCGCCGGTGCCCACGAGCACGGGTGAGACGGCCGCGGGCAGGGTGCGCGGGCGCGCTCCCTCGACCCACTCCTCCGCCGACGCCACGGACTCGACGCTAACCGCCCGCCTCCAGCAGCCGGACGGCGAGGGCGGCGGCGGCCGCGCGGTCCGGCTTGCCGACGCCCCGCTCGGGCAGCGCGTCGACGACGAGCAGCTCCCGCGGCGCGGACGGCGCGCCGAGCCGCGCGGTGACGGCGGCGCGCACCGCGGCCAGGTCCGGCGGCCCTGGGGCGCCGCGCGCGGGCACGAGCAGGGCCACCACGCGCTGCCCCCACTCCGGGTCGGGCACGGCGACGGCGAGCGCCTGCGCGACGCCCGGCAGGCCGCCCAGCACCGCCTCGACCGCGGCCGGGGCGACCTTGGCGCCGCCGGTGACGAGGACGTCGTCCAGCCGCCCGAGCACCCGCAGGGCGCCGTCGGGGCCCACCCGCCCGAGGTCGCTCGTGGCGAACCACCGGCGGCCCTCGCGCCGCACGAACGCGCGGGCCGTTCCCGCCGGGTCCCCGCGGTACCCGCGGGCCAGCACCGGCCCGCCGAGCAGGACCCGCCCGTCCGGCTCCACCGCGACCGCGACGCCGTCCAGCGGGATGCCGTCGTAGACGCAGCCGCCGCTGGTCTCGGTGCCGCCGTAGGTCGTCACCACCCGCACCCCGGCGGCGCGGGCCCGCTCGAGCAGCGCCGGCGCGCTCGCCGCGCCGCCGAGGAGCACCGCGTCGAGCCCGGCCAGCGCCGCGGCGGCGCCGGGGTGCTCGAGCAGGCGCACCAGCTGCGTGGGCACCAGGGCGGTGCAGCGGCGCTCGCCGCTCATGCGGGCGATCGCCGCCGCGACGGCCCGCGGGTCGGAGCGCTCGCGCTCGCCGACCGCCACGGGCTCGGTGCCGGCCGCGGCGCTGCGCACGAGCACCTGCCAGCCGGCCACGTGCAGCAGCGGCAGCGCGAGCAGCCACTGGGCGTGCCCGCCCAGCCGCTGCGCCGACGCCCGGGCCGAGGCGAGCAGCGCCGCCGCGCCCAGCTCGACGAGCTTGGGAGCGCCCGTCGAGCCCGAGGTGGCCAGCAGCAGCGCGACCCCGCCATCGCCGTCCGCATCGCCGTCCGCGCCCGCGCCGGGGGGCGCCGCGCCGAGGGAGGCCGCGTCCAGGAGCGCGCGCCCGGGCGCGCCGTCCGGCACCGGCAGCAGCGCCGGCCCGGTGCCCGCCAGCGCGCGGCCCAGCGCCTCGAGGAGGAGGGGCGCGTCGTCCGGCGCGGGGGAGGGGAGGACCCGCACGCCGCGCACCGCCCGACGCTAGTGCACGCGGCGGCGGGGCCGGTCGGCGCGCTCAGGCGCCGGAGGTCAGGTCCCACAGCAGCCGGTAGTAGCGGGTGCGATCGGGGTCGGGCTCGACGCCGTACGCCTCGAGGAGGCGCTCCTCCCACCCGGGCCCGTGGGTCCACCGGCTGCTCCACGTGGCCACCGCCAGGTCGGCCCAGCGGTCCGCCGTCCCGAGCAGCCCGAGGTCGACGTGCCCGGTCCACCGGCCGTGCTCGTCCAGGAGCGTGTTCGGCACGGCCGCGTCGCCGTGGCAGACGACGAGGCGGTCGACGTCCGGGACGTCCGCGGCGAGCGCGAGCGCCGCCGGCACCGTCAGCGACCGGTGCTCGGCCTGCCACTGAGCGGGGTCGACGAGGCGGAGGCTGGAGCGCCGGCGCGCGTCGGCCATCCGGTCGGCCACGGACCACGAGAACGGGCACCCGGGCACCGGCAGCGCGTCGTGCAGGGCGCGCAGCGCCGCCCCGACGGCGGGCACGGCCACGGCGGGGTCGCCCGCCCAGCGCGGGTCGGCGGCGCTGCGGCCGGGCAGGCCGGCGGTCAGCAGCCAGGACCCGTGCGCGTCGGCGCCGGAGCCGAGCACCCGCGGCACCGGGGTCCACGCCACGGCCCACGCCAGGCGCACGGCCTCGCGGGCGAGGTCCACGGGACCGCCGGCCGGCGCCCACTTGGCGAAGCGGCGCCGCGGGCCGGTGCCGACCTGCCAGGTGCGGCCCCCCGCGTGGTGCAGCCACACCAGCCGCAGCGGCTGCCCGCCGGCCAGGGCGCGGACGGCGCCCGGCACCGGCGCGTCCTCGCCGTCCCGGGGGTGCACCCGCCCACCGTGCCACGACCGGACCGGGGAACCGGCGCGAGCGACCCCGCGCCCGCACGGCGCGCGGCGGCCCGGGCACCGGGGCCCTGGACCAGGCGAGCACGACGCGGACGCGAGGAGGAGGGACCGTGAGCGACGGCCCAGGGCGCGGACCCGGACGCCAGCATCGAGCCGAACGACCATGGGCTCGTCTGAGCCCGGCCTGACCGGCCGGGCTCAGACGAGCCAGCCCCTGGGGCCGAGACCGCGACCTCGAGACCGCGCTCTCGGGGTCGCGGTCTTGTGCTGAGCCGTGTGGTTACCTACGGTGAGCGCAAGTCGCTCACCGTCGAGGAGACTTCATGCGCAGAGCCGCGCCGCCCCCCGCCCGCCCGGCGGCCCGCCGCACGCTCGCGGGCCTGGCCACCACCGCCGTCGCCCTGGGGCTGGTGCAGACCGCCCCCGCCGCAGCCGACCACACCGGCGTCCCGTCGCGGGTGACCCTGATGGGCAGCCTGCAGTCCGAGCTCGGCTGCGCCGCCGACTGGGACGAGGCGTGCACCGCCACCGACCTGACCGCGCTCGCCGGGTCGCCGGGCGTCTTCGAGACGGTCGAGGACGTGCCGGCCGGCGCCTACGAGTACAAGGTGCGCCTGGACGGCTCGTGGGAGGAGAGCTACGGGCGCGGCCAGGAGAACGCCCCGCTCGTCCTCGAGGCCCCCGCCCGCCTGCGCTTCACGTACGACCACGCCGCCCACGCGGTCTCCGTCGCGCCCGCGCAGGGCCAGCCCGGCCTGCAGCCGGGCGACGCGGCGCTCGCCGGGGACTCGCTGCGCGAGGACCTCACGCGCGAGCGCTTCTACTTCGTCATGGCCGACCGGTTCGAGAACGGGGACCCCGCCAACGACACCGGCGGCTACGGGGACGACCGGCTGACCAGCGGGTACGACCCGACCCACAAGGGCTTCTACCACGGCGGTGACCTGAAGGGGATCATCGACCGCCTCGACTACATCGAGGGCCTGGGGACGACGGCGATCTGGCTGACGCCGTCCTTCAAGAACAAGCCGGTGCAGGGCGAGGGCGCGAACACCTCCGCGGGCTACCACGGCTACTGGATCACCGACTTCACCCAGATCGACCCGCACCTGGGCACGAACGAGGAGCTCGAGCAGCTCGTCGACCAGGCCCACGCCCGCGGCATCAAGGTCTTCTTCGACATCATCACCAACCACACCGCGGACGTGATCTCGTACGCGGAGGGCAGCTCGGACTACATCACCAGGCAGGCCGAGCCCTACCGCGACGCGGACGGGAACCCCTTCGACGACCGCGACTTCGCCGGCACCGAGGTCTTCCCCGCGCTGGACCCGCTGGTCTCCTTCCCGTACACGCCGGTCGTGGCGCCCGCGGAGGCGCAGGTGAAGGTCCCGGCCTGGCTGAACGACCCGACGCTGTACCACAACCGCGGGAACGCGCTGTTCAACGGCGGGGAGTCGGACCAGTACGGCGACTTCGTCGGCCTGGACGACCTGTTCACCGAGCACCCGCAGGTCGTCGACGGGATGACGGACGTCTACCGGGCCTGGGTCGACTTCGGCATCGACGGCTTCCGCATCGACACCGTCAAGCACGTGAACACCGAGTTCTGGCAGGAGTTCGCGCCCGCGATCCAGGAGCAGGCGGAGGCCGCCGGCAACGAGGACTTCTTCGCCTTCGGCGAGGTCTACGACGCCGACCCGGAGTTCCTCTCCCAGTACACCACCGAGGCGCAGCTGCAGGCGACGCTGGACTTCGGCTTCCAGGCGCGGGCGCAGGCCTTCGGCAACGGCGCGGCCACGCGGCAGCTGCAGGACTTCTACGCGCTCGACGACCACTACACCGACGCCGACTCCAACGCGTACTCGCTGCCGACCTTCCTCGGCAACCACGACATGGGCCGCATCGGCATGTTCCTGCGCGAGGGCGGCGCCGAGGGCGAGGAGCTGCTGCAGCGCGACCGGCTGGCGCACGCCCTGATGTACCTCACCCGCGGCCAGCCGGTCGTCTACTACGGCGACGAGCAGGGCTTCACCGGGGACGGCGGCGACCAGGACGCGCGCCAGGACGTGTTCCCCTCCCAGGTCGCGACCTACAACGACGACGACCTGATCGGCACCGACGCCACGACCGCGCAGTCGAACTTCGACCCCGAGCACCCGATGTACCGGTGGCTGGCGGAGCTGTCGGCCCTGCGCGAGGCGCACCCGACCCTCGCCGACGGCGCCCAGGTGCACCGGTACGCCAGCGACGGCGCCGGCGTGTACGCCTTCAGCCGCATCGACGACGCGGACGACCGCGAGTACCTCGTCGCCGTCAACAACGCGGAGCAGGCGCAGACGGTCACCTTCGACACGTTCAACGAGCGCCGGGTGTTCAAGGGGCTGTGGCCCGCGGGCACGGCTCGGGTGCGCTCGACCGCGACCGGCGAGGTCACCGTGACCGTGCCGCCGCTGTCCGCGGTGGTCTGGCGCGCGGCGGCCCCGCTGGCGAAGACCGAGGCGGCCCCCCAGCCGGTGTTCACCAGCGGCGGGACCGCGGGCGGGCGCGCCGAGGTCGGCGTGGACGTGCCCGGCGGCGGGTTCGACGAGGTCACCTTCGCCTACCGCCCCGCCGGCACCGAGGACTGGACGGTGCTCGGCACGGACGACAACGCCCCCTACCGGGTCTTCCACGACGTGCGCGACCTGCCGCAGGGCAGCGTGCTGGAGTACCGGGCCGTGCTGCAGACCCACTCCGGGGACCTCGCCGCGGCCGGCACCTCGGCCGTCGTCGGCCCCGAGCCCGCCGCGGCGCCCGAGCCCGCCGTCCAGCCCGGCGCCGTCTCGGTGCCCGGGAGCCTCGGCACCGAGATGGGCTGCGCCGCCGACTGGGACCCGCAGTGCCCGCAGGCGCAGATGACCCTCGACCCCGCCTCGGGGCTGTGGACCCTGACCACGGACCTGCCGGCGGGCTCCTACGAGTACAAGGTGGCGATCGACGGGGCGTGGGAGGAGAACTACGGCGCCGGCGGGGCGCGGAACGGGGCGAACATCGCGCTGCAGCACGGCGGCGGCCCGATCACCTTCGCCTACGACCACGCCACGCACCTGGTCACCACGAGCCCGTAGGACCCGTTCCCGCGCGCTCGCGCACCGGCCCGCTGGCGGCCGACCTCTCGGGGTCGGTCGCCAGCGGGCCGTTGTCACGTCTGGCCACCGCGATGGCATCACTTTGCGATGATGAAGACGCACAGCCAGTGAGGGAGGGTGCGTGGACGAGCTCGGTGGGGCGCGGAGCGACGCGGGCGGCGGGGCGGGCGCCGCGGAGCTCCTGGAGCTGGCGGCCATGGCGGCGCGGCTGGGCCGCCAGGACCTGCACGAGGCGCTGCGCAGCGTCACCGACGCCGGCGTGCGCCTGACCGGCGCCCAGTACGGCGCGTTCTTCCACAGCGGCGAGGACGAGCTGGGCGACCGCCTCGACGTCTTCATGCTCTCCGGGGAGCCCTCCACCGCCTTCCCGGACGAGGTGCCGGTGCGGCACACCGCCCTGTTCGCGCAGACCTTCTCCGGGCGGGGGGCCGTGCGGGTCGCCGACGTCCTGACCGACCCGCGCTACGGCGGCAACGCCTCCGGCGGCGTCCCCGACGGGCACGTGCCGGTGCGCAGCTACCTCGCCGTCCCCGTCGTCACCCCCGAGGGCAGGGTCATCGGGGCGCTGCTGTTCGGGCACCGCGAGCCGGGCCGCTTCGACGAGCGCTCGGAGGTGGCGGCCCTCGCGGTCGCCTCCCACGCCGCCACGGCCGCGGAGAACGCCCGCCTGCTCGGCTCCGCCCACCGCGCCCTCGAGGAGGCCGAGGCCAGCGCCCGCCGCCTGGAGCTGCTGCAGCGGATCACGGCGCTGCTGTCCACGGCCGTGTCCACCGCCCAGATCACCCGGCGGGTGCCGGCGGCGCTCACGCGCGCCCTCGGGTGCACCCGCGCCCACGTGCTCCTGCTCGACCCGCTGCCGGACGGCGCGCGCACCCCCGCGCTCGTCGAGGCCGCGGCCCGCTCCTTCGCCGCGGCCCCGGCGGCCGTGCGCGATCCCGCCACCCGCGCCGCGGCGACGGGGGTCCCGGTGCTGGAGGGCCCGGTGCTCGCCGTGCCGCTGACGGACCGCCTGCGCCGCCCCCTCGGCGTCCTCAGCACCACCTGGGCCGGCGCCGCGGGCGCGGCCGGCGCCGGCGGCGACGTCTCCGACCTCCTCCTCGCCGTGGCCGGGCAGGTCGCCCAGGCCCTCGAGCGCACGCGCCTGTTCGACGCCGAGCGGCGCGCCCGCGACGAGCTCGCGGCGTCCGTCACGGCCCTGACCGACCTCTCGCGCACGCTGCAGCGCAGCCTGCTGCCGCGCCGGCTGCCCCGCCTCGAGCGGGTGCAGGTCGCGGTGCGCTACCAGCCCGCGGTCTCCGGCGCCGAGGTCGGCGGCGACTGGTACGACGTCATCGAGGCCGAGGACGGGCTGGCCACCTTCGTCATCGGGGACGTGCAGGGCCACAGCACCACCGCCGCCGCCCTCATGGGCCAGCTGCGCACCGCCGTGCGCGCCTACGTCACCGAGGGCCACGACCCGGCGACGGCGCTGGCGCGCACCAGCGCCGTGCTCCTGGCCATGGACGCCGAGCTGTTCGCCACGTGCTGCCTGGCGCAGCTGGACCAGGTGACGGGGGAGCTGCACCTGGCCACCGCCGGCCACCCGGTGCCGCTGGCGCTGGTCGCGGACGGCCGCGTGGCGGAGGTGCAGGTGCCGGCCGGGCCGCCGCTCGGCATCGTCGAGGGCGCCGCGTACTCCACGCGGCGCCTGCGGCTGGACGAGCGCACGCGGCTGCTGCTCTACACCGACGGGGTCGTCGAGTCACCGGCGCACCCCCTCGAGGAGGGCGTCGCCGCCGTCCGCGAGGCCGCCCTCGCCCACCGGGACGGCACGTGCGACGAGCTCGCCGACAGCATGATGGCGGGCATCCCGCACCGGCTGGCGGACGACGCGGCCCTGCTCGTGCTCGACTACGCCGGGCCGCGGGCGCGCCGCGAGGAGCTCGTCACCGCCCTGCCGCCGCACCTGGGCGCGGTCGGGGACGCCCGCCGGTTCCTGCGCCGGGCCCTCGCCGACTGGGGCGTCGACGGGCGCACGCGGGACGACGCCGAGCTGATCACCAGCGAGCTGGTCACCAACGCCGTCACCCACACGGGCGACCCGGCCCAGCTGTCGCTGGTGCGCGAGCCGGACGCCGGGTGGCTGCGCATCTGCGTGGTCGACGGCTCCACGCGCCACCCTCGGCGCCGGGAGGCCGGGCCGGAGGCGCTGGGCGGGCGGGGGCTGGCGATCGTCGACGTCCTCGCTGAGTCGTGGGGGGTGGCGCCGCAGGGCGAGGGCAAGGCGGTCTGGGCCCAGCTGACCCTGTCCTGACCCGGTCAGCCGCGGTGGCTGCCGGCGCGGGCCTGCTTGTCGGCGTACATCGCGTCGTCGGCGACCCGCCAGGCGGCGCGCACCGTCCCGGCGCCCTCGCGGGCGGCGGCGCCGATGGAGGCGGCCACGCCCGCCGCGTGCAGGGTGCGCTGCAGGCGCGCCGTCCACGCGGCGGTGTCGTCCGCCGCCGCCTCGGTGGCGATGAGCGCGAACTCGTCCCCGCCGATGCGCGCCACGTGGTCCGGGGGCCGGCTGGCGGTCTCGAGCAGCTTCGCCGTCAGCAGGAGCAGCTCGTCGCCGGCCTCGTGGCCGCGGGCGTCGTTGACGGCCTTGAGGTCGTCCAGGTCGAGGACGGCGACCGCGCAGGAGGTGCCGTGGCGCGCGCAGCGCTGCTCCTCCGCCTCCACGGCGCGGTCCCAGCCGCGGCGGTTGAGCAGGCCGGTGAGCCCGTCGCGCTCGGCCAGGGCGTACGCCGCCGCGGCCGCGGCCGACCGCTCGGCGGCCAGCCGCTCCTTGGACAGCAGCGTGCTCAGCTGGCGGGCCAGCAGCTCCACCAGCGGCAGCTCCGCCGCCAGGGTCGCGGGCTGCTCGTGCGAGGACAGCGCGCACAGGGTGCCGAACAGCCGGCCGTCCTCGTCCAGGAGCGGCACGCCCACGTACGCCCCGACCTTGAAGCGGGCGTTGAACTCCGCCGCCGCGTACGCCGGCTCGCGCCGGGCCCGCGGAGCGACCCTCGGGCCCGCGCCGGCGACCATGCGGGCGCAGTACGACTCCGCCCAGGGCAGCACCGCCCCGGCGGGGATGGGGAAGCCCGTCGAGCGCGCGACGAGCACCTCCTGGTGGTCCTCGCGCACGCGCGTGACCGCCCACAGCTCCATGCCGAGGCGGGCCTGCAGCAGGGCGAGGACGCCGTCCGCCGCCTCGGCGAAGCCGTTCCACGGGCCCACCGGCGCGAGGTCCGCGCCGCGGACGCCCGCGTCGTCGGCGACGGCGAGCACCGGGGGCTGCTCGGGGGACTGGGAAGTGGGCTCCATCGACCTGCTCCGTCCTGTGCTCCGTCCTGCTCGCGTCGAGCGGCTGGAGGCCTCGACCGCGACGGGCGACCGGCGCAGCCAGTGAGCAGCACCGGGCGCGGCGGTGTCAAGGACCATCCGGCCCCCGATCGCCCTCACCCTCCGGTCAGGCGCACACCCGCGCAGGCGGTGGCCGCCACGAGCGCCCACGAGCCCAGGCCGAGCGCCAGCGCCCGGCCGCCCGTGCGGCGCAGCACCGCCCAGCGCACGCCCGTGCCGAGCCCCACGAGCGCCGCGACCAGCAGCACCTGCTGCACCCGCTCGGCCGCGGCCAGCGGGGCGGCGGGCAGCGCACCGGTGCTGGCCACCGCGACCGCGAGGAGGAAGCCCGCCACGAACAGCGGGACGACGGGCGGGCGCCGGACGCCGCCCGCGCCGGTGGCCGCCGCGACGCGGCGGCGGGCCGAGAGCGCGACCAGCGCGACCAGCGGCGCGAGCAGCACCACGCGCGCCAGCTTGACCACCACGGCCGCCTCCAGGGCGCCGTCCACGCGGCTCGCGGTGGCCACCACCTGCCCGACGTCGTGCACGCTGGCGCCCACCCAGGCGCCGAAGGCCGCCGGGTCCAGGCCGAGCGGCGCGCGCAGCGCGGGCAGCAGGAGGATCGCCAGGCTGCCGCACAGGACGACGAGCGCCACGGCCACCGCGGCGTCCTCGTCGTCGGCGTCGGTCACCGGCCGCACCGCCGCCACGGCCGACGCCCCGCAGATCGCGAAGCCCGCGGCCACCAGCACCGACCGCCCGCGCGGCACCCCGAGCGCCCGCCCGAGCAGCTGCGTGCCCGTGAAGGTGACCGCGACCGTGACCAGCACGACGGCGAGGCCCGCCGCCCCCAGGTCCGCCAGCTGGGGCAGCGCCACCTGCAGCCCGAGCAGCACCACGGCGGTGCGCAGCAGCCGGGAGGCGGCGAAGCGGGTGCCCGCGCGCAGCACCGGCCGGTGCAGCCCGGTGTTCGCCACCACGGCCCCCAGCAGCACCGCGGCGGTCGGGGCGCCCAGGCCCGGCACGGAGCCCGCGACGGCGAGCGCGAGCGCCGTCGCGACCGCGACGAGCACGAGCCCGGGCAGCACCGCCATCCGCCCTCCCGCCTCCCGGGCGCGCTGCGTCCGGCGACCGTACGGTAGACGCGTCAACCGCCGGACGAGCTGACGAGGGGGCCCGCACGTGGCGAGCATGGACGACGCAGGGGTGCGCAGGCTGTTCGAGCAGAGGAACCACGCGGTCATCTCGACGCTCGAGGAGGACGGGGCGGTCCACAGCACCGTGGTGTGGGTGGACCTGCGGGACGGCCGCCCCGCCGTCAACAGCGCGGTGGGGCGGCGGTGGCCGGACAACCTCGAGCGCGACCCCCGCGCCACGCTCGTCGTCTACGACGAGTCCAACCCCTACGAGTACGTCGAGGTCAGGGGCCGGGCGCGGGGCACCACCGAGGGCGCCGACGCCCACATCGACCGGCTGGCGAAGAAGTACCTCGACGCCGACGCCTACCCCTTCCGCCAGGAGGGGGAGCAGCGCATCACCTACCTGATCGAGCCGTCGAAGGTGCGGCACCAGAAGCAGTGACCGCCCCGGCCGGGGCGGGCTCCCCGCCCCGGCCGGCGCCCGGCCCGGTGGTCGCGCCGTCCTCGGGGGTCGCGCCGTCCTCGGGGGTCGCCGACGGCTCGACGTCGATCGTCGTGCGCAGCGGCACCTCGCGGATGAGGAGCACCGAGGCCAGCGTGACGAGCGCGACGGCGGCGGCGATGGCGAACACGGTGCCAGTCGCGTCGCCGTACGCCGTCCGCACGACCTCCTGCACCGGCGCCGGCAGGGCGGAGAGGTCCAGCGTGGCGCCGTCCCCGGAGCCCGTCACCACGCCGAGGTCCGCGAGGCCCTGCGAGGACAGGTCGGCCACCCGGTTCGCCAGCACCGCGCCGAGGACGGCGACGCCGACCGCGCCGCCGAAGGTGCGGAAGAACGCGATCGACGCGCTGGCGGCCCCGACGTCCTGCGCGCGCACGGTGTTCTGGACGGCGAGGACGAGGTTCTGCATGAGCATGCCGGTGCCCAGGCCGACGAGGGCGATCTCCAGGCCCACCACCCACATCGGGGTCAGGTGGTCGAGGGAGCCGAGCAGGCCCAGGCCCGCGACCAGCAGCACCGAGCCGAGCACGAGGAACCGCTTCCACCGCCCGTAGCGGGTGATCAGCCGCCCGGAGACCACGGTGGCCACGAGGGAGCCGAGCACCTGCGGCAGGGAGAGCAGGCCCGCCGCGGTGGGGCTGTACCCGCGGGCGGTCTGGAAGTACTGGCCCAGGAAGACGCTCGAGCCGAACAGGGCGACGCCGACCGCGACGGAGCCGACGATGGCCAGGGCCGTGGTGCGCTCGGTGACGATCGCGGGCGGGATCACCGGCTCCCTCGCCGCGCGCTCGACGGCCGCGGTGGCGAGCAGGAGCACGACGCCGCCGCCGGCGAGGGCGGCGCTGCGCCACGACAGCCAGGGGAACCCGCCGTCCTGCCCGGCGAAGGAGACCCACAGCAGCAGGGCGCTGACGCCGGCGGTCAGGAGCAGGGCGCCGAGCCAGTCGATCGAGACGTCCTCGCGCCGCGCGGTGGTCACCTGCAGGCGCGCCTGCAGCACGCCCAGCGCGACGACGGCAAGGGGGACGCAGACGTAGAAGGTCCACCGCCACCCCAGCCACGGCGTGTCGACGATGACGCCGCCGAGCAGCGGGCCGCCGGACATCGCCACGGCCATCACGGCGCCCGTGTAGCCGGCGTACCGGCCGCGCTGGCGCGGCGGGATGACCGTGCCGATGATCGCCACGACCAGCGCCATCAGCCCCCCCATCCCGATGCCCTGGACGACGCGCGCGCCGATGAGGAACGGCACGTCCTGGGAGAGGCCGGCCGCGGCGGACCCGACGACGAAGACGACGAGGGAGAGCTGGACCAGCAGCTTCTTGTCGTACAGGTCCGCGAGCTTGCCCCACAGCGGCGTGGACGCCGCGTTGGCCAGCAGGGCCGCGGTGATCACCCACGCGTACTGGGTCTGCGTGCCCTGCAGGTCCGCGATGATCTGCGGAAGGGCGTTGGCGACGATCGTGGTGCTGAGCAGGGCGGTGAACAGCGCGGCGAGCAGGCCGGTGAGCGCCGCCAGGATCTCGCGGTGGCTCGTCTCGCCGTCGGGGACGGCCGTGGCGGGGTCGGTGGTCGCAGCGGTGGTCGCAGCGGTGGTCGCAGCGGTGGTCGCAGCGGTGGTCGCAGCGGTGGTCGTCTCGCGCGCGGGCACGGCACTCACCTCCTCTTGGTTCGTGAAAGCAACCTACCTGCCAACGCGCCGGTGCGCGCGCCTGTTCCGGCGCGGCGCCGGCGCGTCCTACGCTCGGCCGGTGCCCGAGCCCACGCCCGAGCCCTCGCCCGAGCCCGTCGACGGTACGGCCGCTCCTGCCGCCCCGGGGCTGCAGGTGGCGGTGCTGGGCACCGGCGTCATGGGCGAGGCCGTCCTCGCGGGCGTCCTGCGCGCCGGCACGCCGCCGTCCCGGGTGGCGGCCACGGCGCGGCGCGAGCAGCGCGCCCGCGAGCTCGCCGACCGCTACGGCGTGCCGGTGCTGCCCGTGGCGCAGGCGGCGTCCGCGCCGGTGCTCGTGGTCGGCGTCAAGCCCCAGCAGCTCGACGCGCTGCTGGCCGAGGCGTCCCCCCGCGTGCGGCCCGGGGCCCTCGTCGTCTCCCTCGTCGCCGGCGCGCCGACCGCGCGCCTCGAGGCGGCCCTGCCGCCCGGCACCGCCGTCGTGCGGACCATGCCGAACACCCCCGCCCTCGTCGGCGCCGGCACCACGCTGGTCGCGCCCGGCGCGAGCGCCGGCCAGGAGCACCTGGCCGCCGTCGAGCAGCTGCTCGCCGGCACCGGCCGCGTCATCCGCCTCCCCGAGGAGCAGCTGGACGCCGCCACGGGCGTCTCCGGCTCCGGCCCCGCCTACGCCTTCGCCTTCGTCGACGCCCTGGCCGAGGGCGGCGTGCACGCCGGGCTTCCGCGCGCGCTCGCGCTGCAGCTCGCCGTCTCCACCCTGGCCGGCGCCGCCCGCCTGCTGGAGGAGACGGGCGAGCACCCGGCGCTGCTGCGCGAGCGGGTGACCTCGCCGGCCGGCACGACCGCGGCGGCCCTGCGCGTGCTCGACGAGCGGGGGCTGCGCGCCGCGGTCGTCGACGCCGTCCTCGCCGCCGCGGCGCGCTCGCGGGAGCTGTCCGGGCCGCCGGCGCCCTGAGCCCGGGTCGCGCGCCGCGCGCGCAGCGGCCAGGCTCGCAGGGGCGCGCTCGCGACCGCGCGCCCCGACCGTGACGCCACACCGAGGAGCAGACGACGGTGACCGCAGTCCCGAGCATCCCCCTCAACAACGGCAGGACCATCCCGCAGCTCGGTTTCGGGACCTACCAGGTCGACCCGAGCGAGACGGTCGAGGCCGTCACCCGCGCCCTGGAGATCGGCTACCGGCACATCGACACCGCGCAGATGTACGGCAACGAGAAGGAGGTCGGCGAGGCCGTGCGGGCCTCCGGCCTGCCCCGCGACGACGTCTACCTCACCAGCAAGCTCAACAACGGGTTCCACCGCCCGGACGACGCGCGGCGGGCCTTCGACGGCACGCTCGCGGCGCTCGGCGTGGACCAGATCGACCTCTTCCTCATCCACTGGCCGCTGCCGACCCTCTACGACGGCGACTACGTCTCCACGTGGAAGGTGCTGGAGGAGTTCGCCGCCGACGGCCGGGCCCGCTCGGTCGGCGTGTCCAACTTCCAGGTCGCCCACCTCGAGCGGCTCGCCGCCGAGTGCGACGTCGTGCCCGCGGTCAACCAGATCGAGGTGCACCCGTACTTCACCAACGAGACCGTGCGGGCGTACGACCGGGAGCACGGCATCGCCACCGAGGCGTGGTCGCCGATCGCGCAGGGCGCCGTGCTCGACGACCCCGCCGTCACGCGCATCGCCGAGCGGGTCGGGCGCACCCCGGCCCAGGTGGTGCTGCGCTGGCACGTGCAGCGCGGCGACATCGTCTTCCCCAAGTCGGTGACGCCCTCGCGCATGCAGGAGAACTTCGCGATCTTCGACGTCGAGCTCTCCGACGACGACGTTCGCGCGCTCGCGGCGCTGGACAAGGGCGAGGAGGGCCGCACGGGCCCGAACCCGGACGTCTTCGACCACGTGCCGCGCTGACGACCTCCGGGTGCTGGGTCCGCGCGCGACCCGCCGGGCGGGTCGCGCGCGGACCCAGCACCCGACGCACGGGGTGCTCGCCGTGGCGGCGCGGGGCGGGGCGCAGTAGCGCTAGCACCACCGCGCACCGGCCAGCCAGCAGGATCGTCGCGCGCACCCCGCGGTGAGCACGATCGACGGGTCAGCAGGTCCCGTCGTCCGAGGAGCGATCCCCGTGTCCGTCCGCGCAGAGCAGTCGTCCCGTCCCCGCTACCCGTCGCCCTCCTCGCGCCGCAGGAGGGGCGCCCTGACCACCGGCGCGGCGGCGCTGTGCGGCAGCCTCGCGGTGGGCCTGCTGGCCCCCGCGGCCGCCAGCGCCGAGGCCCCTCCCCGCGCGAGGGGAGGCGTCGTCCAGCAGGAGCTCGACGCCCTGGTGCGCGCAGACGGCTTCCCCGGTGCCCTGGCCGCGGTGCGCACCCAGAACGGGAGGGTGCGCCACTACACCGCCGGGGTCGGGGACCTGGAGACCGGCAGGAAGGTCCCCGTGGACGGTCGGGTGCGCATCGCCAGCAACACCAAGACCTTCACCGCCACCGTGCTCCTGCAGCTGGTGCAGGAGGGGAGGGTCGACCTCGACGCCCCGGTCGAGGCCCACCTGCCGGGCCTGGTGCGCGGTGAGGGCATCGACGGCCACCGGATCACGGTGCGCCAGGTGCTGCAGCACACCAGCGGCCTGCCCGACTACGCCCGCGTCATCTACACCGACCCCACGGACCCGACCGAGGACCTGCACACCTACTTCGAGCCGCGCGCGCTGCTCGACATGGGGCTGAGCCAGCCGGCCCTGTTCGCCCCGGGCACCTCCTGGGCGTACAGCAACACCAACTACGCCGTCGCCGGCCTGATCGTCCAGGCGGTCACCGGCCGCCCGGTGGGGGAGGAGATCACCCGCCGGATCATCGAGCCCCTGCACCTGGAGGACACCTACTGGCCCGGGGAGGGCGAGCAGACCATCCGCGGCGAGCACCCCCGCGGGTACGCCTTCCCCCGCGCCGCGGACGGGACGGTGGTGCAGGGCCCGCTGGTCGACGTCACCGACCAGGACCCCTCCGCTCCCTGGGCCGCCGGGGCCCTGGTGTCCACCCCCGGCGACCTGCTCGCGTTCTTCACCGCCCTGGTCGAGGGCGAGCTGCTCTCGCCCGAGATGCTCGAGCAGATGCAGACCACCGTCCCGGTGCCGGCCGACCAGAGCCTGCGCGCCACCGGCGAGGAGTACGGGCTGGGCCTGCAGACCTTCCCCCTCAGCTGCGGCGGGATCGGGTGGACCCACGGCGGCGACATCAGCGGGACCGAGACCCGCGGTGCGGTCACCGAGGACGGGCGAGGGGTGATGATCGCCGTCACCGCCACGCCTCCCACCGTGGAGGCCTACGTCCACGTCGAGGAGGCGGTCGACGCCGCGATCTGCCGGTAGCACGGGAGCGGCGGTCGCGGTGGAGTCCACCGCGACCGCCGCTCGTGCGCCCCGAGCGGCCCGGAGCGGCCCGGAGCCGGCGCCGGTCAGCCCTCGAGCAGCCAGCCCGCGGCCTCGCGGGTGACCGGCCCGACCACGCCGTCCGCGGGGACGTTCGCCGCCCGCTGCAGGGCGGTCGTGGCGCTGCGGGTCCTCGGTCCGAAGGAGCCGTCCTGCGCGATGCGCGGGTGGTCGACCCGGCCGAGGTCGATCCCGGTGTTGACGATCCGCTGCCACTCGCGCACGTCGTCGCCGCGCGCACCCTGCTGCAGGCGCCGGCCCTCGCTCGCCTCGCCGCCGCTCGCCCCGATCCCGCCGATCCCGCTGGCGGCCGCCACCTCGGAGACGGCGGTGCGGGTCCTCGGGCCGACGACGCCGTCCTGCACGAGGTTCACCCGCGCCTGGGCCCGCTTCGTGGCCGACTGCGTGCCCGGCCCGAAGACGCCGTCCTCGGCCAGGGCGGGACCCTGGAGCTGGCCGGCGGCGACGAGGCGGTTGAGCAGGGCCTGCCACTCGCGCACCTGCGGGCCGCGGCTCCCGGCCTCCAGCAGCGGGGCCTGCGACGCGGCGGCCGCGGCGGCGGCCGTGACGGTCGCCGTGGCGGTCCCGCTGCGGGCGGCCGGTCCCGCGGCGACGGCGGCGGGGGAGGAGATGAGGACCAGGCCCGCGCAGGCGGCGAGGGCGGTGGTGGTCTTCCACGAGGTGGTGCGCACGATGGCCTCCGTCGGTCGATGTGCTCTGACGCGCTCCAGACGCGCCTGCGCACCCGTCCTGCTGCATCCAGGACGCGGTTCCTGGGACCGAGGTTCGCCCGGGCAGGGCGCGGGCGCGTCAGTAGTACCAGGGGAACGGCGACCAGTCGGGGGAGCGCCTGGCCAGGAAGGCGTCGCGCCCCTCCACCGCCTCGTCCGTCATGTACGCCAGGCGCGTGGCCTCCCCGGCGAAGACCTGCTGGCCCATCAGGCCGTCGTCCACGAGGTTGAAGGCGAACTTCAGCATCCGCTGCGCCGTGGGGCTCTTGCCGTTGACCTCCGCGGCCACCCCCAGCGCCACCCGCTCCAGGTCGGCGTGGTCGGCGACGAGGTTGACGGCGCCCATGTCGGCCATCTCCTGCGCCGAGTACGCCCGCCCGAGGAAGAAGACCTCCCGCGCCCGCTTCTGCCCGACCATGCGGGCCAGGTAGGCCGACCCGTACCCGGCGTCGAAGCTGCCGACGTCGGCGTCGGTCTGCTTGAAGCGGGCGTGCTCGCGGCTGGCGATGGTCAGGTCGCACACCACGTGCAGGCTGTGCCCGCCGCCGGCCGCCCAGCCGGGCACGACGGCGACGACGACCTTCGGCATGGTGCGGATCAGCCGCTGCACCTCCAGCACGTGCAGCCGCCCGCCCTCGGCGGCCGCCCGCGCGGCGTCCACGCTCTCGGCGGTCTCCCCGGTGGCGTACTGGTAGCCCGAGCGGCCGCGGACGCGCTGGTCGCCGCCGGAGCAGAACGCCCAGCCGCCGTCCTTCGCGCTCGGCCCGTTGCCCGTGAGCAGCACGCAGCCGACGTCGGGCGTGCGGCGGGCGTGGTCCAGGGCGCGGAACAGCTCGTCGACGGTGTGCGGCCGGAACGCGTTGCGCACCTGCGGCCGGTCGAAGGCGATGCGCACGGTGCCGCGGGCGCGGCCCTCGACCGTGCTGCGGTGGTAGGTGAGGTCGCTGAGGTCCTCGAAGCCGGGCACCACCGCCCACGCGGAGGGGTCGAACAGCTCGGAGACGTCGGGGCGCGCGCTCACCGGGGCACTCTAGGACCGGCGCCGTCGGAGCCGGCTCACGGCAGGTCGAGGAGGAGGCCCAGCACCGACGTCACGCGCAGGAGCAGCGGGGGATCGAGGGCGCCGAGCCGTTGCGCGCCTCGAGCGGTGGCGATGGCGCGCAGGTGGTCGGTCTGCACGCGCGAGGTGCTCGACAGCCCGTCGTCGGGCGTCGGCTCGACCTCGGTGCGCCACGGGTGGGCGCGGCGCGTGCTCGTCAGGGGCGGACGAGGCGCAGGGGGCCGGTGGACCGGGGCGCCGGTCCCGGGTGCTGCGGCGGACCCTGACCGTCGTGGTGTCGCTCACCCGTGCGGTGTGCGCTCCGGTAGACGCGATGGTCCGCGTCCGCCGTCACGGTGCTCCGACGTCGACCTGGTCCAGGTGCGCCACCACCTGCGTCGCGCCCGCGTCGCGCAGCAGGTCGGCGCTGGTCGTGGTCTCCACCCCGACCACGCGCCCGACGCCGGCGGCCACCGCCGAGCGGACGCCGGACGCGGAGTCCTCCACGGCCACCGCCTCGGCCGGGGGCACGCCCAGCAGCGAGCACGCGAGGGCGAACGGCGCGGGGTGCGGCTTGCCCTGCGCCACGGACTCGGCCGTGACCTCGGCGTCGAAGGCGCCGGCGTCCACGCCGAGCACCTGGCGCAGCGCGGGATCGACCCACGCGCGCGTCGCGGAGGTGACCAGCGCCAGCGCCACCCCGGCGGCGCGGGCGCGGCGCAGCAGCTCGCCCGCGCCGGGGGCGGCGCGCGCCAGCCGCGCGGTCTCGCGCAGGTGCGAGAGCACCTCCTCCACCAGCGCCCGCGGGTCCTCACCCGCCCACGGGCCCGGCTCGGTGGCCAGGACGTCGGCGCCCCGGCGCCCGACGAAGGTGCGCCGGTAGGTGTCCTCGTCGACGTGCCAGCCGCGGCTGGCGAAGAACGCCCGCCACGCCGCCCGGTGCGCCGGCTCGCTGTCGACGAGGGTGCCGTCGAGGTCGAGCAGGAGCGCCCTCACCGCTGCCAGGCCAGCAGCGCGTCACCCGGCTGCACGTCCCCGGACGCGAGGACGGTGACGGCGTCCGCGGGCGCGTCCAGGACCACCACGGGGCACACCGGCGAGCGCCCGCCCGCCTCGAGGGCCGCGGCGTCGAAGCTGACGACGGGCTGCCCGGCCGCCAGCTGCTCTCCCTCGGCCGCGTGCAGGGCGAAGCCGTCCCCGCGCAGCTGTACGGTGTCGATGCCGCAGTGCACGAGCACGCCCGCGCCGTCGTCGGTGAGGACGACGAAGGCGTGCGGGTGCGCCTTGACGAGCCTGCCCGCGACCGGGGAGACCGCCGTGACCGGCCCGCGCGGCGGGTCGAGCGCCGCGCCCGGCCCGACGATCGCCTGCGCGAATACCGGGTCGGGCACCTGCGCCAGCGCCAGCACGCGCCCCGGCAGCGGCGCGAGCACGCGCAGGCCCGCCGCCGCGGCGGCGCCCGTCACAGCAGGTCGTCGATGTCGCTGGCGACGACGTCCGCGGTGGGGCCGAGCACCACCTGGACGACGTCGCCGGAGGTGAGCACGCCGTGGGCGCCGGCGGCGCGCAGCGCCCTCTCGTCGACGAGGGAGGGGTCGCGCACCTCGGTGCGCAGCCGGGTGATGCACGGCTCGATCTCGACGACGTTCTGCGCGCCGCCGAGGGCGGCGAGGATGTCGGCTGCCTGGCTCACGGGACCTCCAGCGGGACGGGACGGGACGGGACGGGGTCGGGACTCGGTGCGGTGGCCGGCTCAGGCGCCCGGGTCGGTCTGGGTGACCTTGGACAGGCCGCGGGGCGCGTCGGGGTCGAGGCCCAGGCGCCGGGCGAGCGCCTCGACCGCGAGCTGGGCGGGGACGACGAGGGCGAGCGGCGCCACGGCCTCGGGCAGGTCGGGGCCGGGCAGGTGCAGCGAGCAGGCGGCGGCGAGGGCGTCGCCCCCGCCGAGGCCGACCGTGCGGGCGCCGCGCGCGGCGAGGTCGCGGGCCACCTGCGCCATGCCCTCGACGAGCGGGCCGTCCTGGGCGGCGACGAGCACCGCGACGAGACCCTCCCCGACGACCGCGATGGGGCCGTGGCGCAGGTCGGCGTACGACAGGCCCCGCACCGAGCGCAGGCACGTCTCCTCGATCTTCAGCGCCACCTCCAGGGCGGTGCCCATGACGAGCCCGCGCCCGCTGACCAGCACGTCGCGCGCGCCGGCCAGCTCCTCCACGGCCGCCTCGACGCCCTCGCGCCGCTCCAGCAGGCGGGCGACCTCGCCCGGCGCGCGCTCCAGGTGCGCGTCCAGGGCGGTGGGCTCCGGGGCCAGTGCGGTGCCGAGCACGGCCATCGCCGCCAGCTGCGTCGTGTACGTCTTCGTCGCGGGCACGGCGCGCTCGGGCCCGGCGCGCGTGACCAGCGCCAGGTCGGCGCCCGCGGCCAGCGGCGAGCCCTCCGCGTTGGTGACGGCCACCGTGCGCGCCCCGCAGGCGCGCGCCCACTCCTGGGTGGCGACGATCTCCCCGGTGCTGCCGGACTGGCTCACCGAGACCACCAGGGTCCGCGTGAGGTCCAGCGGTGCCCGGTAGTGGGTGGCGACGCTGGGCGCGGCCAGCGCCGCGCGGCGCCCGGCGTGCACCTCGAGCAGGTAGCGGGCGTAGACGGCGGCGTCGTCGGAGGACCCGCGCGCCACGAGCAGGACGTCGCGGGCGCCGTCGGCGAGGTCGCGCAGCCGCTCGCGCAGCGGCAGCAGCGCCTCCAGGGTGGCGGCGAGGGCCTGCGGCTGCTCGGCGACCTCGCGCGCCATGAGGGACGGCGGCGAGCTGCTCACGGCGCTCACCGCGCGCTCACCGCCGTTCCGACAGCTCGGGCGCGGCGGACCACGCCAGGCGCCCGCGCACCCAGGTCGCCCGCGCGCGCAGGGAGGACTCCCCGTCCGGGCCCAGGTGCACCAGGTCGGCGGCCGAGCCGGGCTCCAGGCGGCCGAGGTCGGTGCGCCCGAGGGCGTCGGCGGGCACGCGCGTCGCCGCCGCCAGGGCGGTGCCGAGGTCGACGCCGCACGCGACGGCGCCGGCCACCGCGTCGTCCATGCGCAGCGAGGAGCCGGCCATCGTGCCGTCGGCGCGCACCGGCGGCCCGTCGGCCGGGACCTCCACCTCCACCCCGCCCAGGGAGTAGCGGCCCGGGCGCATGCCGAGGGCGGCGGTGGCGTCGGTGACGAGCATGACCCGCCCCGGCGCGGCGGCGAAGGCGATCGCGACCGCGGACGGCGCCACGTGGTGGCCGTCGGCGATCAGGCCCACGGTGAAGCGCGGGTCGGCCAGCGCCGCGCCCACGACGCCGGGGTCGCGGTGGTGCAGCGGGCGCTGCGCGTTGAACAGGTGCGTGACCAGCGTCGCGCCGGCGTCGGCCGCGGCGCGCGCCTGCGCCTCGCTGGCGTCGGAGTGGCCCACCGCCACCCGCACGCCCGCGGCCGCGAGCCGGCGGACGGCGTCGAGGGCGCCGGAGCGCTCGGGCGCCAGCGTCAGGTACACCAGGTGCCCGCCGGCGGCGTCGACCAGCGCGTCGACGGCCTCGGGCGCGGGGTCGACCAGCAGGTGCTCGCGGTGGGCCCCGCGCCGGCGCGAGGAGAGGAAGGGCCCTTCCAGGTGCACCCCGACCGCGCGCGCGGCGCCGGGCAGCTCCTCCAGCCCCGGGTGCAGCGCGGCCCGGCGCCGCAGGGCGCCGGCCAGCTCCTCCACCGGCGCGGTGATGAAGGTGGGCACGGCGGCGGTGGTGCCGGTGGAGGGCAGCAGGCTGAGCACCTCGGACCAGCCGGCCGCGTCGGCGTCCACGAGGTCGTGGCCGAAGGCGCCGTTCAGCTGCGCGTCGACCAGCCCGGGGGCCAGGACGCCGTCCGCGAGCTCCGCGCTCGGGCGCGACGGCGGCTGCCCGGACCCGACGTCGACGACGCGCTCGCCCTCCCAGCGCACCCAGCCCGGCTCCAGCCAGGCGCTGCCGGTGTGCACGCGGGGGGCGGCGACGACCTCGACCACGGCACCTCCTCGTGCGGCGAGCCCTCGCGGGATCGGACGGGTCGAGCGGGGACCGAGCGGGGATTGACACGCCCCGGCGGGGCCTCCATGATCACGCGTCACTGGACCGTACCAGTCCGTACCAGCCCGGGGAAGCCTCCACCGGTGGCGGGAGAGGAGCATCGGCGTGCTGCTCGACGGCCCCGTTCCCAAGCACCAGCAGCTGCGCGACATCCTCACCGAGGCCGCGCGCACGACGCTGGGACCGGACGCGCCCATCCCCTCCGAGCGGGAGCTGACCGCGCGCTACGGCGTCAGCCGCGCCACGGTGCGCGAGGCGATCGGGCAGCTGGTCGGGGACGGCGTGCTGTACCGCATCCACGGCAAGGGCACCTTCGTCGCCCGCCCGCGCGTGCAGACCCACCTGCACCTGGCGTCCTTCACGCAGGACATGCGCCGGCGCGGGCACGAGCCGTCCACGCGGGTGCGCTCGGTGCGGCGCGAGGAGCCCCCGCGCGTCGCGGCGCACGCCCTGCGCCTGCCGCCGGGCGCCCCGGCCTGGCGCCTGGAGCGCCTGCGGCTCGCCGACGGCGAGCCCATGGCCCTCGAGCGCGGCTGGTACCCCGCGCAGCGGCTGCCGGACCTCGACGGGCAGGACCTCACGGGATCCCTCTACGAGCTGCTGGCCACCCGCTACGGGGCGGCCGTCGACAGCGGCGAGCAGGTGGTGTGGTCGGAGGTCGCCGACCCGGCCACGGCCCGGGCGCTCGCGGGCCCGAGCGGCCTGCCGGTGCTCGTCTTCCGCCGCACCTCCGCGGCCGGCGGCGCACCGGTCGAGCACGTCACCTCCTGGTACCGCGGCGACCGCTACCAGGTGCAGATGTCCCTCGGGCGCACCCCCGCGCCCTGAGGACCCACCCGCAAGCACCGCAGGAGGAACCATGGCCAGCGTCAGCGCCGACGCCACTGCGGGCGCGGGGCCCGGCGGCCGCCGGATCCCGGGCCTCGCCCAGCTGCAGCGCGTCGGCCGCAGCCTCATGCTGCCGATCGCCGTCCTGCCCGCCGCCGCCCTGCTGCTGCGCCTGGGGCAGGACGACCTGCTCGGCAGGGTCGGCGCGCTCGAGGAGGTCGCCGCCGTCATCGGCGCCGCCGGCGAGGCCCTGTTCGCCGACCTGCCGATGCTCTTCGCCGTCGGCGTCGCCATCGGCTTCGCGCGCAAGGCCGACGGGTCCACGGCCCTCGCGGCCGTGGTCGGGTACCTCGTCTTCACGGGCGTCACCGACGCGATGTCGCCGTTCGTGCTCGGCGCCGCGGCCGAGGGCGAGGAGCAGGAGCTCGTGGACTACGGCGTCCTCGGCGGCTTCGTGATCGGGCTCACCGCCGCGCTGCTGTGGCAGCGCTTCTACCGCACCGCGCTGCCGGACTACCTGGCCTTCTTCGGCGGCCGGCGCCTGGTGCCGATCGTCACCGCCGGGGTCGCGGTCGTCCTCGGCGTGCTCGCGAGCTTCCTCTACCCCGCCTTCGACGCCGTCCTGACGGTCTTCAGCGACGTCGTGACGTCGTCCACGGTCCTGGGCGGCTTCCTCTACGGCACCGTCAACCGGCTGCTCATCCCGCTCGGCCTGCACCACATCGTCAACTCCGTCGTGTGGTTCCAGGTCGGGGAGCACGAGGGCGCCCAGGGCGACATCGCCCGGTTCTTCGCCGGGGACCCCACCGCGGGCACCTTCATGACCGGCTTCTTCCCGATCATGATGTTCGCGCTGCCGGCCGCCGCCATCGCCATCTGGCACGAGGCCAGGCCCGCCCAGAGGAAGGTCGTCGGCGGCCTCATGCTCTCCGCGGCGCTCGTCAGCTTCGTCACCGGCGTCACCGAGCCGCTCGAGTTCTCCTTCATGTTCGTCGCGTTCCCGCTCTACGTCGTGCACGCGGTGCTCACCGGCACGTCGCTGGCGCTCGTCAACGCCCTCGGCATCCGCGACGGCTTCGGCTTCAGCGCCGGCGCCATCGACTACGTGCTGAACCTCGGCATCGCCGAGAGACCGCTGTGGATCATCCCCATCGGCCTGGGCTACGCCGTCGTCTACTACGTGCTGTTCCGCGTCATCATCCGCAGGTGGCGCCTGCGCACGCCGGGCCGCGAGGACGACGTCGTGGAGGACGCGACGTCCGACCGCGCCGGCCGCACGGCAGGGGCGGCGGAGCCGGGCGCGGCGTCCTGAGCGGGGCGCTGGTGCTCAGCCGCCGGCGCCCCCGGAGCGGGGGTGCCAGCGGCTGAGCACCAGCGCCAGCACCGGCGCGAGCAGCAGCATGACCACCAGGCGCAGCACCTGGACGGCGAGCACGAGCGTGGTGTCGGCGCCGACGTCGGCCGCGGTCGCCACCACGGCGTACAGCCCGCCCGGCGTCGTGGCCAGGTAGGCGTCGAGGGTGCTGGCGCCCGCCTGGCGCAGCAGCGGGACGCCGACAGCGGCCGTGGCGGCGGTGATCGCGACGACCAGGCCGAGGGCGGTCGGCAGGAGGCGGCCGACGAGCCGCAGGCTGCGGCGCGTGAAGCTCAGGCCCACCTCCAGGCCGATGACGGCGTAGGCCACCTGCACCACCGGGTCGGGGACGCCGGCCCCGGCCGTCCAGCCCGCCGCCGAGACGGCGAGGGCCAGCAGCATCGGCCCCAGCAGCGACCCGGCCGGCAGGCGCAGCCACCGGGCCAGCGCCGTGCCCGCCACCGCGCAGCCGACCGTGAGCGCGAGGTCGGCGGCCAGCGGGGCGTCGCGGACGAGCAGCCCCGCGCTGCCGGGAGCACCACCCGCGCCGCCGTCCTCGCCCGCGGCGACGAGCAGAGTCGTCACGCCCGGCATCAGCGCGACGACGAAGAGCACCCGCAGGTGCTGCACGACGGCGACGACGCGCTGGTCGGCGCCGAGCTGCTCGCTCATCGCCGTCAGGCCCGAGGCTCCGCCGGCCACCAGGGCGAAGGAGGCCGTCACCCGATCCACGCCCGGGTGCAGCCCGAACGCCAGGCCCGCCAGGAGGCTGAGCGCCAGGGTGGCCAGCACCGCCGCCAGGACGGCGGGCCAGTCGCCCGCCAGCCCGGACAGCGTCTGCGGCTGCACCAGGGCGCCGGACAGGACGCCGACGACGGCCTGGCCCGCCGTGCGCACGACGCCGGGCAGCCGCAGCCGGACCTCGCGCCGCCGCAGCCCCGGCACGCGCACCACCGCGGCCGCCAGGCCCATGAGCAGCCCGGCGAACAGGGGCGCCGCGGGCAGCCCGAGGACCGCCAGCCCCGCGGCCAGGGCCGCCGTCGCGGCGACGAGGACGACCCAGGGCACCGTCAGGGGCCGGCGGCGCGCGCCGCCGGCCTCACCGGCCGGGGAACTCCAGCTTCACGTCGTCCCCGGGAGGGGTCTGGGCGCCGCTGGCCAGGGTGCGGGCGAAGGCGACGGCCCGTCCGACCGCCGAGGAGGGCCCGTCCCAGACCTCGCCCTTGGTCGGGGTCACCCGCAGCAGGGCGACCTCGGGGTCCTCGGGGCCGTCGGGGAAGAAGGCCTTCAGCGGCGCGCTCCACAGCTCCTGCACCTTCGCGCGGTCGCGCACGAGCTCGGCGGTGCCCGTCACGCTCACCCACAGGTTGTCGCCCGGGTCGGCGTAGCCCAGGCCGACGTTCGGGTTCGCCGCGACGTCGCGGGCCTTCTGGCTGTCCGTGGAGGTGAAGAACCACAGCACGCCGTCCGGGCCGACGTCCGTGGTCGCCATGGGCCTGCAGTGCGGCTCCCCGTCCGCGCCGATCGTCGTCATCATCGCGAACCGCACGTCCTTGGTCTTCTCGGTCAGCAGGCCCACCGACTCCGACGGGTCGTCCACGGTGCTCGCCTCGGGCATGGGGTCTCCTCCTCGGTCGTGCTCGGACCCTCCCCGTACCCGGCGCCGTCGCCTCGACACGCGATGCTGGGGCACGGCCCCCACCGGCCCCTCGCCCGCCCCGCCCGTCCCCGACCGGAAGGCCCGCCCGTGCGCACCCCTGCCGACCCCAGCACCGACGCCCTGCCCCGCCTCAGCGGCCGCACCGCGGTCGTCACCGGCGCCAGCGCCGGCATCGGCGCCGCCGCGGCCCGGCGGCTGGCGGCGGCCGGCGCGGACGTCGTCCCCGTCGGCCGCTCGCCGGAGCGGACGGCGGCGATCGCGCGGGAGCTGGGCGTGGAGCCGCTCGTGGCGGACTTCGCGCGCCTGGACGACGTGCGGCGCCTGGCCGACCGGCTGCTGCAGCGCTGCGCGCGCATCGACGTCCTGGCCAACAACGCCGGCGGCCTCTTCCCGCGCCGGGAGGCGACCGCGGACGGCCACGAGAAGACGCTGCAGGTCAACCACCTGGCCCCGTTCCTGCTCACGGCCCTGCTGCGCGAGCGCCTGGAGGCGACGCCGGGCGCGCGGGTGATCACGACGAGCAGCGCCGGCAACCTGGCGGGGCGCATCGACGTGGACGACCTCGACGGCGCCCGCCGCCGGTACTCCTCCTTCCGCGCCTACGGCACCTCCAAGCTGCTCAACATCGTCTTCACGCGCGAGCTGTCGCGGCGCCTGGCGGGCACGGGGGTGAGCGCCACGGCCTTCCACCCCGGGCCCGTGGCCACCGACTTCGGCCGCGACTCGCGGGCCGCGGGGCTGGTCTACCGCACGCCGCTGCGCCGGCTGCTGCTCGTCCCCGCCGAGGCCGGCGCCGCGCCGCTGCTGTCGCTGGCGACGCGGCCGGACCCGCAGGAGGTCGACGGCGCCTACCTCGAGCGGTTCCGCCCCGGGCGGGCGCACCGGCAGGCGGACGACGCCGACCTGGCCCGGGCGGTGTGGGAGCGCTCGGCGCGGATGGTGGGCCTGCCGGCCTGAGCGCCCGCCGCGCCGGTCGGGGTCAGGAGTCGGTCGGGGTGAGGAGTCGGTCGGGGTGAGGAGTCGGTCGGGGTCAGGAGTCGGTCGGGGTCAGGAGTCGCGGGGGATGCCCACGAACAGGGCGCCGACGACCTCGCCGTCCGGGCCGGTGAGCGGGGCGTACGCCGTGGTGCACTCGCGGCCGACCACGACGGCCTCCCCGACGTAGGTCTCGCCGCGCAGCACGTGCTCGACGACGGCGCTGCGCTGCCCGTCCGCCGTGGTGCGGGGGATGTACGTGCCGACGGCGCGGCGCCCGTCGGCGGCGGGCACGGTGGTCGCCACCCGCAGCAGGTGGCCCTCGGGGCCCATGCGCTGGAAGACGGTGCACAGGCCGCCGACCTCGCGGACGACGTCGTCGACGACGGGCGCCGGCTGGGCCGGGTCGAGCACGCGGCCGAGCCAGGTGCCGCCGACGAGGAGCTGGGGGAGGACGGCCTCGTGGGGCTCGCCGGTGCTCTGGTCCACCGCCCGCCACGTGACCGTCTCGGCGCCCAGGGCGGCCCCGCCCAGGTCGTCGAGGTGGGCCTGGGCGGTGCTCAGCGCGGCGGCGACGAACGCGCGCCGCTGGACGTCGGCCAGCCGGACGACCGACGCCGAGATCGCCCCGGACCCGCGGGAGGCCTGCGTGCAGCTGTCGACGATCGCCGCGGCCTGGGCGCCCTGCTGCTCCACCGCCGCCGCCATGGACTGCCCGATCTCGTGCACCCGGGTGATGCTGACGCGCACCTCCTCCAGCGCGGCCGCGGCCTGCCCGGTCTCGCCCTGCACCGCGGCGATGCGCGCGGCGATCTGCCGCGCCGCCGTGGCGGTCTGCTCCGCCAGGCTGCGCACCTCGTCGGCGACGACGGCGAAGCCGCGGCCGGCCTCCCCGGCGCGCGCGGCCTCGATCGTGGCGTTCAGCGCCAGCGTCCGGCTCTGCTGGGTGATCGCGGTGATGAGGCGCACCGTGTCGCCGATCTGGGCCGCTGCCTCGCGCAGCCCGCCCACGCGCTCACCGGCGGCGTCGGCGTGCTGCACGGCGGAGGCGGCGACCTCAGCGGCGCTGCTCGTGCCGCGGGTGAGGTCGTCGATGGAGCTGCGCACGTCCTCCACCGCGCGCACGACGTCCTCGAAGCTGCGGCTGACCTGCTCGCTGGCCTGGGCCAGCGCCACCGTCTCGACCACCGCCTGCTCCCCGGCGTGCTCCTGCGCCGGCGAGGGACGGCGCCGGGCGGGAGGGCGGACGGGGCCGGTGACCGCCTGCGCCACCCGCGCGGTGACGGCCTCGGCGGTCTCCGGGGAGCCGCTCAGCTCCACCCGGCGCCGCACCAGCGCGGCGATCCGGGCGTCGACGGCGGCGAGGTCGAGCAGCTGCTCGTCCCCCGACCTCGACCAGGACCTCGACCTCGACCTCGTGCGCAGCAGTGCCATGCAGTCCTCCTCGGCACCGGCGGCGCCCGGCTTGACGCCCGCGGCGCCCTCCGGCGTCGGTCGTCCGGCGCCGGCCCCGGCAGCGGGGAGCGGACCGCCAGGATGGGGCCGTGCACACCGCCGCGAGCGCGCCGCCCCCGCCGCCGCCGCTGGACGACGTCCTGGCCTCCGCCGCCGTCGTGGCGCTGCCGCTGCGGGTGCCCTTCCGCGGCCTGGACGTGCGCGAGGCGGTGCTGGTGCGCGGCCCCGCCGGGTGGGGGGAGTTCGCGCCCTTCGCGGAGTACGACGACGCGGAGTCGGCGCCGTGGCTGGCCGCGGCGCTCGAGGCGGCCTGGAGCGGGTGGCCCGCCCCGCGCCGTCCGCGCGTGCCCGTCAACGCCACCGTGCCCGCGGTCGCGCCGCAGCAGGTGGCGGGCGTCCTCGCCGCCTTCCCCGGCTGCACGACGGCGAAGGTGAAGGTGGCGCAGCGGGGGCAGGACCTGGCCGACGACCTCGCCCGCGTCGCCCGGGTGCGCGAGCTGCTCGGGGACGGCGGGCGCGTGCGCGTCGACGCCAACGGCGCCTGGTCGGTCGAGCGGGCCGTGCGGGCGTTGACGGCCCTGGCCGCCGGCGGGCCGGTGGAGTACGCCGAGCAGCCGTGCGCGAGCGTGCCGGAGCTCGCCGAGCTGCGCGCCCGCCTGGCCGCGGCGGGCGTCGCCGTGCCGGTCGCCGCCGACGAGAGCGTCCGCCGGGCCGCCGACCCCCTCGCCGTCGCGCGCGCGGGCGCCGCCGACGTCGCCGTCCTCAAGGTCGCCCCGCTCGGCGGGGTGCGCCCGCTGCTGGCCCTCGCCGAGCGGCTGCGCGGAGAGCACGGGATGCCGGTGGTCGTCTCCAGCGCCCTGGACACGGCGGTCGGCGTCGCCGCCGGCCTGGCCGCGGCCGCCGCGCTGCCCGAGCCGCCGCCGGCGTGCGGGCTGGGCACGGGCGGGCTGCTCGCCGCTGACGTCGCCGCTCCCGCGCCGCTCGCGGCCGGGACGCTGCCCGCCGGACCCGTCGCCGCCGACCCGGCGCTGCTCGCCGCGCGCGCCGCGGCCCCCGCCCGCCGCGCCTGGTGGCTGCAGCGGCTGCGCCGCTGCCACGCCCTGCTCGCGCCCTCCCCGCCGTGATCATGCAGTTCCCGCCCGTTCCCCCCGCCGTGGTCGTGCAGTTCCCGCCCGATCCTCCCGCCGTGATCTTGCGATTCCCGCCCGCACCCCCCGCCGTGATCTTGCGATTCCCGACCGGGGGGAGGATGGCCCGGTGAACCCCTCCACCCTGCTGGCGCGCGCGGTGGTCGACGTGCTGGTCGCGGCGGGGGTGCGCGAGGTCGTCCTGTCGCCCGGCTCCCGCTCGGCGCCGCTGGCCTACGCCCTGCACGCCGCGGACGCCGCCGGCCGCCTGCGGCTGCACGTGCGCCACGACGAGCGGGCCGCCGCCTTCACGGCGCTCGGCGCCGGGCGCGCGGGGGTGCCGGCGGCGGTCGTGACGACGTCCGGCACCGCCGTGGCGAACCTGCACCCGGCGGTGCTCGAGGCGTCGGAGGCGGGCGTGCCGCTCCTCGTCCTGTCCGCCGACCGCCCCCACGCGGCGCGCGGCACCTGGGCGAACCAGACCACGGCGCTGCAGGCGGGCCTGTTCGGGGCCGCGGTGCGCACCGCCGCCGACCTGCCGGTGCCCGCGCCGGGCAGCGACCTCGCCGCCGCGGTGCGCGCCTGGCAGGAGGCGGTCGCCGGCGCCGTCCGGGCCGCCGCCGGCAGCGCGGACGGCACCCGCCCGGGCCCGGCGCACCTCGATCTCGCCTTCGACGACCCCCTCGTGCCGGACGACGACCCTCCCCGGTCCGGGGCCTCCGCGGCGACCTCCCCCGAGCGTTCGCGCGAGGGCGCGCCCGGGGCCGCCGACGTGCTGACAGGGCTCGGCAGCGACCCCGGGCGCACGGTGGTCGTCGCCGGCGACGGCGCCGGTCCGCTCGCGCGCGACCTCGCCGAGGCGGCGGGCTGGCCGCTGCTGGCCGAGCCGACGTCCGGGGCCCGCAGCGGGGCGAACGCCGTCCCCGCCTACCGCCTGCTCCTGGCCCGGCCGGACCTCGGGGGCGCCGTGGAGCGGGCGGTCGTGCTGGGCCGGCCCACGCTCTCCCGGCCGGTGGCGCGCCTGCTCGCGCGCGACGACGTCGAGGTGGTGCAGCTCGTGCGGCACCGCCACGACCCGGCTCCGCCGCGCACCGTGCGCCGCGTCGTCCTCCCCCAGCTGGCCGCGGGTCGAGGACCGCACGACCACGACGGGAGTGGTGGTCGGGAAGGGCATGATCGCGGGGGGAGTGCGGGGTGGCTCGCGCGGTGGCGGGCGGCCGGGGCCGCCGCGGGCGCCGCCGTGGACGCCGTCCTCGACGCGGAGGCCGCCGCCGGGCGCCTGAGCGGCCCGTGCGTCGCCCGCGAGCTCGCCGCCGCGCTCGCCCCCGGCGACCAGCTCGTCGCCGCGGCCTCCAACCCCGCGCGCGACCTCGACCTGGCCGCCCGCCCCTGGGCCGGTGCCGCGCCGCGGGCGGTGGCCAACCGCGGCCTGTCGGGCATCGACGGCACGCTCTCCACGGCGTCCGGGCTGGCCCTGGCCACCGGCGCGCCGGTGCGGGTGCTCGTGGGGGACCTCGCGCTCCTGCACGACGCCAACGGCCTGCTGCTGCCGCCCGGCGAGCCGGAGCCGGACCTGCAGGTCGTCGTCGTCAACGACGACGGCGGCGGCATCTTCACGGGCCTCGAGCACGGCGAGCCGGCGCGCTCCGCCACGTTCGAGCGGCTCTTCGGCACACCGCACGGCGCCGACCTCGCAGCGCTCGCCGCCGCCCTCGGCGTCCCGCACGAGCGCGCCGAGGACCTGGCCGGGCTGCGGGAGGCGCTGGCCGCGCCCGTGCGCGGCCGCTCGGTGGTCGAGGTCCGCGTCGACCGGTCGCGGCTGCGCGACCTGCACGCCCGGTTCGCGGACGCCGTCCGGGCGGCGCTCGCGATCCGGCAGCCGCCTCAGGACTCCGCCTCCAGCCGGGCCAGCAGCGTCCCGGCGTCCCAGGTCGGCAGCGGCATGATCCGGCGGATCGTCAGCAGCGGGGAGGTCGGGTCCGAGGGCTCGTCGAGCTGGAAGGCCGCGCGGTAGCCGGCGCTGGTCACGTGCGGCAGGGTCTCCGGCGACCAGGCGCCGAAGGGGTAGGCCAGCAGGTCGACGGGACGGCCGAGGACCTCCGCCAGCTCGGCGGCGGGCTCGTCGAGCTGGCGCTGCCACTCCTCGCCGGAGAGCCGGTCCATGCGCTGGTGGTCCCAGCTGTGGGCCCCGACCGCCATGCCGGCGCGGTCCAGGTCGCGCACCTGGTCGGGGCCGAGCCAGTCCGGCTCGCCCAGCACGACGGTCATCGGGAAGAACGCCCCGGGGAAGCCCAGCCGCTCCAGCACCGGCAGGGCCACCGAGTGGTGGGTGGCGGACCCGTCGTCGAACGTCAGCAGCACGGGCCGCTCCGGGAGGGGAGCGCCCAGCTCGAGGTGGTCCACCACGGCGGCGGCGTCCACCGGCGTGCGCCCGCCGTCGCGCAGGGCCTCCATCTGCGCGGTGAACGCCCTCGGCGGGGTGGTGAGGCTGCGGGTGGCGTCGCTGTCGCCGTCCCGCCACTCACGCAGCTGGTGGTAGCAGAGCACCGGGACGGTGGAGTGGGCCAGCACCTCCTGCGGCGTCCCGGGGGTCGGCGGTGGCGCGGAGGGCGTCGAGCTGGCGCCAGGGCTCTCGACAGGGGTCGAGCCGGCGGGGGTCGAGCCGGCGGGGGTCGAGCCGGCGGGGGTCGAGCCGGGCGCGCCGGCGGGCGCCGAGGGTTCGCCGGCTCCGGCGTCCGGCCCGTCGGTGCACCCGGCCAGCAGGAGGGCGCCGGCGGCGGCCAGGAGGTCGCGCCTGCGCGCCGCAGGGCGCTCCCCGCGTCCGGGCCTGTCGCACGAGCTCACGGTCGGTCCGTCCGGGCTCAGCCGCCGGAGAGCGCGTCGCGCACGGGCACGAGCTTGGCGTCGGACTCGGCCAGCTCCGCCATCGGGTCGGACCCGGCGACCACTCCGCACCCGGCGAACAGCCGCACCCGCCGCGGGTCGGCCGCGTCGACCCGGGCGCAGCGCAGCGCGAGGCCGACCTCCCCGTCCCCGGCCGCGTCCACCCAGCCCACCGGGCCGGCGTAGCGGTCGCGGTCCGTCCCCTCCAGCTCGGCGATGAGCGCGGACGCCGCGGGCGTCGGCGTCCCGCACACCGCGGCCGTGGGGTGCAGCGCCTCGGCGAGCGCCAGCACGGACGGCGCGCCGCCGCCGAGCCCGTCGCCGTCGGGGGCCAGGACGCCGGTGACGTCGCTGGCCAGGTGCATGACGTTGGGCAGGTGCAGCACGTAGGGGGCGTCCGGAGCGGTCGTCGTCGCGCAGTACGGCGCCAGGGCCTGCACGACGGAGCGCACGGCGTACTCGTGCTCCTCCAGGTCCTTGCCGGAGCGCGACAGGGACCCGGCCAGCGCGGCGTCGCGCGCGTCGTCCCCCGTGCGCTGGATCGTGCCGGCCAGGACGCGCGAGTGCACCAGCCCCCGCTCGCGGCGCACGAGCAGCTCGGGCGTGGCCCCGACGAGGCCGTCGACGGCGAAGGACCAGCAGGAGGGGTAGGCCGCGGCCAGGCGTCGCAGGAGCCACCGGACGTCGACCGGGCGCTCCGCGCGCGCCTCCAGGTCGCGGGCGAGCACGACCTTCTCCAGCGCCCCGGCCTGGATGCGGCGGACCGCGGCGGTGACCACCGCGGCGAAGCGCGGGCCGGACAGCGCGCCGTCCGCGAAGGCGATCTGGCCGGGGCTCGGCGGGTCGGCGACGTCCGGCAGCGCTCGTGGAGGCGCCGGAGCGGTGCCGGTCGTCGTCAGCCACCACGTGCCGGCGCGGTGCCCGAGGACCACCGCGGGGACCACGAGGACGCCCCCGGCGGGGGAGTCGTCGGCGAAGGACAGGGAGGTGAACGCCACCGGCCCGGAGCCGGGCAGCCCGACCTCGTCGTGCACGACCGCGTCGGCGACCAGCGCGCGCCAGGCGGCGTCGGCGTCGGCGAAGCGGCCCGCCCCGCCGACCCGCACCCGCGCGGCCTCGCCCCAGCCGACGAGGCCCTCGCCGCGGCGCACCCACGCCAGCGGGGCGCCGGGGGTCGCGGCGTCCCCGGGCAGGTGGTCCAGCAGCGCCCCGGCGTCCGGCACCGGCACCGTGGTGGCGCGCAGGGCGGTGCTGACGCCACCGCCGTCGGCAGGACCGACCCCGGGGCGGACCTGCGGCTGGGCTGCGGCGGTCGTCATCGCTGGTCAGCGTAGGTCGTCCCGCGTCCTCGGCGGCGGGGCGGTGGGCCGTCAGGACGACGGCGGCCCCCGGGTCGTCGCGGTGCTGACACATCGACGCGCCGCCAGCGCTGTGCCGGGCCGGTGCGAGGATGAGGGCCGTGACCCGCGCCGACCTCGCCAAGGCCCCGTCCGAGGTGGCGGCGATGTTCGACGGCGTGGCGCGCCGCTACGACCGCACCAACACCGCGCTGTCCCTGGGGCGCGACCGGGCCTGGCGGCGCGCCACCGCCCGCGCTCTCGACCTGCGCCCCGGGGAGCGGGTGCTGGATCTGGCCGCGGGCACCGGCACGAGCACCGAGCCGCTCGCCCGCTCCGGAGCGCGGGCGGTGGCGTGCGACTTCTCCCTCGGCATGCTCGCCGTCGGCGCCCGGCGCCGTCCGGACCTGCCCTTCGTGGCCGGGGACGGCACCCGCCTGCCCTTTGCCGACGCCTCCTTCGACGCGGTGACGACCTCCTTCGGGCTGCGCAACGTCGTCGACCCGCGCGCGGCGCTCGCCGAGCTGCGGCGCGTGACGCGCCCGGGCGGGCGCCTGGTGGTGTGCGAGTTCTCCCGCCCCGCGCGGGCGCCGTTCCGCACCGCCTACACCGAGTACCTCGTGCGGGCGCTGCCGGCCGTCGCCCGGCGGGTCTCGAGCAACCCCGACGCCTACGCCTACCTGGCCGAGTCGATCCGGGCCTGGCCCGACCAGCGGACCCTCGCCGGGTGGCTCGCGGACGCCGGGTGGGGCGACGTCGCGTGGCGCGACCTGACCGGCGGGATCGTCGCGCTGCACCGCGCGGTGCGCCCCGCGTGAGCGCGCGGGACGGCGCAGGGGACGGCGCGGCGCGCGAGGGCGAGCGCGTCGACGCGATCGTCGTCGGCGCGGGCCCGGCCGGCTCCTCCGCCGCCCGCCACCTGGCGCGCGCGGGCCTGGACGTGCTGCTGCTGGAGAAGGGCGGCTTCCCGCGCGACAAGGTCTGCGGCGACGGGCTGACCCCCCGGGCGGTGCGGGAGCTGGCCGCCCTCGGCGTGCCCACCGACGGCGAGGGCTGGCAGCGCACGCGCGGCCTGCGCCTGGTCGGCGGCGGGCGCGCGCACGAGATCCCCTGGCCGGAGCTGTCGAGCTTCCCCTCCTACGGCCTCGTGCGCTCCCGCTCCGACTTCGACGCCCTCCTCGCCCGCCACGCGGTCGCCGGCGGCGCGCGCCTGCTCGAGCGCACGGCGGCGAGCGCGCCGGTGCTCGACGACGCCACCGGCCGCGTCGTCGGCGTGCGCGCCCGCGCCGTCGACGACGCGGGGCGGCGCGCCGGGCCGGACGTCGTCCACCGGGCCCCGGTGGTGCTCGCCGCGGACGGCGTCTCCGCGCGCCTGGCGACGGCCCTCGGCATCGCGCGGCGCACCGACCGGCCCCTGGGCACCGGGGTGCGCGCCTACTTCGCCACGCCGCGCTCGGGCGACCCGTGGATGGAGAGCTGGCTGGAGCTGTGGGACGGCGAGCCGCGCCGCTCGCGCCTGCTGCCCGGGTACGGGTGGATCTTCGGCCTGGGGAACGGGACGGCGAACGCGGGCCTCGGGGTGGTCGACACCTCGCGCGGGCCGGGCCCGGGCGGGCTGCGGGCGCTGCTGCGCGCCTGGCTGGCGACGCTGCCGCCGCAGTGGCAGCTCGACGAGGCCCACCAGGTGGGCGAGGTGCGCAGCGCGGCCCTGCCCATGGGCTTCAACCGCACCCCCCACGCCAGCCGCGGGATGCTGCTGCTCGGGGACGCCGGCGGCATGGTCAACCCCTTCAACGGCGAGGGGATCGAGTACGCCATGCACTCCGGGCGCCTGGCCGCGGAGGTCACCGCCGCCGCCCTGCGCGCCCCGGGCGCCGACGCGCGCGAGCGGGCGCTGCAGGCCTACCCGCAGGCCCTGCGCGCCGAGCTCGGCGGGTACTTCACCCTCGGCCGCGCGTTCGCGCGCCTGATCTCCCAGCCGCCGGTGATGGCCGCCGCCGTCCGGTACGGCCTGCCGCGCCCGGTGGTGATGCGCGTGGTCGTCAAGCTGCTCGCCAACCTCGCCGAGCCGGTCGGCGGCGACGCCGCCGACCGGCTCGTCACCGCCCTCAGCCGCCTCGCTCCGGCGCGCTGAGCGGCGCCGACGCGCGCGGCCGCACGGAGCCTCCGCTCGCGCGACCCGCACCATCCCGGCCCCCCGGCCGCCGGGGGCTGGCCTACGCTGGCGGTGTGGTGGCAGGAGCGGCGGTGTCCCCGGCGCCGTCGTCGGTCCCCGGCGGACCCGCGCGCGGGTCCGCGGGTCTGCCCGCCGTCGACCCGGCGCTGACCGAGACCATCAGCCGCGACCTCGACGACGTCGAGGAGCGCCTGCTCGCCGCCGTCGCGCACGCGGACGAGCTCGCCGACGCCACCTCGAGGCACCTGGTGGTGGCGGGCGGCAAGCGCGTGCGGCCCATGCTCACCCTGCTCTGCGCGCAGCTGGGCGACGGCACCGGCCCGCAGGTGCTCACGGCCGCCGTCGCGGTGGAGCTGACCCACCTGGCGAGCCTGTACCACGACGACGTCATGGACTCCGCCGCCGTGCGCCGCGGCGCGCCGTCCGCCCACGCCCTGTGGGGCAACGACATCGCGATCCTCACCGGCGACCTGCTCTTCGCGCGCGCCTCCCGGCTCGTCGCCGACCTCGGGCCCGACGCCGTCCGGCTGCAGGCGGAGACGTTCGAGCGGCTGTGCCTGGGCCAGATGCACGAGACCACCGGGCCGCGCCCGGGCGAGGACGCGGTGGCCCACCACCTGCAGGTCCTCGCGGACAAGACCGGCTCCCTCATCGCGACCTCCGCGCGCTACGGGGCCGGGCTGGCCGGCTGCGGGCGCGACGTCGTCGACGTGGTCGCGGCCTACGGCGAGCGGGTGGGCGTGGCCTTCCAGCTCGCCGACGACGTGCTCGACCTCGCCGAGACCACGCAGCAGACCGGCAAGACCCCGGGCACGGACCTGCGCGAGGGCGTGGCCACCCTGCCGGTGCTCCTGGCGCGCCAGCGCGCCGCGGGCGGGGACGCGCAGGCCCGCGACCTCGTCGAGGTCCTCGACGGCGACCTGAGCGGCGACGACGCCCTGGCCGCCGCCGTGCAGGCGCTGCGCGCGTCGTCCGTGACGGAGCAGGCGCAGGCGCAGGCGCGCCAGTGGGGCGAGGACGCCGTCGCCGCCCTGGACCCCCTGCCCGCGGGCGCGGTCAAGGACGCGCTCGTCGCGTTCGCGCGCGGCGTCACCGACCGCAGCAGCTGAGGCGAGAGGCGAGGACACCCACGCATGAGCCCGACGCAGGAGACCGCCGGCCCGTCCGCACCCGCCCTGGCCTTCCCGGCCGGGTTCGTGTGGGGCACGGCGACCGCCTCGTACCAGATCGAGGGCGCGGTGGCCGAGGACGGCCGCACGCCGTCCATCTGGGACGTCTTCAGCCACACCCCCGGCAGGGTGGCGGGCGGAGACACGGGGGACGTCGCCGACGACCACTACCACCGCTACCGCGAGGACGTCGCGATCATGCGGGAGCTGGGCGTCGGCTCCTACCGCTTCTCGGTCGCCTGGCCGCGGATCACCCCGCAGGTGGGCCCGAGCGCGCTGGGCCCGGTCAACGAGGCCGGCGTCGACTTCTACTCCCGCCTGGTCGACGAGCTGCTCGCCGCCGGCATCACCCCCGCCGCCACGCTGTACCACTGGGACCTGCCGCAGGCCCTCGAGGACGCCGGAGGCTGGACGGACCGCGCCACCGCCGAGCGCTTCGCCGAGTACGCCGAGGTCGTCGCGAGCCGGCTGGGCGACCGGATCGGCACGTTCATCACGCTCAACGAGCCCTGGTGCTCCGCCTACCTCGGCTACGCCAGCGGCGTCCACGCGCCCGGGCGCACCGAGCCGGCGTCCGCCCTGGCCGCCGTGCACCACCTCAACCTCGCCCACGGGCTGGCCACCGCGGCGGTGCGCCGCGCGGCGCCGCAGGCCCGGGTGGCCCTGACGCTGAACCTGGCGTGGGTGCGCCCGGCCAGCGGCTCGGAGGCGGACGCCGCGGCCGCCCGCCGCGTCGACGGCCTGCAGAACCGCGTCTTCCTCGACCCGACGACGCGCGGGTCCTACCCGGCCGACGTGCTGGAGGACACCGCCTCCGTCACCGACTGGTCCTTCGTCCAGGACGGCGACCTGGAGCTGGTCCACCAGCCGGTCGACGCGCTCGGGCTGAACTACTACAGCCCCACGCTGGTGCGGGCGTGGGACGGCACCTCCCCGCGGGACGAGTCCGACGGGCACGGGGACGGCGCGGCGAGCGCCTGGCCGGCGTGCGAGGACGTCGAGTTCCCCCGGCAGCCGGGCCCGTACACCGACATGGGCTGGAGCATCGACCCCCGCGGTCTGCACCAGCTCCTCGTGCGCCTGGCGCGCGAGCTCCCCGAGGTCGACCTGTACGTGACGGAGAACGGCGCGGCCTGTCCCGACGTCGTCTCCGAGGACGGCGCGGTGCACGACGACGACCGGATCGCCTACCTGCAGCAGCACCTGGCCGCGGTGCACCAGGCGATCGAGGACGGCGCTCGGGTGCGCGGCTACTACCTGTGGTCGCTGCTGGACAACTTCGAGTGGGCGTACGGGTACTCCAAGCGCTTCGGCATCGTGCACGTGGACTACGCCACCCAGCGGCGCACCGTCAAGGACAGCGGGCGCTGGTACGCCGGGGTCGTCGCCCGCGGCGGGCTCGACGCGTCGCAGCCCTGAGCCGGCGGCCCGGGCCGAGCGCTGCGGGTCGGTCGGCGCCGCCCGCCCGCTCAGGCGACCACCGCGGAGCGCCCGGCCCGCAGCCCCGCGGCGGCGTTGACCACCGCCACGGCCACCAGCACCAGCAGCGGCGCCGTCCAGCCGCCCGTGGCCTCGCCCAGGGCCCCGGCCAGCAGCGGCCCGGCGGCCGCGACGAGGTAGCCGGCCGTCTGCGCCATGGCCGACAGGGACGCCGCGCCCGGGGCGTCGGCGCTGCGCAGCGCCACGAGCGTCAGCGCCAGCGTGAAGGACAGGCCCGCGCCCGCACCGGCGCAGCAGACCCACACCGGCGCCAAGGAGGGCAGCAGCGCGAGCCCGCCGAACCCGGTCGCGCTGAGCAGGGCGGCACCCGCCGCGACCGCTCGCTGGTCCGGTGAGCGCCGCACGAGCAGGGGCACGAGCAGCCCGGCGACGAGGCCGACGAGCTGGTAGAGCAGCAGCAGCAGGCCTGCACCGCGAGCGCTGGTGCCGGCGTCCGCGGCGATCGTCGGCAGCCAGGCGACCATCGTGTAGAAGCCGAGGGACTGCAGGGCCAGGTAGGTCGTGACGGCCCAGGCCAGCGGCGACCCCCACGGCAGGCGGCGGGCCGCGGGAGCCGCCGCGCCCGCGGCCCGGCGGGCGCGGCGCTCGCGGCGGGCGCGCAGCGCGGTCGGCAGCCACAGCGCCGCTCCCAGCACCGCGAGCGCGGACCAGCAGCCCAGGGCGGTGCGCCAGCCGCTGCGCGAGGCCTCGGCCACGGGCACGGCCAGCCCGGAGGCCAGCGCGGCGACGAGGGTCATCGTGGCGACGTACCAGGACGTCACGGCGCTGACCCGCTGCGGCAGCGCGCCCACCACGACCACCGGCAGCAGCACGTTGGCCGCGGCGATGCCGCCGGCCAGCACCACCGTGCCGGCGAACAGGGCCGTGCTCCCTCCGCCCGAGCGCAGCAGGGTGCCGGCCAGCAGCACCGCCAGCGCCACCAGCACCGTGCGCTCGGCCCCGAGCCCGCGCGCGATCCGGGGCACCAGCGGGGACGTCGCGGCGAAGGCGAGCAGCGGCAGGGCCGACAGCCAGCCCGCGGCCGTGGCCGACAGCCCCAGGTCCGCGCGCAGCGCGGGCAGCACCGGGCCCACGCTCGTCAGCGCGGGGCGCAGGTTGGCCGCGACGAGCAGCACGCCGACGACGACGAGGGCCGCGCTGCGGCGGTCGGGGGCGCCGGTGCGGTGCACGCCCCATCGTCGCAGGGGACGGCGGCGCGGACGCCTCCACCAGGTGCCGGTCCTCGGAGCGTCGCCGAGGGGCGCTCCGGAGGCGTTCGGACACGATCACCGCGTGCCCGACGGGAGCCGCGCCGGCCCCGGCGCGGCGGGCGCGGCGCGCCGGCCGGCGCCGAGGAGGTCGGCGGTGAGCACGGCCAGGGCGGCCCACACGAACGCGAACCCGACCCAGCGCGAGGGCGGCACGTGCTCGCCGAGCACGAGCACCCCCAGGGCCAGCTGGAGCACCGGGGTGACGTACTGCAGCAGGCCCGTGGTCGTCAGCGGCACGCGCCGCGCGGCGGCGGCGAACAGCAGCAGCGGCACGGCGGTGACGACACCGGCGCTGGCCAGCAGCAGCGGGTGCGCGGGCGCGTCGAGCGCGAAGGTGCCGCGTCCGCTGCCCTCCAGCCACGCCAGGAAGGCCAGGGCCGCCGGTGCGAGCAGCAGGGTCTCCGCGGTCAGCGAGGTCAGCGCTCCCAGCCCCGCCCCGAGCCGCGTCTTCGCCAGGCCGTAGCCGCCGAAGCTCAGCGCGAGCACGACCGCGATCCACGGGGGGCGCCCGTGGTCGACCGTCAGGACGACGACGCCCGCGGCGCCGATCGCGACGGCGACCCGCTGCAGGCGGCGCAGCCGCTCGCCGAGCACGAGGACGGCCAGCGCCACCGTCACCAGCGGGTTGACGAAGTACCCCAGGGACGCCTCGACCACGTGGCCGGAGGTGGTGGCGTAGATGTAGACGCCCCAGTTGACGGCGATCAGCCCCGCCGCCACCGCGAGCAGGCCGACCTGGCGGGGGGAGCGGGCCAGCGCCAGCACCGGCCGCCACCCGCCGGCCCGCCACGCCGGCACCGCCGAGGCGGCGGTGAGCGCGAGGGCGCACACCGCCAGGGACCACACCACCCGGTGGGCCAGAACCTCCAGCGAGCCCGCCGGCGCCAGCAGGGGGAAGTACAGCGGGAAGGCGCCCCACAGGACGTAGGCGCCCAGGCCGAACGCGACGCCGGCGCGCGAGCTCACCGGCGCCGGCCCGGCCTCACCCGACCGTCCAGGTGTCGGCCCCCGAGAGCAGGGCCGCGAGGTCGTCGTCGGTGGCGCGGCCGCCGACGGCCTCGCGCGCCGCGGCCAGCTGCTCGCGGGCCAGGTCGTCGTACGCCGGCCGCGCCACCGAGCGGAAGACGCCGACGGGCACGTGCGCCATCGTCACGTCGTCCAGGCGCGAGAGGGCGAAGGCGAGCGAGGGGTCGGGCGCGTGCGCGTCGTGGACGACGACCTCGCGGCCGTCGGCGCTGGAGTCGACCTCGCCGGCGTCGACGACCTCGACGCCGAAGCCGGACGCCGAGCGCACCACGACCTTCTCCGCGCCCTCGGCGCCGAAGCGCACGGGCTGCCCGTGCTCCAGGCGCACCAGGCGGGCCTGGGACTCGTCCCGGTCCTTGAGCACGTCGAACGCGCCGTCGTTGAAGATCGGGCAGTTCTGGTAGATCTCCACCAGCGAGGTGCCGCGGTGCTCCGCCGCCGCGCGCAGCACCGACGTCAGGTGCTTGCGGTCGGAGTCCAGGGTGCGGGCCACGAACGTCGCCTCGGCGCCCAGCGCCAGGGAGACCGGGTTGAACGGCGCGTCGAGGGAGCCGGCCGGGGTCGACTTGGTGACCTTGCCGACCTCGGAGGTGGGGGAGTACTGGCCCTTGGTCAGCCCGTAGATCCGGTTGTTGAACAGCAGGATCGTCAGGTTCACGTTGCGCCGCATCGCGTGGACGAGGTGGTTGCCGCCGATGGACAGCGCGTCGCCGTCCCCGGTGACCACCCACACCGACAGGTCCTCGCGGGAGGTCGCCAGGCCGGTGGCGATGGCCGGCGCGCGCCCGTGGATCGAGTGCATGCCGTACGTGTCGAGGTAGTACGGGAAGCGCGAGGAGCACCCGATGCCGGAGATGAAGACGATGTTCTCCCGGCGCAGGCCCAGGTCGGGCAGGAAGCCCTGCACGGCGGCGAGGATCGCGTAGTCCCCGCAGCCGGGGCACCAGCGCACCTCCGAGCCGGAGGTGAAGTCCTTCTTGCCGAGCGCCTCGCCGTCGGGCAGGGCGGGCACGCCGTCCGTGCCGGTGCGCAGCGAGGGCAGGCCGAGGTTCAGGGCGGTCACGAGAGCAGCTCCTGCGGGACGTCGGTGCGGGACGGCGCCGACTGCTCGACCAGGGCGGTGATCGCCTCGGCCAGCTCGGCGGCGGGGAAGGGCAGGCCGCGCACGCGGCTGTGGGAGACGACGTCCACGAGGTAGCGCGCGCGCAGCAGCATCGCGAGCTGGCCGAGGTTCATCTCCGGCACCAGCACGCGGTCGTAGCGGCGCAGGACGTCGCCGAGGTTCCCGGGGAAGGGGTTGAGGTGGCGCAGGTGCGCCGAGGCGACCCGCAGGCCGGCGCGGCGCACCTGGCGGACGGCGGCCGCGATCGGCCCGTGGGTCGAGCCCCAGCCGAGCACGAGCACGCGCGCGCCCTCGCCGTCGTCGCCGAGCGGGTCGTCGACCTCGACGTCGGGCACGGCGACGCCGTCCACCTTCGCCTGGCGCAGCGCGACCATGCGCTCGTGGTTGTCGGGGTCGTAGGAGATCTCGCCCGTGACGTCGGCCTTCTCGACGCCGCCGACGCGGTGCTCCAGGCCGGGCGTGCCGGGCACGGCCCACGGGCGGGCCAGGGTCTCCGGGTCGCGCCGGTAGGGCTGGAACGCCCCGGCGCCGCCCTCGGCGGGCCCCTCCCCGGCGCCCCCGGTGTCGGCGGGGGAGGCGAAGTCGGGGTCGACCGCCGGCAGGTCCGCGACCGCCGGCACCTTCCACGGCTCGGAGCCGTTGGCGAGGTAGCCGTCGGAGAGCAGCAGCACCGGGGTGCGGTAGGTGACGGCGACGCGGACGGCGTCCATCGCCACGGCGAAGCAGTCGGCGGGCGTGGCGGGCGCCAGCACGGGCACGGGCGACTCCCCGTTGCGCCCGTGCAGGGCCTGCAGCAGGTCGGCCTGCTCGGTCTTGGTCGGCAGGCCCGTCGACGGGCCGCCGCGCTGGACGTCGACGACGACGAGCGGCAGCTCCAGGGAGACGGCGAGGCCGATCGTCTCCTGCTTCAGGGCCAGGCCCGGCCCGGACGTCGTCGTCACCCCCAGCGCGCCGCCGAAGGAGGCGCCGAGCGCGGCCCCCACGCCGGCGATCTCGTCCTCGGCCTGGATCGTCGTCACGCCGAAGCGCTTCAGGCCCGAGAGTGTGTGCAGGATGTCGCTGGCCGGGGTGATCGGGTACGAGCCCAGCACCAGCGGCAGGCCCGAGCGGTGTGCCGCGGCGACGAGGCCGTGCGCGAGCGCGGTGTTGCCCGTGATGTTGCGGTAGGTGCCGCGCTCGGCCGGGGCCGCCGGGACGGTGTAGCGCACGGCGAAGGCCTCGGTGGTCTCCCCGTAGGCCCACCCGGCGCGGAAGGCGCGCAGGTTCGCCTCGAGCACCTGGGCGCGGCGGGCGAACTTCGCCGTCAGGAAGCGCTCGGTCGCCTCGGTGGGGCGGTCGTAGAGCCACGAGAGCAGGCCGAGGGCGAACATGTTCTTCGCCCGCTCGGCCTCCTTGCGCGACAGCTGCAGGTCCGAGAGCGCCTGCACGGTCATCGAGGTCATGGGCAGCGCGTGCACCTGGTGGGAGTCCAGGCTGCCGTCGTCCAGCGGGCTGGTGCCGTAGCCGACCTTGGCGAGGTTGCGCTTGGTGAACTCGTCGGTGTCGATGATCACCGTGCCGCCGCGGGGCACCTCGCCCAGGTTCGCCCTCAGGGCCGCCGGGTTCATCGCCACGAGCACGTCGGGTGCGTCGCCGGGGGTGGTGATGTCGTGGTCGGCGAAGTGCAGCTGGAAGCTGGAGACGCCCGGCAGCGTGCCGGCGGGGGCGCGGATCTCGGCCGGGAAGTTAGGCAGCGTGGCGAGGTCGTTGCCGAGGGTCGCGGTCTCGGCGGTGAAGCGGTCACCGGTCAGCTGCATGCCGTCGCCGGAGTCGCCGGCGAACCGGATGACGACGCGCGCCAGCTGCTGGACCTGCTTGCTGCTCATGCTGCGGTCAACGTCCTGTCCGCGAGGGGGATGCCCGTCCGGGCGCTCCGATCGTAGGTGACCCTCACCACGCCGCCCTGGTCGCGCGAGGTCCCGTCGGGAACGTGACAGCCCGCGGGGCGGGAGCGTGACACCCCCCGGGGCGGGAACGTGACAGCCGCCCGCGGCGAGGGCGTGACAGCCGCTCGCGGCGGGAACGTGGGGCACCGCCTCGGCGTTGGGGTCAAGGAACGGTCAAGAAGGGACCTCGATGCACCGCCACTACAACGGCGCCAAGACCGCGATGCTCTTCGCCCTGCTCGGGGCAGTCGTGCTCGGCGCCAGCTACCTCCTCTTCGGGCAGAGCACGGGAGCGCTGACCATCGGCCTGGTCCTCTCGCTGCTCATCACCGGCATCTCGTACTGGAACAGCGACAAGCTCGCCATCCGCGCCATGCGCGCGCGGCCGGTGACCGAGTACGAGCAGCCGGTGATGCACCGCATCGTGCGGGAGCTGTCGGAGCGCGCCGGCCAGCCGATGCCGCGCCTGTACGTCTCGCCGACCGCGGCCCCCAACGCGTTCGCCACCGGCCGCAACCCCGCCAACGCCGCGGTGTGCTGCACCGAGGGGATCCTGCAGATCCTCGACGAGCGCGAGCTGCGGGGCGTGCTCGGGCACGAGCTCATGCACGTGTACAACCGCGACATCCTCACGTCCTCGATCGCGGCGGCGCTGGCCAGCGCCATCACCTACCTCGCCTACATGGCGATGTTCTTCGGCGGCGACCGCGAGAACCGCAACCCGTTCGCGGGGATGCTCGTGCTGGTCCTCGGCCCGATCGCGGCCGGCGTGGTGCAGATGGCCATCTCCCGCACGCGCGAGTACGACGCCGACGAGGACGGGGCCCGGCTGACCGGCGACCCGCTCGCCCTCGCCTCGGCGCTGCGCAAGCTGGAGATGGGGGTGCGGGCCCGCCCGCTGGCTCCCGAGCGCCAGCTGGTCTCCGCCAGCCACATGATGATCGCCAACCCGTTCCGGTCCGGCGACGTGCAGCGGTTCTTCTCCACGCACCCGCCGATGCCGGAGCGCATCGCCCGCCTCGAGGCGATGGCCACCGGCTACCGCGGCTACTGACCGGCCCACCGCGGCTGCTGACGGGCCTCGCCCCGGCGAGCGGTCCGGCGACCGAGCGCCCCCGTGCTCACCTCGGCTGAGCACGGGGGCGCCCGGTGCTCGTAGGACGGGCACGGGGGCGCCCCGTGCTCAGCAGGCCGCGCCGCAGCACGTCGGGTCAGGACGCCGGGCGAGCGGGGCGCGCCGGGCGAGCGGGGCGCGCCGGGCGAGCGGGGCGCCTCAGGTCGGGGGCAGGACGGCGTCCAGCCAGGCGCGGGTCAGCGCCCAGCAGCGCGAGGCCGGGTCCAGGTGCGCGAAGTGGTCCTCGCCGGGGACGACCTCGAGCACCGCGTCGTCCCCGGCGGCGCGGGCGGCCGCGGCGAGGCGCTGCGACATCGACGGCGGCACGAGGTCGTCGTCCTCGCCCGTGACCACGAGCAGCGGCACGCCCAGGGGCAGCAGCCGGGAGGGGTCGGCCGCGGCGTAGCGCTCGGGCACCTGCTGCGGGCCGCCGCCCAGCAGGGACGCGACCGCGCCGTCACCGAGCCCCAGCCGGTGCGCGGCGACCAGGTCGGCCACGGCGGCCTGCGCCACCACGGCCGCCGGGCGCACCTGCGGCGAGCCGGTCGCCGCCGCGCCGGGCGCTCCCTGCGGCAGCCGGTCGCGCGCGGCGGCCCACAGCGCCAGCTGGCCGCCCGCGGAGTGCCCGGCGGAGGCCACCCGGTCCAGCGGCAGGCCGTGCTCGCGCGCGGCGGGACCGAGCGCGTCGACCGCGGCGGCGACGTCCGCCAGCGTCGCCGGCCACCCGCCGCCGTCCCCGACGGCGCGGTAGTCCGCGTTCCACACCGCCCAGCCGCCGGCGACGAGGTCGACGGCCAGCTGCTCCTGCAGGTCGCGGTCGTACCCGGCCTGCCAGTAGCCGCCGTGCACGAGCACCGCGACCCGCGAGGCCTCGCCGGAGGGCAGCCACAGGTCCGCCACCTGCGCCGGCGCGTCGCCGTAGGGCGTGCTGCGCCGGCTGGCGCGGCGGGCCGCCACGGCTCAGCGGTAGTTGACGAACTGCAGGGCGACGTCGAGGTCGGAGCCCTTGAGCAGCGCGATGACGGCCTGCAGGTCGTCGCGGCTCTTGGCGCTCACGCGCATCTCGTCCCCGGTGACCTGGGTCTTGACGCCCTTCGGCCCCGAGTCGCGGATGATCTTGCCGATCTTCTTCGCGTCCTCCTGCGAGAGGCCCTCCTTGAGCGAGGCCTCCAGGCGGTACTCCCGCCCGGACGGGCGCGGCTCGCCGGTGTCGAGGGCCTTCAGGGAGACGCCGCGGCGGATGAGCTTGGTCTGCAGGACGTCGAGCACCGCGTTGACGCGGTCCTCGCTGTCGGCGGTCATCACGATGCCCTGCCCGCTCCAGGCGACCGAGGCGCCCGTGCCCTTGAAGTCGTAGCGCTGGGAGATCTCCTTGGCGGCCTGGTTGACGGCGTTGTCGACCTCCTGGCGGTCGACCTTGCTGACGACGTCGAACGACGACTCGCTGGCCACGCTGGTCCTCCGGTTCGTGCGGCTCGTCGGGCGGCCCGGTCCGCCCGTCGCCCGGCGGTTGCTATCCTCGCTCCCGCGGCAGGTTGCCCGAGCGGCCAAAGGGAGCTGACTGTAAATCAGCCGGCACAGCCTACGCAGGTTCGAATCCTGCACCTGCCACAGCGCGGCGGTCCTGCACGGCCCCTTCCGGGCCGTGTAGGCTGCCCCGCGCCGCCCCGATAGCTCAGTCGGCAGAGCGTCTCCATGGTAAGGAGAAGGTCTAGGGTTCGATTCCCTATCGGGGCTCTGGATCCGGTGCGGCCGCTCCGGCGGCCGCACCGGCACCCGGCGGGGTAGCTCAGGTGGTTAGAGCAAACGGCTCATAATCGTTGTGTCGCGGGTTCGAGTCCCGCCCCCGCTACCGGGCCACCGGGCCGGCGCCGTGCGTGCCCGCCCCGTCCTGCGCGAGCGCGTAGGATGGCGCGCCGGCGCCCGGCGCGCCGCAGCGGCCCTCCACCGGTCCGCGCACCCCCGTCGACGCACCAGAGCACGAGAGAAGGCACCGCCGTGGCCAGCAAGACCGCCGACGTCCGGCCGAAGATCACCCTGGCCTGCACGGAGTGCAAGGAGCGCAACTACATCACCCGGAAGAACCGGCGCAACGACCCGGACCGCCTGGAGATGAAGAAGTTCTGCCCGCGCGACCAGCGCCACACCGTGCACCGCGAGACCCGCTGAGGCGAGGTCCGCGGCGCTCCCGGCGCGCGTCCCGCAGCGGCCGTCCCCCACGGGGCGGCCGCTGCGCCGTCCCAGCCCACCCCGCAGGAGGCACCGTGGCCGTCGACCCCGCGATCCTCGGGCGCACCTACCCGCCGGACGACGTGTACGAGGTCGGGCGGGAGGTGCTGCGCGCCTTCGCGGAGGCCACGGCCGCCGGCCGCCCGGTGCACCCGGCGCACGTCGACCCCCGCGCCGCCCGCGAGCTGGGCCACCCGGACGTCGTCGCCCCGCCGACGTTCGCCGTCGTCGTCGCCCAGCGCAGCGAGGCGCGCCTCGTGCGCGACCCCGCCGCCGGCATCGACCTCAGCCGCGTCGTGCACGGCGAGCAGCGCTTCACCCACCACCGGCCGATCGTCGCCGGCGACCGCCTCGTGGCGGCGCTGCACGTGGACGGCGTGCGGAGCATGGGAGGCAACGACCTGGTGACCATGCGCAGCGAGATCACCGCCGAGGACGGCGAGCCCGTGTGCACGGCCACCTCGATGCTCGTCGTGCGGGGCGCCGCGTGAGCGCGGCCTCGCCCGTCCCCGAGGACCGGCCGCGCCTGGCCGACCTCGCCGTCGGGCAGCAGGTCGGCACCCTCAGCATCGCCCTCGTGCGCGCGGACCTCGTGCGCTACGCCGGTGCCAGCGGCGACCTCAACCCCATCCACTGGGACGAGCGGACGGCGGCCGCGGCCGGCCTGCCGGACGTGATCGCCCACGGCATGCTCACGATGGCCGGCGCCGTGCGGCTCGTCGTCGACTGGTGCGGCGACCCGGCCGCGGTGCTCGACTACGGGGTGCGCTTCACCGGCCTGGTGCCCGTGCCCGCCGAGGGCGCCGCGGTCGTGGACGTCACGGGCACCGTGGCAGCGCTGGACCCCGAGGCGGGCACGGCGCGCATCGACCTCGCGGCGCGCTGCGGGGGCTCGGCGGTCCTCGGCCGCGCCCGAGCGGTGGTCCGCCTGCCCTGACGCGGCTGCTGCCGGCCCAGGCCGGCTCGCGCCGGTTCAGAGCGGGGGCGGCCCGGTGGTCGTGCCGCGCCGCAGCCGCACCGGCAGGTCCACGTCCGGCGGGGACTCCCCGCGCAGCAGCGCGGCCACCATCCGCCCGGCGGCCCGGCCCTTCTCCGCCGCCGGCTGCTCGACCGTGGTGAGCACCGCGCCGCCCAGCCAGGGCGTCTCGATGCCGTCGTAGCCGGCGACCGAGACGTCCTGCGGCACGCGCAGCCCCAGCTCCTGCGCGGCGAGCACCGCGCCCACCGCCAGCAGGTCCGACTGCGCGACCAGCGCGGTGGGGCGGCGGCCGGGGGGCAGGGGGCGCCCGGCGCCGTCGGCGAGCAGGGCCCGCGCCGCCAGCGCGCCCTCCTCGCGCTGGTTGCCGGCGCACTCCCACACGCCGCTCGGGGCGAGCACGTCCTCGACGCCCAGCAGCCGCAGGCGCGCGTCGTCGTAGCCGGGCGCCGCGCACCGGCGAGCGGCGTCCAGCGGCCCCCGCCGCCCGTCCAGGCGCCACGGGAGGGTGGCCACCGCGACGCGCCGGTGGCCCAGGCGCACGAGCTCGCGCGCGAGATCCGCGCTGGAGCCGCGGTTGTCGACGTCGACGAGGTGCACCCCGGGCGCGCGCGGGCCCTCGATGCCCACCACGGGCACGCCGCGGCGCAGCAGCAGGTCCACGGCCGGGTCCGCCGGCCCGCCGCAGGTGGCGTAGACGACGGCGTCCACGGGCACGTGCGCCACCCGCGCCAGGCGCCGATCGTCGTCCTCGCCGCCCGAGAGCAGGAGCAGCGCGGAGCCCAGCGCCCCGACCTCCTCGGCGAGCCCGTCGAGGGTGGCGACCGCGAACGGGTCGGCGAAGGCGTAGCCGAGCCGCTCCCCGACCACCGCGCCGACGACGCCCGAGCGCCCCTGGCGCAGCGAGCGCGCCAGGGGGTCCGGGCCCGGGTACCCGAGCTCGGCGGCCGCGGCCAGCACCCGCTCGCGCGTGGGGGGCGCCACGCGGGCGTCGCCGGCGAAGGCCAGCGACGCCGTGGACGCCGAGACCTCCGCGCGCGCGGCGACGTCCCGCAGCGTCGGCCGGCGCGGCGGCGCGCCGCTGGCTTGACCGGTGGCTGGCACGGGGTCGACGATAGGTGTCGAATCGATTCGATCTGCAGCGGGCCCTCGTCCCGCCGGCCTCCTGGGAGCACCGTGCCCTCGTCCTCCGCGCCGTCCTCCGGGTCCTCGGCCGCGCCCGCGCCGTCCCGCCGCGCCGTCCTGGCGGCCCGCACCGCGGTCTTCGCCGCCTTCGCCCTCAACGGCTTCGGGTTCGCCTCCTGGGTCTCGCGCCTGCCCGAGACCCAGGAGGCGCTTGCGCTGAGCCCGGGCCGGCTCGGGCTGCTGCTCCTCGTGGGCGCGGTCGGGTCGGTGGCGGCCCTGCCGCTCGCCGGGGGCATCGCGGCGCGCGTGGGCCCGGCCGCGACCGTCGCGGCCTCCGCGGTGCTCACCACCGCGGGGCTCGCCTGGGCCGGCGTCGCCGCCCACCTGCTGCACTCGCCGCTGCTCACCGGGGCGGGGCTGCTGGCCCTCGGCGTCGGGATGGGCCTGTGGGACGTCGCGATGAACCTCGAGGGCGCCGCCGTCGAGCGCCACCTGGGCCGCAGCATCATGCCGGCCTTCCACGCCGGGTTCAGCTCCGGCACGGTGGCCGGTGCGGCCGGCGGCGCGCTGGCCGCGTGGCTGCGGGTCCCGGTGCAGGTGCACCTGGCCGTCGTGGCGGTGCTGGCCGCGACCGTCGTCGTCGTCCAGGCGCGCTCGTTCCTGCCGCGCGCCGTGGGCGGGGCGCCCTCGGGCGGTGGCGCGGCGCACGGCGGGCGCGGCTCGGCGCTGTCGGCCTGGACCGAGGGGCGCACGCTGCTCGTCGGCGTCCTGGTGCTCTCGGCCGCCTTCACCGAGGGCACCGCGAACGACTGGCTGAGCATCGCCCTGGTCGACGGGTACGGCGCCTCGCCCGCGCTCGGCGCCCTCGGCTTCGCGGCCTTCGTCACGGCCATGACGATCGCGCGCCTGGCGGGCACGAGGGCGCTGGACCGCTGGGGCCGCGTGCCCGTGCTGCGCGCGACGATGCTGCTGTCCCTGGCCGGCGTGCTGGTCTTCGTCCTCGGCGGCTCCTACGCCGTCGCCGTGGTCGGGGCCCTGGTGTGGGGCGCCGGCGCCTCGCTCGGCTTCCCCGTGGGCATCAGCGCCGCCGCCGACGACCCGGTGCGCGCGGCGCAGCGGGTCAGCGCGGTCTCCACCATCGGGTACACGGCCTTCCTCGCCGGCCCCCCGCTGCTGGGCTTCCTCGGCGACCGCGTCGGCGTGCTCTCCGCCCTGCTCGTCGTCGCGGCCGTCGCCGTGCCGTCCCTGCTCGTCAGCCGCGTGGCGGCCTCGCCGCCGGCCGCGGAGCGCCGGGAGCGCGCCGCGGCGCCGGCCGACGCCTAGCCTGGTCGCTCGTGAGCACCCCCGCGACCACCGCCGCGAGCACCGCCGCGAGCACCGCCGCGAGCACCCCCGTCGGCGCTCCTGCGGGCGCTCCCACCGCGGGCGCCGTCGTGCGCCTGGCAGACCTGACCACGCTGCGCGTCGGCGGGCCGGCCCGGCGCCTCGTGGGAGCGCGCACCGAGGACGAGCTCGTGGACGCCGTCCGCTCCGCCGACGCGGCGGGGCAGCCGGTGCTCGTGGTCGGCGGCGGGTCGAACCTGCTCGTCGGGGACGGCGGGTTCGACGGCACCGTCGTGCTCGTGCGCACCGGCGGCGTGCGGGTGGAGTCCGCCGACGCCTGCGGCGGGGCGCTGGTGCGGGTCGCGGCGGGGGAGGACTGGGACGCCCTGGTCGCCCGCACCGTGGCGGACGGCCTCGCGGGGATGGAGGCCATGTCCGGCATCCCGGGGTCGACCGGCGCCACGCCCGTGCAGAACGTCGGCGCCTACGGCCAGGAGGTCGCGGACACCCTCGCTCGCGTCACCACCTGGGACCGGCGCGAGGGCCGGCGGCGCACCTTCGCCGCCGCCGAGTGCGGCTTCGGCTACCGCTGGTCGCGCTTCAAGGCCGAGCCGGGCCGCTTCGTCGTCCTCGACGTCGTCTTCCAGCTGGCCCTCTCCGAGCTGTCGACGCCCGTGCGCTACCCCGCGCTCGCGGGAGAGCTCGGCGTCGCGGTCGGGCAGCGGGTGCCGCTGGCGGACGTGCGCGAGGCCGTCCTGCGCCTGCGCCGCCGGCGCGGGATGGTCGTGGACGCGCACGACCCCGACACCTGGAGCGCCGGCTCGTTCTTCACCAACCCGGTGCTCGACGCCGCGGCGGCGGCCGCGCTGCCGCAGGGCGCGCCCCGCTTCGACGCCGGCGGCGGGCGCGTGAAGACCAGCGCGGCGTGGCTGATCGAGCACGCCGGCTTCGCCCGCGGCCACGGGCTGCCCGGCCCGGCGGCCATCTCGACCAAGCACACCCTCGCCCTGACCAACCGGGGCGGCGCGAGCGCGGCCGACGTCCTGGCGCTGGCGCGCGAGGTGCGCGACGGGGTGCGCGAGCGGTTCGGCCTCGAGCTCGTCCCCGAGCCCGACCTCGTCGGCTGCTCCCTCTGACCCGCGCGCAGGACGCGGTGGCGCCGGGTCAGCGGGCCTCGGCGAGCAGGGCCTGGATCCGGCCGACGCCCTCGACGAGGTCGTCGTCCCCGAGCGCGTACGACAGGCGCAGGTAGCCGGAGGGCCCGAACGCCTCGCCGGGCACGACGGCGACCTCGGCCTCCTCCAGCACCAGCTCCGCCAGATCCGCGGACGTCGTCGGCGTGCGCCCGCGGATGCTGCGCCCGAGCACCCCGTGCACGCTCGGGTAGGCGTAGAACGCCCCCTGCGGCATCGGGCACTCGACCCCGTCGACGTCCGAGAGCATCGAGACCATCGTGCGGCGGCGCCGGTCGAACGCCTCGCGCATCGCCGCCACCGCGCTCAGGTCGCCGCTGACCGCCGCGAGCGCCGCGCGCTGGGAGACGTTGGCGACGTTCGACGTCAGGTGCGACTGCAGGTTCGTCGCCGCCCGCACGACGTCGGTCGGGCCGATCATCCAGCCCACGCGCCAGCCGGTCATCGCGTACGTCTTGGCCACCCCGTTGAGCACGACGCAGCGCTCGGCGAGCTCCGGCACCTGCACCGGCGCCGAGGCGGCCACGGCGCCGTCGTAGACGAGGTGCTCGTAGATCTCGTCGGCGACCACCCAGATCCCGGCCTCGGCCGCCCAGCGCCCGATCTCGCGCACCAGCTCGGGCGGGTGGACCGCGCCGGTCGGGTTGGACGGCGAGCACAGCAGGAGCACCTTCGTCGCGCTGGTGCGCGCGGCCTCCAGCTGCTCGACGGTGACCAGGTAGCCCTGGTCCTCGCCGGCGAAGACCTCCACCGGCACCCCGCCGGCCAGGCGGACGGCCTCGGGGTACGTCGTCCAGTACGGCGCGGGCAGCAGCACCTCGTCGCCGGGGTCGAGCAGCGTCGCGAAGGCCGTGTAGACGGCCTGCTTGCCGCCGTTGGTGACGAGCACCTGCTCGGGGGCCACCTCGTACCCGGAGTCGCGGGCGGTCTTGGCCGCGATCGCGGCGCGCAGCTCGGGCAGCCCGGCGGCGGGGGTGTAGCGGTGGTCGCGCGGGTCGCGGCACGCCGCGACGGCGGCCTGCACGATCGCCTCCGGGGTGGGGAAGTCCGGCTCGCCCGCGCCGAAGCCGATCACCGGCCGGCCGGCCGCCTTCAGCGCCTTCGCCCGCGCGTCCACGGCGAGCGTGGCCGACTCGGCGATGCCGCCGACGCGGGCGGAGACGCGCCGCCCGGCGGCGCGGGCGGGGGCGGGTGCGGGGGAGGGGGCTGCGGCGGGCGGCTGGCTCACGTCGCAGGATCCTCCCACCGCGCGCCCGCGGCCTCGACCGGGACGTGCGGTGCGGGGCCGGCGGTGCGGCGGTTCGACCCGGGACGCCGCCGCCGCGTATGCTGGGCGCCCGGTGGCTCCGTGCTGCCCGCTGGCCGCACCACGGGTGCCGGTGCGGCGGGGGCGGTCGCTGCCGAAGGGCAGTGGCGCAACTGGCAGCGCACCGGTCTCCAAAACCGGCGGTTGTGGGTTCGAGTCCCACCTGCCCTGCGCGAGCGCCCCGCCGGTCCGCCGGCGGGGCCCGCACAGGACGTCGGACGCCGCGCGGCGACCGCCAGCACGCAGTCGACAGGAGAGGCGCAGGAGCCACGTGACCGAGACCCGAGCGGGTGGCGCCCACGGCGCCCCGTCGCGCCCGCAGCGCCGCCCGGGCCTCCTCGCCCGCCTCTCGCTGTTCCTGCGCCAGGTCGTCGCCGAGCTGAAGAAGGTCGTGCGCCCCACGCGCGACGAGCTGGTGACCTACACGTCGGTCGTGCTCGTGTTCGTGGTCGTGGTGATGGTCTACGTCTCCCTCCTCGACCTCGGGTTCGGGCGGCTGGTGCTGTGGGTCCTCGGCGGGGGCGGCTGACCCGCCGCCGTCCGCGCCAGCCCGAGCTCCCACCCGGCACCACCGCAGGAAGCAGGTCCCACCGTGTCCGAGAACACCCCCGAGAGCGGGAGCACCGGCGGCTACCTGGACGTCGACCTCGACGTCCGGCTCGGCGTCGACGACGCCCCGGAGGACGAGCAGCACGCCGCTGCGGCCGCGGCGACCGCTCCCTCCGCGGCGCCCGCTGCGGACACCGCTCCGGCCACCGCGGGCGGCGAGGACGACGACGTCGACCCCGTCGAGGAGTTCAAGGCGCAGCTGCGCCGGGCGCCGGGCGACTGGTACGTCGTGCACTCCTACGCCGGCTACGAGAACCGGGTGAAGGGCAACCTGGAGAACCGCATCTCCAGCCTCAACATGGAGGACTACATCTTCCAGGTCGAGGTGCCCATGGAGGAGGTCCGGGAGATCAAGAACGGGCAGCCGAAGACGGTGCGCCGCGTGCGCATCCCGGGCTACGTGCTCGTGCGCATGGACCTCACGGACGAGTCCTGGGGCGCCGTGCGGCACACCCCCGGCGTGACCGGCTTCGTCGGGCACACCCACCAGCCGGTGCCGCTGAGCCTGGAGGAGGTCTTCTCCATGCTCGCCCCGACGCTCGCCCCCAAGGAGACCAGGGCGGCCAGCCGGCCGGCCCCGGTCACCGAGGTCGACTTCGAGGTCGGCGAGTCCGTCACGGTCATGGAGGGCCCCTTCGAGACCATGCCGGCGACGATCTCGGAGATCAACGTGGACCGCCGCACCGTGCAGGTCCTGGTCTCCATCTTCGGCCGCGAGACGCCGGTCGAGCTCTCCTTCGGCCAGGTCGCCAAGATCTGACGCCGCGCACCACAGCACCCACGCACCGACTCCCGCACCGACCCCGCACCGCGCCGGGCAGCGACCCGGCGACCGACACGAGGACCGCCATGCCCCCCAAGAAGCGAGTCTCCGGGCTCATCAAGCTGCAGATCAACGCCGGTGCGGCCACGCCGGCCCCGCCGATCGGCCCCGCCCTGGGCCAGCACGGCGTGAACATCATGGAGTTCTGCAAGGCCTACAACGCCGCGACCGAGGCCCAGCGCGGCAACGTGATCCCGGTCGAGATCACGGTCTACGAGGACCGCTCCTTCACCTTCGTCCTCAAGACCCCGCCCGCGGCGGAGCTGATCAAGAAGGCCGCCGGCGTCGCCAAGGGCTCCGGCACCCCGCACACCACCAAGGTGGCCTCCCTGAGCACCGCCCAGGTGCGCGAGATCGCCGAGCAGAAGATGGCCGACCTCAACGCCAACGACGTCGACGCCGCCAGCAAGATCATCGCGGGCACCGCCCGCTCGATGGGCATCACCGTCCAGGACTGACCCGGGAAGCAGCGCGCCCTCCCGCGCGCTGCACCCGGTGCGTCCCCCGGGGCGCCGCACGACGCACGGCGCGGGCACCCCGCGCCGGTGGGAGGGCCGCCCGGCCCGCCGACCACGACCCAGGAGAAGACCCGTGAAGCGCAGCAAGGCCTACCGCGCCGCCGCCGAGAAGATCGACCGCGAGCGCTCCTACGCACCCCTCGAGGCCGTCCGCCTCGCCAAGGACACCTCGGTCACCGCCTACGACGCCACCGTGGAGGTGGCGCTGCGCCTCGGCGTGGACCCGCGCAAGGCCGACCAGATGGTCCGCGGCACCGTGAACCTGCCGCACGGCACCGGCAAGACCGCCCGCGTGCTGGTCTTCGCCACCGGCGAGCGTGCCGCGCAGGCCGAGGCCGCGGGCGCGGACGTCGTCGGCGGCGACGAGCTGATCGAGCGCGTCGCCGGCGGCTTCCTCGACTTCGACGCCGCCGTCGCCACGCCGGACCTCATGGGCAAGGTCGGCCGCCTCGGCCGCGTGCTCGGCCCGCGCGGCCTGATGCCGAACCCGAAGACCGGCACGGTGACCATGGACGTCGCCCGGGCCGTCACCGAGATCAAGGGCGGCAAGATCGAGTTCCGCGTCGACAAGCACGCGAACCTGCACTTCGTGATCGGCAAGGTCTCCTTCGGCGAGCAGCAGCTCGTGGAGAACTACGCCGCCGCCCTCGAGGAGGTGCTGCGCCTGAAGCCCGCGGCGTCCAAGGGCCGGTACGTGGAGAAGGCGACCATCGCCACCACCATGGGCCCGGGCGTGCCGGTGGACCCGAGCCGCACCCGCGACCTGCTGGAGGCGGACGCTCCCGCCTGAGCCCTGGCTCGACGCGCGCCCGAGGGCCGCCGCCCCGCTGCTGCAGCGGGACGGCGGCCCTCGCCATGTGGTGAGCGCGCCCGCGCGGGCGTGTATCCTGGTCGATGCCGAAGACCGCCGGTCGCCGCCCGCCAGGGAGGCCGAAGGTCCCGCTCCGCGGGCGTCCAGCGCAGGTGTGACGAGATCCCCGGCCGCGCTGCGCGCGGCCCTGCGAGCCCCGTGCGCCCTGCGCCGGGGCTCTCCGCGCGTCCGGGCCCTTCCCGCACGTCCCGTGCACCGGCAACCACCCCGGGAAGGAGGGTCCATGGCCAGGCCTGACAAGGCGGCAGCAGTCGCCGAGCTCACGGACCGGTTCCGCACGTCCAGCGCGGGGGTTCTGACCGAGTACCGCGGGCTGACCGTCGCCCAGCTCAAGGAGCTGCGCCGCTCGCTCGGCGAGCACGGCAGCTACGCGGTCGTGAAGAACACCCTCACCGCCATCGCGGCCAAGCAGGCGGGCCTCGACGCGTTCGACGGCCAGCTGTCCGGCCCCACCGCGATCGCGTTCATCACCGGCGACCCCGTGGAGGCCGCCAAGGGCCTGCGCGCGTTCGCCCGCACCAACCCCCAGCTGGTGATCAAGAGCGGGTACCTCGAGGGCCGCGCCCTCACGGCCGCCGACGTCTCCAGCCTCGCGGACCTGGAGTCCCGCGAGGTCCTGCTGGCCAAGCTGGCCGGCGCGCTGAAGGCGTCGCTCACGCGCGCCGCGTACCTGTTCAACGCGCCGCTGTCGCAGGCCGTCCGCACCGTGGACGCGCTGCGCGCCAAGGTCGAGGAGGCCGGCGGCGCGCCGGCCCCGGCCGCGCCCGCCGACGACGCCCCCGCGGCGGAGCAGGCGGCGTCCGAGGCCTGAGCCGCCTCACCGCACCACCCCGATCCACCGCCCAGACCGTGCACCACCCAGCGAGGAGGACGCCACCATGGCGAAGCTGTCCACCGACGAGCTGCTCGACGCGTTCAAGGACATGACGCTGATCGAGCTGTCGGAGTTCGTGAAGAAGTTCGAGGAGACCTTCGAGGTCACCGCCGCGGCCCCCATCGCCGTCGCGGGCGCCGCCCCGGCCGCCGGTGGCGGTGGCGCCGAGGCCGAGGCCGCCGAGGAGCAGACGGAGTTCGACGTCGTCCTCGAGGCCGCCGGCGACAAGAAGATCCAGGTCATCAAGGAGGTGCGCGCCCTGACCAGCCTCGGCCTGAAGGAGGCCAAGGACCTCGTGGACGGCGCCCCCAAGCCCGTCCTGGAGAAGGTCGCCAAGGACGCCGCCGACAAGGCCCGGGCGCAGCTCGAGGGCGCCGGCGCGACCGTCTCCGTCAAGTGAGGCGCGCTGCCTGAGGCAGCAGCACCACGAGCACGGCCAGCACCACGGCACCACCAGCACCACGGCACCGCCGGCGGCGCCGGTCCCCGCGCAGGGGGCCGGCGCCGCCGGCGCGTGCGGGGCGGGAATGCGCAGGGGGCGTGCGGCGCTGAGGTGGGTGCGGTACCGACAGCGTGCTCCGGCGCGCCGCTGCTTGACGTGCCCGAGGACGGCGTGCATGCTCGACGCCGCCACGGGAGCACCAGCGGTCGACGGAGACCGCGCCCCCCGGACGCGCCGTTGGACTTGTGCGCTCGGGCGGGCTAGGCTACCGGTTTGCGCACACCCATGCTCACCTGAGGCCGGTACCGGTCGAGGGTCGATCGGCGCGCGCACGCATCGCCTGCAGGCCCGTGGAAGGACTCCTCTTGGTCGCCTCGCGCACCTCGCTCCGCTCCAGCTCCACCTCCGCGGCCACCCGCCGCGTCTCCTTCGCCAAGATCCGCGAACCGCTCGACGTCCCCGACCTGCTCGCCCTCCAGACGGAGAGCTTCGACTGGCTGCTCGGCAACGAGCGCTGGCGCGAGCGCGTCGCCCAGGCCAAGACCACCGGCGAGGTCCCCGAGACCTCCGGCCTCGAGGACATCTTCGAGGAGATCTCCCCGATCGAGGACTTCTCGGGCTCCATGTCGCTGTCCTTCCGCGACCACCGCTTCGAGCCGCCCAAGTACTCCCTGGAGGAGTGCAAGGAGCGGGACATGACCTACGCCGCGCCGCTGTTCGTCACGGCCGAGTTCATGAACGCCACCACCGGCGAGATCAAGAGCCAGACGGTCTTCATGGGCGACTTCCCGCTCATGACCCCGCGCGGCACGTTCGTCATCAACGGCACCGAGCGCGTCGTCGTCTCCCAGCTCGTGCGCTCCCCGGGCGCCTACTTCGAGCGCGCCATCGACAAGACCTCCGACAAGGACGTCTTCACCGCAAAGATCATCCCGTCGCGCGGCGCGTGGCTGGAGTTCGAGGTCGACAAGCGCGACATGGTCGGTGTGCGCATCGACCGCAAGCGCAAGCAGTCGGTCACGGTGCTGCTCAAGGCGCTGGGCTGGACCGACGCCCAGATCCTCGAGGAGTTCGGGCAGTTCGAGTCGGTGCGGGCGACGCTGGAGAAGGACAGCACCGCTGGCCAGGACGAGGCGCTGCTCGACATCTACCGCAAGCTGCGCCCGGGCGAGCCCCCGACGCGCGAGGCGGCCCAGACGCTGCTCGAGAACCTGTACTTCAACCCCAAGCGCTACGACCTGGCGAAGGTCGGCCGCTACAAGCTCAACCGCAAGCTGGGGCTGGAGGAGCCGCTGAGCGCGGGCACCCTCTCGGTCGAGGACATCGTCGCCACGATCCGGCTGCTGGTCACCCTGCACGCCGGGGGCTCGACGATGAAGGGTCGCCGCGGCGGCCAGGACGCCGAGATCCGCGTCGAGGTCGACGACATCGACCACTTCGGCAACCGGCGCCTGCGCGCGGTCGGCGAGCTGATCCAGAACCAGGTGCGCACCGGCCTCTCGCGCATGGAGCGCGTCGTCCGCGAGCGGATGACGACCCAGGACGTCGAGGCGATCACACCGCAGACGCTGATCAACATCCGCCCCGTCGTGGCCTCCATCAAGGAGTTCTTCGGGACGAGCCAGCTCAGCCAGTTCATGGACCAGACCAACCCGCTGGCCGGTCTGACCCACAAGCGCCGCCTGTCCGCGCTCGGCCCCGGCGGCCTCTCGCGCGACCGCGCCGGCATGGACGTGCGCGACGTGCACCCCTCGCACTACGGGCGCATGTGCCCGATCGAGACCCCGGAGGGCCCGAACATCGGCCTGATCGGGTCGCTGTCCAGCTACGGGCGGATCAACCCGTTCGGCTTCGTGGAGACCCCGTACCGCCGGGTGGTCGCCGGCCGCGTCTCCGACGAGGTGCACTACCTGACCGCGGACGAGGAGGACGAGCACGTCATCGCGCAGGCCAACGCGCCGCTGACGGGCGACGGCTCCTTCGCCGAGGCGCGCGTCCTGGTGCGCGCGAAGGGCGGCGAGGCCGAGTTCGTGCCGGCCGACGAGGTCGACTACATGGACGTCTCCCCGCGCCAGATGGTGTCGGTGGCGACGGCGATGATCCCCTTCCTCGAGCACGACGACGCCAACCGCGCGCTCATGGGCTCGAACATGCAGCGCCAGGCGGTGCCGCTGGTGCGCGCCGAGGCGCCCCTGGTGGGCACGGGCATGGAGCTGCACGCGGCCGTGGACGCCGGCGACGTGCTCGTGGCCGAGAAGCCGGGCGCGGTGACGCAGGTCTCCGCCGACGCGGTGACCGTGGCCAACGACGACGGCACGACCAGCACCTACCGGCTGGCGAAGTTCCGCCGCTCCAACCAGGGCACCTCGTACAACCAGCGCGTCCTCGCGGTGGAGGGCACCCACGTCGAGGCCGGCACGGTCCTCGCCGACGGCCCCTCGACCGACCAGGGGGAGCTGGCGCTGGGCCGCAACCTGCTCGTGGCGTTCATGCCGTGGGAGGGCCACAACTACGAGGACGCGATCATCCTCTCCCAGCGGGTCGTGCAGGACGACGTCCTGTCCTCGATCCACATCGAGGAGCACGAGGTCGACGCCCGCGACACCAAGCTGGGCCCGGAGGAGATCACCCGGGACATCCCCAACGTCGCCGAGGAGGTCCTGGCCGACCTCGACGAGCGCGGCATCATCCGCATCGGCGCCGAGGTCGTCCCCGGCGACATCCTCGTCGGCAAGGTCACGCCCAAGGGCGAGACCGAGCTGACCCCGGAGGAGCGGCTGCTGCGCGCGATCTTCGGCGAGAAGGCGCGCGAGGTGCGCGACACCTCCCTGAAGGTGCCCCACGGGGAGTCCGGCACGGTCATCGGCGTGAAAGTCTTCGACCGCGAGGACGGCGACGAGCTGCCCCCGGGCGTGAACCAGCTGGTGCGCGTGTACGTCGCCCAGAAGCGCAAGATCACCGACGGCGACAAGCTCGCCGGCCGCCACGGCAACAAGGGCGTGATCTCCAAGATCCTCCCGGTCGAGGACATGCCGTTCCTCGAGGACGGCACGCCGGTCGACATCGTGCTCAACCCGCTCGGCGTGCCGGGCCGCATGAACGTCGGCCAGGTCCTCGAGCTGCACCTGGGCTGGATCGCCAAGCAGGGCTGGGCGATCGAGGGCGCCCCGGAGTGGGCCGTGCGCATCCCCGAGCAGGTGCGCGAGGTCGCCCCGGACACCCCGGTCGCCTCCCCGGTCTTCGACGGCGTCTCCGAGGACGAGATCACCGGGCTGCTGGAGTCGACGACCCCGACGCGCGACGGCGTCCGCCTGGTCGACGGCACCGGCAAGGCGCGGCTGTTCGACGGCCGCTCCGGCGAGCCGTTCCCGGAGCCGGTGTCGGTGGGCTACATGTACATCCTGAAGCTGCACCACCTCGTGGACGACAAGATCCACGCCCGCTCCACCGGCCCCTACTCGATGATCACGCAGCAGCCCCTGGGCGGGAAGGCCCAGTTCGGCGGCCAGCGGTTCGGCGAGATGGAGGTCTGGGCGCTGGAGGCGTACGGCGCCGCCTACGCCCTGCAGGAGCTGCTGACGATCAAGTCGGACGACGTCCTGGGCCGCGTGAAGGTCTACGAGGCCGTCGTCAAGGGCGAGAACATCCCCGAGCCCGGGATCCCCGAGTCCTTCAAGGTGCTCATCAAGGAGATGCAGTCCCTGTGCCTGAACGTGGAGGTCCTCTCCAGCGACGGCACGTCGATCGAGATGCGGGAGACGGACGACGACGTCTTCCGGGCCGCCGAGGAGCTGGGCATCGACCTGTCGCGTCGCGAGCCCAGCAGCGTCGAGGAGGTCTGATCGCCGCCGGCGGCCGGCCCACCGGGCCGGCCGCCGGGAGCGGCGCGACCTCACCCCACAGCACCACCTGAGCACCACCTGAGCGAGAGGAACCTCGTGCTCGACGTCAACTTCTTCGACGAGCTGCGCATCGGCCTCGCCACCGCCGACGACATCCGTCAGTGGTCCCACGGCGAGGTGAAGAAGCCCGAGACCATCAACTACCGCACCCTCAAGCCGGAGAAGGACGGGCTCTTCTGCGAGAAGATCTTCGGTCCCACCCGGGACTGGGAGTGCTACTGCGGCAAGTACAAGCGCGTCCGCTTCAAGGGCATCATCTGCGAGCGCTGCGGGGTGGAGGTCACCCGCGCCAAGGTGCGCCGCGAGCGGATGGGCCACATCGAGCTGGCCGCCCCCGTCACCCACATCTGGTACTTCAAGGGCGTCCCGAGCCGCCTGGGCTACCTGCTGGACCTGGCGCCCAAGGACCTCGAGAAGATCATCTACTTCGCGGCGTACATGATCACGTCCGTGGACGAGGAGTCGCGCCACCGCGACCTGCCCTCGCTGCAGGCGCAGATGGACGTGGAGAAGAAGCAGGTCGCCGACCGCCGCGACGCCGACGTGGAGGCCCGGGCCCAGAAGCTCGAGGCCGACCTCGCCGAGCTCGAGGCCGAGGGCGCCAAGGGCGACGCGCGCCGCCGCGTGCGCGAGTCCGCCGAGCGGGAGATGAACGCGATCCGCCGCCGGGCGGACGCCGAGATCGACCGCCTCACCCAGGTGTGGGACCGCTTCGCCAAGCTGAAGGTCGCCGACCTCGAGGGCGACGAGATGCTCTACCGGGAGCTGCGCGACCGGTACGGCCTCTACTTCGAGGGCGGCATGGGCGCCGCGGCCATCCAGAAGCGCCTGGAGTCCTTCGACCTGCAGGCCGAGGCCGAGTCGCTGCGCGAGACCATCCGCACGGGCAAGGGCCAGCGCAAGACGCGCGCGCTCAAGCGCCTGAAGGTCGTCTCCGCGTTCCTCACCACGTCCAACTCCCCGCTGGGGATGGTCCTGGACGCCGTCCCGGTGATCCCGCCGGACCTGCGCCCGATGGTGCAGCTGGACGGCGGCCGGTTCGCGACGTCCGACCTCAACGACCTGTACCGCCGCGTGATCAACCGGAACAACCGGCTCAAGCGGCTGCTGGACCTCGGCGCGCCCGAGATCATCGTCAACAACGAGAAGCGGATGCTGCAGGAGGCCGTCGACGCGCTGTTCGACAACGGCCGCCGCGGCCGGCCGGTGACCGGCCCGGGCAACCGCCCGCTGAAGTCGCTGTCCGACATGCTCAAGGGCAAGCAGGGCCGCTTCCGCCAGAACCTGCTCGGCAAGCGCGTCGACTACTCCGGCCGCTCGGTCATCGTCGTCGGCCCGCAGCTGAAGCTGCACCAGTGCGGCCTGCCCAAGCCGATGGCGCTGGAGCTGTTCAAGCCGTTCGTCATGAAGCGCCTGGTCGACCTCAACCACGCGCAGAACATCAAGTCGGCCAAGCGCATGGTCGAGCGCGCCCGCCCGGTGGTGTGGGACGTGCTCGAGGAGGTCATCACCGAGCACCCGGTGCTGCTCAACCGCGCGCCCACGCTGCACCGCCTGGGCATCCAGGCGTTCGAGCCGCAGCTGGTCGAGGGCAAGGCCATCCAGATCCACCCGCTCGTCTGCACGGCGTTCAACGCCGACTTCGACGGCGACCAGATGGCCGTGCACCTGCCCCTGAGCGCGGAGGCGCAGGCCGAGGCCCGCGTCCTGATGCTCTCGAGCAACAACATCCTCAAGCCCGCCGACGGCCGCCCCGTCACCATGCCCACCCAGGACATGGTCATCGGGCTCTTCCACCTCACCTCGCAGGCGGAGGGCGCGGTCGGCGAGGGCCGGGTGTTCGGCTCGGTGGCCGAGGCGATCATGGCCTTCGACGCCGGCTCGCTCGACCTGGGCGCGCAGGTGCGCATCCGCCTGGAGGGCGTCGTCCCGCCGGCGGGCGCGGCGGTGCCCGAGGGGCACCAGGACGGCGAGCCGCTCGTGGTCGAGACCACGCTCGGGCGCGCCCTGTTCAACGAGACGCTGCCGACGGACTACCGCTTCGTCAACGCCACGGTGGACAAGAAGCGCCTGTCTGCGATCGTCAACGACCTGGCCGAGCGCTACCCGAAGGTCCAGGTCGCCGCGACGCTCGACGCCCTGAAGGAGGCCGGCTTCCACTGGGCCACCCGCTCGGGCACGACCATCGCGATCTCCGACCTGGTCTCGCCCGACCACAAGCAGGCGATCCTCGAGGAGCACGAGGCGCGCGCGGAGAAGGTGCAGCGCCAGTACGAGCAGGGCCTGATCACCGACGACGAGCGCCGCCAGGAGCTCATCGAGATCTGGACCCTCGGCACCAACAAGGTCGCCGAGGACCTCGAGGCCTCGATCGACCCGAAGAACACCATCTACCGGATGGTGACCTCGGGCGCGCGCGGCAACTGGATGCAGATGCGCCAGATCGGCGGCATGAAGGGCCTCGTGGCGAACCCGCGCGGCGAGATCATCCCGCGGCCGGTGAAGTCCAGCTTCCGTGAGGGCCTGTCCGTGCTGGAGTTCTTCATCTCCACGCACGGCGCCCGCAAGGGCCTGGCCGACACCGCCCTGCGCACCGCCGACTCCGGGTACCTGACCCGGCGTCTGGTGGACGTCTCCCAGGACGTCATCGTGCGCGAGGACGACTGCGGCACCGAGCGCGGCCTCACGCTGCCGATCGCGGCGCAGGACGCCAGCGGCGCCCTGCGCAAGCTCGACACCGTGGAGACCAGCGTCTACGCCCGCACCCTGGCGGCCGACGTCGCGGTGGACGGCGAGGTCGTGGCCGAGGCGGGCACCGACGTCGGGGACGTGCTCATCGACGCCCTGGTGGCCCGCGGGGTGCGCGAGGTGAAGATCCGCTCGGTCCTCACCTGCGAGTCCCGCGTCGGCACCTGCGCCCTGTGCTACGGCCGGTCGCTGGCCAGCGGCAAGCTCGTGGACATCGGCGAGGCGGTCGGCATCATCGCCGCCCAGTCGATCGGCGAGCCGGGCACGCAGCTGACGATGCGCACCTTCCACGTCGGCGGGGTCGCCTCCGAGGGCGGCGACATCACGCACGGCCTGCCGCGCGTGCAGGAGCTGTTCGAGGCCCGCACCCCCAAGGGGCAGGCCCCGATCGCCGAGGTCGCCGGCCGCGTGGAGGTCGAGGACGCCGACCGCACCCGCCGCCTGGTCATCACGCCGGACGACGGGTCGGAGGAGATCGCCTACTCGGTGAGCAAGCGCGCGCGCCTGCTCGTGAGCGACGGCGAGCACGTCGAGGTCGGGCGCCAGCTCGTGATGGGGTCGGTCGACCCCAAGCAGGTGCTGCGCATCCTCGGCCCGCGCGCGGTGCAGAAGCACCTGGTGGACGAGGTCCAGCGGGTCTACCGCAGCCAGGGCGTGGGCATCCACGACAAGCACATCGAGGTCATCGTCCGGCAGATGCTGCGCCGGGTGACGATCATCGACTCCGGGGACGCCGAGCTGCTGCCCGGCGAGCTGGCCGAGCGCTCGCGCTTCGAGGCGGAGAACCGCCGCGTCGTCGCCGAGGGCGGCACGCCGGCGGCCGGCCGCCCCGAGCTGATGGGCATCACCAAGGCCTCGCTGGCCACGGAGTCCTGGCTGTCGGCGGCCTCCTTCCAGGAGACCACCCGGGTGCTGACCGAGGCGGCCCTCAACGGCCGCAGCGACCCGCTGCTCGGGCTGAAGGAGAACGTCATCCTCGGCAAGCTCATCCCCGCCGGCACCGGGCTGTCCCGGTACCGCGACGTGCGGGTGGAGCCCACCGAGGAGGCCAAGGCCGCGATGTACGCGGTCCCGGGCTACGACGAGACCGACTACGACAGCTACTTCGGCAGCGGGTCCGGCCAGGCCGTGCCGCTGGAGGAGTACGACACCGGCGGCTACGGCCGCTGATCCCCGCCGCGGGCGGCGCCGGTCCCCGCGACCGGCACCGCCTGCGGCGCGGCCCGCGGGGGCGTGCCGGGCGCTTTGACTGCCCGCGCACCGCTCACGTACCCTTGTTCCGAGCCCGGGCCTGCCCGGGCCTCCGTGCGCTCGGGCCCGGCGGGCCCGGGCGAGGCGCGACACGCCCGAGCACGGGGGCCGGAGCCCGGCCGGCTGGGAGGTGCTCCCGGCCACCACCACGCACCCACGCAGAACACGTTCGGAGACCCGGTGCCCACGATCCAGCAACTGGTCCGCAAGGGCCGCCAGGACAAGGCCGTCAAGACCAAGACGCCGGCCCTCAAGGGGAGCCCGCAGCGTCGCGGCGTGTGCACCCGCGTCTACACCACCACCCCCAAGAAGCCGAACTCGGCGCTGCGCAAGGTCGCCCGCGTCCGGCTGTCCAGCCAGGTCGAGGTCACCGCCTACATCCCGGGCGAGGGCCACAACCTGCAGGAGCACTCGATCGTCCTCGTGCGCGGCGGCCGCGTGAAGGACCTCCCGGGCGTCCGCTACAAGATCGTCCGCGGTGCGCTGGACACCCAGGCGGTCAAGAACCGCAAGCAGGCACGCAGCCGCTACGGCGCGAAGAAGGGGAACAGCTGATGCCTCGCAAGGGACCGGCCCCGAAGCGGCCGCTCGTCGTCGACCCGGTCTACGGCTCGCCGCTCGTCACGCAGCTCGTCAACAAGATCCTCGTCGACGGCAAGAAGTCCGTCGCCGAGCGGATCGTGTACGGCGCGCTCGAGGGCGCCCGCGAGAGGAGCGGCCAGGACCCGACGGTCGCGCTGAAGAAGGCGATGGACAACGTCCGCCCCGCCCTCGAGGTGCGCTCCCGCCGCGTCGGCGGCGCCACCTACCAGGTGCCGATCGAGGTCCGCGCGTCCCGCTCGACCACCCTCGCCCTGCGCTGGCTCGTCGGCTACGCCCGCGCCCGCCGCGAGAAGACGATGACCGAGCGGCTGATGAACGAGATCCTCGACGCCAGCAACGGCCTGGGCGCTGCGGTCAAGCGCCGCGAGGACACGCACAAGATGGCCGAGTCGAACAAGGCCTTCGCGCACTACCGCTGGTGAGGCCGGCGGGCCGCCGTCCGGCCAGGACGGCGGCCCGGCGCCGCCCACCGCCCCCGCGTCCCGGCGCGAGCCGGGCCCGCGGGGGACCCACGGCACCACCACTCCCATGGCCCCCGGGCCGGACAGGCAGGACCACAGCGTGGCACTGGACGTGCTGACGGACCTCACCAAGGTCCGCAACATCGGCATCATGGCGCACATCGACGCCGGCAAGACCACGACGACGGAGCGGATCCTCTTCTACACGGGGATCAACTACAAGATCGGCGAGGTCCACGACGGCGCGGCCACGATGGACTGGATGGAGCAGGAGCAGGAGCGGGGGATCACCATCACCTCCGCGGCCACCACCTGCTTCTGGGAGGGCACCCAGATCAACATCATCGACACGCCCGGCCACGTCGACTTCACGGTCGAGGTCGAGCGGTCGCTGCGGGTGCTCGACGGCGCCGTCGCCGTCTTCGACGGCAAGGAGGGCGTCGAGCCGCAGTCGGAGACGGTCTGGCGGCAGGCGGACAAGTACGACGTCCCGCGCATCTGCTTCGTCAACAAGATGGACAAGCTCGGTGCGGACTTCTTCTTCACCGTGCGCACCATCAAGGAGCGCCTGGGCGCGACCCCGCTGGTGGTCCAGCTGCCGATCGGCTCGGAGAGCAGCTTCGTCGGCGTCGTCGACCTGGTGTACATGCGCGCCCTGACCTGGCGCGGGGACACCGGCAAGGGCGAGGCGTACACGATCGAGGAGATCCCCGCCGAGCTCGCCGAGCAGGCCGCCGAGTACCGCCAGCAGCTGGTGGAGACGGTCGCGGAGTCCGACGAGGAGCTGCTGGAGAAGTACCTCGGCGGTGAGGACCTCACGCCTGAGGAGATCAAGGGCGCCATCCGCCAGCTCACGGTCTCCAGCCAGCTCTACCCCGTCCTGTGCGGCTCGGCGTTCAAGAACAAGGGCGTGCAGCCCATGCTCGACGCCGTCCTGGACTACCTGCCCTCCCCGCTGGACGTGCCGCCGGTCGAGGGCCACAAGGTCGGGGACGAGGACGAGGTCGTCGTCCGCCACGCGGACGCCACCGAGCCGTTCTCGGCGCTGGCGTTCAAGGTCGCCTCGCACCCGTTCTTCGGCAAGCTCACCTACGTGCGGGTCTACTCGGGCCGGGTCTCCTCCGGCGCCCAGGTGGTCAACTCCACCAAGGGCAAGAAGGAGCGCATCGGCAAGCTGTTCCAGATGCACTCCAACAAGGAGAACCCGGTCGACGAGGCCACCGCCGGCCACATCTACGCGATGATCGGCCTGAAGGACACCACGACGGGCGACACGCTGTGCGACCCGGCGAACCAGGTCGTCCTGGAGTCGATGACGTTCCCGGAGCCCGTGATCTCCGTGGCCATCGAGCCCAAGACCAAGGGCGACCAGGAGAAGCTGTCCACGGCCATCCAGAAGCTCGCCGAGGAGGACCCGACCTTCCAGGTCCAGCTCGACGAGGAGACCGGCCAGACCATCATCAAGGGGATGGGCGAGCTCCACCTCGACATCCTCGTGGACCGGATGCGCCGCGAGTTCAAGGTCGACGCCAGCGTCGGCAAGCCGCAGGTGGCCTACCGCGAGACGATCCGCCGCACCGTGGACAAGATCGACTACACCCACAAGAAGCAGACCGGCGGGTCGGGCCAGTACGCGAAGGTCCAGGTGCGGTTCGAGCCGCTGGACACCTCCGAGGGCGCGCTGTACGAGTTCGAGAACAAGGTCACCGGCGGTCGCGTCCCGCGCGAGTACATCCCCAGCGTGGACGCCGGCATCCAGGACGCCATGCAGCTCGGCGTCGTCGCCGGCTACCCGCTGGTCGGGATCAGGGCCACCCTGCTCGACGGCGCCTACCACGAGGTCGACTCCTCGGAGATGGCGTTCAAGGTGGCCGGGTCCATGGTCCTCAAGGAGGGCGTCCGCAAGGCCGACCCGGTGCTGCTCGAGCCGGTCATGGCCGTCGAGGTGCGCACGCCCGAGGACTACATGGGCGACGTGATCGGCGACCTCAACGCCCGCCGCGGCCAGATCCAGGCCATGGAGGACATCAGCGGGGCCAAGATCGTGCGCGCCCTGGTCCCGCTGTCGGAGATGTTCGGGTACGTCGGCGACCTGCGGTCCAAGACCCAGGGCCGCGCGGTGTACACGATGACCTTCGACAGCTACGCCGAGGTGCCGCGCAACGTCGCCGACGAGATCGTCAAGAAGACCCGCGGCGAGTGAGCGGCGCCCTGCGGGGCGCGCGAGAGCACGACTACCATCGCGACAGAACAGCAACGACCAGGAGGACTTCGTGGCCAAGGCCAAGTTCGAGCGGAACAAGCCGCACGTCAACATCGGGACGATCGGTCACATCGACCACGGCAAGACCACGCTGACCGCCGCGATCAGCAAGGTCCTGCACGACAAGTACCCGGACCTGAACCCCTTCACGCCGTTCGACCAGATCGACAAGGCGCCGGAGGAGAAGCAGCGCGGCATCACGATCTCCATCGCGCACGTCGAGTACCAGACCGAGTCGCGGCACTACGCGCACGTCGACTGCCCGGGCCACGCCGACTACATCAAGAACATGATCACCGGTGCGGCGCAGATGGACGGCGCGATCCTCGTGGTCGCCGCCACCGACGGCCCGATGCCGCAGACCAAGGAGCACGTCCTCCTGGCCCGCCAGGTCGGCGTCCCCTACATCGTGGTGGCGCTGAACAAGGCCGACATGGTCGACGACGAGGAGATCCTCGAGCTCGTCGAGATGGAGGTCCGCGAGCTGCTGTCCAGCTACGAGTTCCCGGGCGACGACCTGCCGGTCGTGCGGGTCTCGGCGCTGAAGGCGCTCGAGGGCGACGCCGAGTGGGGCGGGCGCCTGATGGAGCTCATGGACGCGGTCGACACCGCCATCCCGCAGCCGGAGCGCGAGGTCGACAAGCCGTTCCTCATGCCCGTCGAGGACGTCTTCACGATCACCGGTCGCGGCACCGTGGTCACCGGCCGCATCGAGCGCGGCGTGCTGAAGGTCAACGAGAGCGTCGAGATCGTCGGCATCCGCAACAAGTCGCAGACCACGACGGTCACGGGCATCGAGATGTTCCGCAAGCTGCTCGACGAGGGCCAGGCGGGCGAGAACGTCGGCCTGCTGCTGCGCGGCCTCAAGCGCGAGGACGTCGAGCGCGGCCAGGTCGTCTGCAAGCCCGGCTCGATCACGCCGCACACGGAGTTCGAGGCCCGCGTCTACATCCTGTCCAAGGACGAGGGCGGCCGGCACAACCCGTTCTACTCGAACTACCGCCCGCAGTTCTACTTCCGCACCACCGACGTCACCGGTGTCATCACGCTGCCCGAGGGCACCGAGATGGTCATGCCCGGCGACAACACGGAGATGTCGGTCCAGCTCATCCAGCCGATCGCCATGGAGGAGGGCCTGCGCTTCGCGATCCGCGAGGGCGGCCGCACCGTCGGCGCCGGCCAGGTGACCAAGATCCTCAAGTGATCTCCGGCCCCGCGAGGGGCAGCCGCCGCAGGGCCCGGACGCTCCCCGCGTCCGGGCCCTGCGCCGTGCCGGGGCCACCCTCGGCGCGTCCTGGCGATCCGGCCCGGGCGTGCAGCGGTCCGGCCTCGGCGCGCAGCGATTTGGTGCCGGCCTGCCGCGTCTGGCACTATTGCGGGGTTGTTCGACGCGTGCGCCCACCGGGCGCCGGGGGCCGGCGGTCCCCGCAGCGGCGACGCCCGGGGGACCGGGACGGGACAGCCACCGCTCGGAGGGCGCGAGAGCGCCGGTCGGCGGCGTGCGCGGCGAGCGCGACACGCCCGACCTCGGGGGTCGGTCGGTCCGGTCCGCCCCGAGAACCAGCGGGACGACGAGGGAGATCCGACGCCATGGCGGGACAGAAGATCCGCATCCGGCTCAAGTCCTACGACCACGAGGTCATCGACAGCTCGGCGCGCAAGATCGTCGACACGGTGACGAACGCCGGGGCGACGGTCGTGGGCCCGGTGCCGCTGCCGACCGAGAAGAACGTGTACGTGGTGATCCGCTCGCCGCACAAGTACAAGGACAGCCGCGAGCACTTCGAGATGCGCACGCACAAGCGCCTCATCGACATCATCGACCCCACGCCGAAGGCCGTCGACTCGCTGATGCGCCTCGACCTGCCCGCGGACGTGAACATCGAGATCAAGCTCTGAGCCGGCTGCGAGGGAACGACACACCATGAGCACCGCCACCACCCGCCGGGTCGCCGGCCTGCTGGGTGCCAAGCTCGGCATGACGCAGGTCTGGGACGACGCCGGCCGCCTCGTGCCCGTCACGGTCGTGCAGGCCGGCCCGTGCGTGGTCACCCAGGTCCGCACGGAGGAGTCCGACGGCTACGCCGGCGTCCAGCTCGCCTTCGGCGCCATCGACCCGCGCAAGGTCACCAAGCCCCTGGCCGGCCACTTCGCCAAGGCCGGGACCACCCCGCGCCGCCACGTCGTCGAGCTGCGCACCTCCGACGCCGGCCAGTACACCCCCGGCCAGGAGCTGACCGCCGACCTGTTCACCGCGGGCCAGGTGGTCGACGTCGTCGGCACCACCCGCGGCAAGGGCACCGCCGGCGTCATGAAGCGCCACGGCTTCGCCGGCGTCTCCGCCAGCCACGGCGCGCACCGCAACCACCGCAAGCCCGGCTCGATCGGCGGCGCCTCGACGCCCGGCCGCGTGTTCAAGGGCCTGAAGATGGCCGGCCGCATGGGCGCGGTGCGCCAGACCACGCAGAACCTCACCGTCCACGCCGTCGACGCCGAGCGCGGCCTGGTGCTCGTCAAGGGCGCCGTCCCTGGCCCGAAGGGCGCCGTGGTGCTGCTCAAGACCGCGGCCAAGGCCGCTCCGCAGGAGGCCTGAGATGTCCGTGACCACCCAGGACGCCGTGACCGCCCAGGACGCCGCGACCGCCCGCACCGTGCCGGTGCTCGCCGCCGACGGCTCCGCCGCCGGCACCGTCGAGCTGCCCGCCGAGGTCTTCGACGCCGTGACCAACGTGCCCCTGATCCACCAGGTGGTCGTGGCCCAGCTGGCCGCGGCGCGCCAGGGCACGCACGACACGAAGACGCGCGGCGAGGTGCGCGGTGGCGGCAAGAAGCCGTACAAGCAGAAGGGCACCGGCCGCGCCCGCCAGGGCTCGATCCGCGCGCCGCAGTTCGCGGGCGGCGGCACCGTGCACGGCCCGACGCCGCGCGACTACGCCCAGCGCACGCCCAAGAAGATGAAGGCCGCCGCCCTGCGCGGGGCGCTGTCCGACCGGGCGCGCCACGGCCGCATCCACGTCCTCGACGCCGTCGTGGCCGGGGACGCGCCGTCCACGAGCGCCGGCGTGGCCGCCCTCGCCCGCCTCTCGGAGCGGCGCACCCGCCTCGTGGTGCTGGCGCGCGGCGACGAGACCGGCTGGAGGAGCCTGCGCAACGCGTCCGACGTGCACCTGCTGTTCGCGGACCAGCTGAACACCTACGACGTCCTGTGCGCCGACGACGTCGTCTTCACCCGCGGTGCCCTCGAGGCCTTCCTGGCCCGCCCGGCGACGGGCGAGGGCGCCACCGCGCTCGCACGCGAGGAGGAGGCCCGATGAGCGAGCTCGCCAGCGGCCAGCCGCAGACCACGGACGCCCCGGCTGACCCGGGCGCCGGCGTCGGCTCGGGGGTCGGCTCGGGGGTCGGCAAGGACCCGCGCGACGTCCTGCGCGCGCCCGTCGTCTCGGAGAAGAGCTACGCGCTCCTGGACCAGGGCAAGTACACGTTCCTGGTCGACCCCCGGGCCAACAAGACGGAGATCAAGGTCGCCGTCGAGCGGGTCTTCGGCGTCAAGGTGGAGTCGGTCAACACCATCAACCGCCAGGGCAAGAGCCGCCGCACCCGCACCGGCACCGGCCGCCGCAAGGACACCAAGCGTGCCGTCGTGACGCTGCGCGAGGGCAGCATCGACATCTTCGGGGGAGGGGCCTGAGATGGGGATCCGCAACTACAAGCCCACCACGCCGGGCCGGCGCGGCTCGTCCGTCGCCGACTTCGTCGAGGTCACCCGCAGCGAGCCGGAGAAGTCCCTCGTGCGCCCGCTGCCCAAGAAGGGCGGCCGCAACAGCTCCGGGCGCATCACCACCCGCCACCAGGGCGGCGGCCACAAGCGCGCCTACCGCGTGGTCGACTTCCGCCGCCACGACAAGGACGGCGTGCCGGCCACGGTCGCGCACATCGAGTACGACCCCAACCGCACGGCCCGCCTGGCGCTGCTGCACTACGTCGACGGCACGAAGCGCTACATCCTCGCGCCGACGCGCCTGCGCCAGGGCGACCGCGTGGAGAACGGGCCCGAGGCCGACATCAAGCCCGGCAACAACCTGCCGCTGCGCAACATCCCCGTCGGCACCGTCGTGCACGCCATCGAGCTGCGCCCGGGCGGCGGCGCCAAGCTGGCCCGCTCCGCCGGCACGTCCGTGCAGCTGGTCGCCCGCGAGGGCACCCAGGCGCAGCTGCGCCTGCCCTCCGGGGAGGTCCGCATCGTCGACGTGCGCTGCCGCGCGACCGTCGGCGAGGTCGGCAACGCCGAGCAGTCCAACATCAACTGGGGCAAGGCTGGGCGCATGCGCTGGAAGGGCAAGCGCCCGACCGTGCGCGGCGTCGCGATGAACCCCGTCGACCACCCGCACGGCGGTGGCGAGGGCAAGACCTCCGGCGGCCGCCACCCGGTCAACCCGGCGGGCAAGCCGGAGGGCCGCACCCGCCGTCCGGGCAAGGCCAGCGACCGCCTGATCGTCCGCCGCCGCCGCACCGGCAAGAAGCGCTGAGGAGCCTGACCCATGCCGCGCAGCCTGAAGAAGGGCCCCTTCGTCGACGACCACCTGATCAAGAAGGTGGACGTGCAGAACGAGCGGGGCACCAAGAACGTGATCCGGACGTGGTCGCGCCGCTCCATGATCGTGCCGGACATGCTCGGGCACACCATCGCGGTGCACGACGGCCGCAAGCACGTCCCGGTCTTCGTCACCGAGTCGATGGTCGGGCACAAGCTGGGGGAGTTCGCCCCGACGCGGACGTTCCGCGGCCACGAGAAGGACGACCGCCGGGGCCGCCGCCGCTGACGCGGCGGGGTCCGGTGCAGCACGCCCAGCGACGACGAGCGACGAGGTAGGACAGCGATGGAAGCCAAGGCGCAGGCGCGGTACGTCCGCGTCACGCCCCAGAAGGCCCGCCGGGTGGTGGACCTGATCCGGGGCCGCCACGCCAGCGAGGCGGTGGCCGTGCTGCGCTTCGCCCCCCAGGCGGCGAGCGAGCCGGTCCTGAAGGTGGTCGAGAGCGCGATCGCCAACGCCCGGGTCAAGGCGGACCGGGCCAGCGAGGCCTTCGACGAGCGCTCGCTCGTGGTCGAGGCCGCGTACGTGGACGAGGGGCCGACCCTGAAGCGCTTCCGCCCCCGGGCGCAGGGCCGGGCCGGGCGCATCCTCAAGCGCACCAGTCACATCACCGTCGTCGTCGCGCCCTCCCCGGAGCGCGCCGGCGCGCAGCAGCAGACGAGCACCCCGAGGAGGGGCCAGTAGTGGGACAGAAGGTCAACCCGCACGGGTTCCGCCTCGGCGTCACCACCGACCACAAGTCGCGGTGGTTCGCCGACAGCACCCGGTCCGGGCAGCGGTACCGCGACTACGTGAAGGAGGACGTCGCGATCCGGCGGCTCATGTCCAAGGGCATGGACCGCGCCGGCATCGCGCGCGTCGAGATCGAGCGCACCCGCGACCGCGTGCGCGTGGACATCCACACCGCGCGCCCGGGCATCGTCATCGGCCGCCGCGGCGCGGAGGCGGACCGCCTGCGCGGAGAGCTGGAGAAGCTCACCGGCAAGCAGGTGCAGCTGAACATCCTCGAGGTGAAGAACCCCGACGTCGAGGCGCAGCTGGTCGCCCAGGGCATCGCCGAGCAGCTGTCCAGCCGCGTCTCCTTCCGCCGCGCCATGCGCAAGGGCATGCAGTCCGCGCAGCGCGCCGGCGCGCAGGGCATCCGCGTGCAGTGCTCCGGCCGCCTCGGCGGCGCGGAGATGAGCCGCTCGGAGTTCTACCGCGAGGGGCGCGTGCCGCTGCACACCCTGCGCGCGAACATCGATTACGGCTTCTACGAGGCGCGCACCACCTTCGGCCGCATCGGCGTGAAGGTTTGGATCTACAAGGGCGACCTCACCCAGCGCGAGCTGGCCGCCCAGCAGGCCGCCGCCCCGCGCGGCGGCGGCGGGCGCCCGCCCCGCGGCGACCGCCCGCAGCGCGGCCGTGACGGCGACCGCCCGCAGCGCGGCCGCGGCGACGGCGAGGCCCGCTCCGGCGCCGCTGCGACCGCTACCCCCACCGCGCCGGCCGAGCAGGCCGCCGCGACCGACTCCGCGACGGAGGGCTGAGACGTGCTGATCCCCCGGCGGCTCAAGCACCGCAAGCAGCACCACCCCACCCGCAGGGGCGCCGCGACCGGCGGCACCGAGGTGACGTTCGGCGACTACGGCATCCAGGCCGTGGAGCACGGGTACGTCACCAACCGCCAGATCGAGTCCGCCCGCATCGCCATGACCCGCCACATCCGGCGCGGCGGCAAGGTGTGGATCAACATCTACCCCGACCGGCCGCTGACGAAGAAGCCCGCCGAGACCCGGATGGGCTCCGGCAAGGGCTCGCCCGAGTGGTGGATCGCCAACGTCAAGCCCGGTCGCGTGATGTTCGAGCTGTCCGGCGTGCCGGAGCCGATCGCCCGCGAGGCCATGCGCCGCGCGATCCACAAGCTCCCGATGAAGGCCCGGTTCGTGACCCGCGAGGGGAGTGACGCCTGATGGCCGTGGGCTCGAAGGACCTCACGCCGGCCGCCCTGCGCGGCCTCGAGGACGAGCGCCTCGTCGAGGAGCTGCGCAAGGCCAAGGAGGAGCTGTTCAACCTCCGCTTCCAGTCGGCCACCGGGCAGCTGGAGAACAACGCGCGGCTGCGCGCCGTGCGCCGGGACATCGCCCGGATCTACACGACCATGCGCGAGCGCGAGCTCGGCATCGGGGAGGTCGAGACCCAGTGAGCGAGCAGAGCTCCGCTCCCGAGCCCACCGGCGCTGCGGCCCCGGCCCGCGGCTACCGCAAGTCCCGCCGCGGCTACGTGGTCAGCGACAAGATGACCAAGACCGTGGTCGTGGCCGTCGAGGACCGCGTCAAGCACGCGCTGTACGGCAAGGTCGTGCGGCGCACCAGCAAGGTCAAGGCCCACGACGAGGCCGGCGTCGCCGGCATCGGCGACCTGGTCTCCATCGTCGAGACCCGGCCGCTGTCGGCGACGAAGCGCTGGCGCGTCGTCGAGGTCCTCGAGAAGGCCAAGTAGCCACCAGCACCACCGGTTCCGCCAGGCTCGCCGGGCGCTCGGGGTTCCCCCGGCGCCCAACGAGGACCGGCGCGACGACAGGAGAGAAGCAGTGATCCAGCAGGAGTCGCGGCTGAGGGTCGCCGACAACACGGGTGCCAAGGAGATCCTCTGCATCCGCGTGCTCGGCGGTTCCGGGCGCCGCTACGCCGGCATCGGCGACGTCATCGTCGCCACCGTCAAGGACGCGATCCCGGGCGGCAACGTCAAGAAGGGCGACGTGGTCAAGGCCGTCGTCGTCCGCACCTCCAAGGAGCGCCGCCGTCCGGACGGCTCATACATCCGCTTCGACGAGAACGCGGCCGTGATCCTGCGCGCCGACGGCGACCCCCGCGGCACGCGCATCTTCGGCCCCGTCGGTCGCGAGCTGCGCGACAAGCGCTTCATGAAGATCATCTCGCTGGCGCCGGAGGTGCTGTGAGCATGGCGAAGATCCGCATCAAGAAGGGCGACCTCGTCCAGGTCGTCTCAGGAGCCACGCAGGCCCGCGGCGGCGACCGCGGCAAGCAGGGCCGCGTCATCGAGGTCTTCCCCGAGCGCCAGCGCGTGCTGGTCGAGGGCGTCAACCGGATCACCAAGCACGTGAAGGCCGGGACGTCGGCGCGCGGCAGCCGCACCGGCGGCATCGAGACGCACGAGGCCCCGATCCACATCAGCAACGTGATGCTGGTCGACCCGCAGACGAAGCGGCCCACCCGCGTGGGCATCCGCACCGAGACGGTCGAGCGCGACGGCCGGGAGCGCACCGTGCGCGTCCGGGTCGCCAAGCGCTCGGGTGAGGACATCGCATGAGCACCCCCGCTGACGCCCCCGCCCGGGCCGAGCGCGTCGCGCCGCGGCTGCAGGCGCGCTACCGCACCGAGGTCGTCCCCGCGCTGCGCGAGCAGTTCGGCTACGCCAACCCCATGCAGGTGCCCGGCCTGGTCAAGGTCGTCGTGAACATGGGCGTGGGTGACGCCGCGCGCGACTCCAAGCTCATCGACGGCGCGGTGCGCGACCTGTCGGCCATCACCGGCCAGCGCCCCGCCGTGACCCGGGCCCGCAAGTCCATCGCGCAGTTCAAGCTGCGCGAGGGCATGCCGATCGGCGCGCACACCACCCTGCGCGGCGACCGGATGTGGGAGTTCCTGGACCGCCTGCTGTCGCTGGCGCTGCCGCGCATCCGCGACTTCCGCGGGCTCTCGCCGCGGCAGTTCGACGGCCGGGGCAACTACACCTTCGGCCTCGACGAGCAGTCGATGTTCCACGAGATCGACCAGGACAGGATCGACCGGGTGCGCGGGATGGACATCACCGTCGTCACCACGGCCACCTCCGACGACGAGGGCCGGGCGCTGCTGCGGCTCCTCGGATTCCCCTTCAAGGAGAGCTGACGTGGCGAAGACCGCGCTGATCGTCAAGGCGTCCCGCAAGCCGAAGTTCGGCGTGCGCGCCTACACCCGCTGCCAGCGCTGCGGGCGCCCTCACTCGGTGTACCGCAAGTTCGGCATCTGCCGGATCTGCCTGCGCGACATGGCTCACCGCGGTGAGCTGCCGGGCATCACCAAGAGCTCCTGGTAACGACCACGAACGACTGCGCCGCAGGTCCCGCGCTGAGCGCGGCGGAAACCACGGCGAGGAAGGGCGGACGAGCCCGATGACCATGACCGACCCGATCGCGGACATGCTGACGCGCCTGCGGAACGCCAACACGGCGTACCACGACGAGGTCACCATGCCGTACAGCAAGATCAAGTCCCGCGTCGCGGAGATCCTGCGCACCGAGGGCTACATCGCCGCCTGGCGCGTCGAGGACGCCGAGGTGGGCAAGAAGCTCGTGCTGGACCTGAAGTTCGGTCCCAACCGCGAGCGCTCCATCGCCGGCCTGCGCCGGGTGAGCAAGCCAGGGCTGCGCGTGTACGCGAAGTCGACGAACCTGCCGCGCGTCCTGGGCGGCCTCGGCGTGGCGATCCTGTCCACGTCCTCGGGGCTGCTCACCGACCGCCAGGCGGCCAAGCAGGGCGTGGGCGGGGAAGTCCTCGCCTACGTCTGGTGAGGAGGAGGACCCATGTCGCGCATCGGCAAGCTGCCCATCCCGGTGCCCAGCGGCGTCGACGTGACCGTCGACGGCGACGCCGTCACGGTCACGGGACCCCGCGGCACGCTGCGGCACACCGTTCCCGCCCCCATCGCGGTCACCCGCGGTGAGGACGGCGTCCTCGCGGTGACCCGTCCGGACGACGAGCGGTTGTCCAAGTCGCTGCACGGCCTGACGCGCACGCTGCTGGCCAACATGGTCGTCGGCGTCACCGAGGGCTACACCAAGCGCCTGGAGATCGTCGGCACCGGGTACCGGGTGCAGGCCCGCGGCGCGGACCTGGAGTTCGCGCTCGGCTTCAGCCACCCGGTGCTCGTCGGGGCCCCCGACGGCATCACCTTCGCGGTCGAGGCCCCCAACCGCTTCTCGGTGCAGGGCATCGACAAGCAGCAGGTGGGCGAGGTCGCCGCGAAGATCCGCAAGCTGCGCCGGCCCGACCCGTACAAGGGCAAGGGCGTGCGCTACGCCGGCGAGCAGGTCCGGCGCAAGGTCGGGAAGGCTGGTAAGTGATGGCTCTGGCCAGCAGGAGCACCCTGCTCCGCAGGGGCAGCGGCAAGTCGCAGGGCGCTGCCCGCAAGCGCCGGCACGTGCGGGTGCGCAAGAAGGTCACCGGCACCGCGGTCCGGCCGCGGCTGGTGGTCACCCGGTCCAGCCGCCACCTGTTCGTGCAGGTCGTCGACGACACCGTCGGCCGCACCGTGGCGTCGGCCTCCACCATGGAGGCGGACCTGCGCGCCGCCGAGGGCGACAAGACCGCCAAGGCCCGCCGCGTCGGCGAGCTGGTGGCCGAGCGCGCCCGCGCCGCCGGGATCGAGGCCGTGGTCTTCGACCGGGGCGGCAACCGCTACCACGGCCGGGTCGCCGCCGTCGCCGAGGGCGCCCGCGAGGGCGGGCTGGCCCTGTGAGCGCACGAGCGACGGCTCGACCCACGACGAGCACGCACCAGGACGAGAGGACCATCTGATGCCCGGACAGCAGCGCAGGGGCAGCGGCCCCGCTGCCGGCGGGTCCGCGGGCGGGGGCGGCGACCGCCGCGACCGCCGTGACCGCAACGACCGCAGCGGCGGCGGCGCCCAGGAGCGCAGCCAGTTCATCGAGCGCGTCGTGACCATCAACCGCGTCGCCAAGGTCGTCAAGGGCGGTCGCCGCTTCAGCTTCACCGCGCTGGTCGTGGTGGGCGACGGCGACGGCACCCTCGGCGTCGGCTACGGCAAGGCCAAGGAGGTGCCCGCGGCGATCGCCAAGGGCGTCGAGGAGGCGAAGAAGAGCTTCTTCCGCGTCCCGCGGATCCAGGGCACCATCCCGCACCCGGTGCAGGGCGAGGACGCCGCGGGCGTCGTGCTCCTGCGCCCGGCGTCCCCCGGCACCGGCGTCATCGCCGGCGGCCCGGTGCGCGCCGTCCTCGAGTGCGCCGGCATCCACGACGTGCTGAGCAAGTCCCTGGGCTCCTCCAACGCCATCAACATCGTCAAGGCGACGGTGACGGCGCTCAAGGGCCTGGAGCAGCCGGAGGCCGTGGCGGCGCGCCGGGGCCTGGGCATCGACGAGGTGGCGCCGGCGGCGCTGCTGCGGGCCCGGGCGGAGGCGAGCGCCTGATGGCACGCCTGAAGGTCACCCAGACCCGGTCGGAGATCGGCGGCAAGCAGAACCAGCGCGACACCCTGCGCTCGCTGGGGCTGAAGCGGATCGGCGACGTCGTCGTGAAGGAGGACCGTCCCGAGATCCGCGGGATGGTCGTGACGGTGAGCCACCTGGTCGCCGTCGAGGAGGTCGACTGACATGAGCGAGAGCACCGACAGCACCGCCCCGGCCACCGTCGGGGGCACCGCCCGGGGCGCGGCCGGGGGCGGCAGCGCCCTGAAGGTGCACCACCTGCGCCCGGCGCCGGGCGCGCGCACCGCGAAGACCCGCGTCGGCCGCGGCGAGGGCAGCAAGGGCAAGACCGCGGGCCGCGGCACCAAGGGCAGCCGGGCCCGCTACGCGGTGCCCGAGGCCTTCGAGGGCGGGCAGATGCCGCTGCACATGCGGCTGCCGAAGCTGCGCGGCTTCACCAACCCGTTCAAGACCGAGTACCAGGTCGTGAACCTCGACCGCCTCTCGGAGCTGTTCCCCGCCGGGGGGCCCGTCTCCGTCGAGGACCTCGTCGCCAAGGGGGCCGTGCGCCGCAAGCAGCGCGTGAAGGTCCTCGGCACGGGGGAGGTCTCGGTGGCGCTGCGGGTGAGCGCGCACGCCTTCTCCGCCTCCGCGGCCGAGAAGATCGCGGCCGCCGGCGGGAGCACCACCACGCTGTGACAGGTCCCGGGACGCCGTCCGCGACCAGCGGAGGCGGCGTCCCGCGCACTCCGGACGCGCCCGGGCGGTAACCTCGCCCGGGCGCGTCCGCGCGTCCGGCGCGCCCCGGCTGCGCGACGCGGCCGCCCGGCCCGGCCGGTGCGGGGGACAGGAGCGCCCTGCGGGGCGGACGATGGAGGACTGGTGCTCAGCGCATTCGTGCGGGCGTTCAAGACGCCCGACCTGCGGCGCAAGCTGCTCTTCACGCTGGCCATCATGGCCGTCTTCCGGCTGGGGTCGTTCATCCCGACGCCGGGCGTGAGCTACCGCAACGTGCAGGAGTGCCTGGGGGGGATCTCCACCACGGGCGACCTGCTGGGGCTGGTCAACCTCTTCAGCGGCGGCGCGCTGCTGCAGCTGTCCGTGTTCGCGCTCGGGATCATGCCCTACATCACCGCGAGCATCATCATCCAGCTGCTGCGCGTGGTGATCCCCCGCTTCGAGGCCCTGCACCAGGAGGGCCAGTCCGGCACCGCCAAGCTGACCCAGTACACGCGCTACCTGACGATCGCGCTGGCGGTGCTGCAGTCCACGACGTACATCGCGGTCGCCCGCTCGGGCAACCTGTTCGGGGGCGGCGCCGGCGCCCCGGCGGCGTGCGGCGACGTCATCCCCGACGGCTCGGTGCCCGTGGTGCTGCTCATGGTGCTGACCATGACGGCCGGCACCGGCCTGGTGATGTGGATGGGCGAGCTGGTCACCGAGCGCGGGATCGGCAACGGGATGTCCCTGCTGATCTTCACCTCGATCGCCGCGACCTTCCCGTCCTCCATCTGGGCCATCGGGCGCGAGCGCGGCTACGACGTCATGGCGCTCGTCATCGCCGTCGGCCTGGTCGTCGTCGCGCTCGTGGTCTTCGTCGAGCAGTCCCAGCGCCGCGTGCCGGTGCAGTACGCCAAGCGCATGGTCGGGCGGCGCATGTACGGCGGGACGAGCACGTACATCCCCATGAAGGTGAACATGGCCGGGGTGATCCCGATCATCTTCGCCTCCTCGCTGCTGTACCTGCCCTCCCTGGTCGCGCAGTTCGCCGACCCCACCGCGGGATGGGTGGTCTGGCTGCAGGAGACGTTCACGGCCGGTGACCACCCCCTCTACATCACCCTGTACTTCCTCCTCATCGTGTTCTTCACGTACTTCTACGTGGCGATCACGTTCAACCCCGAGGAGGTGGCGGACAACATCAAGCGCGTCGGCGGGTTCATCCCCGGCGTGCGCGCCGGGCGCCCGACGGCCGAGTACCTCGACTACGTGCTGACCCGCATCACGCTGCCCGGGGCGCTGTACCTGGGCGTGGTGGCGCTGATCCCCGTCGTCGCGCTCGTGCTGGTCGGCGCCAACCAGAACTTCCCGTTCGGCGGGGCCTCCATCCTCATCATCGTGGGGGTCGGCCTGGAGACGGTGAAGCAGATCGAGTCCCAGCTGCAGCAGCGCCACTACGAAGGGTTCCTCCGATGACGCGACTGGTCCTCCTCGGCCCGCCCGGAGCCGGCAAGGGCACGCAGGCCGCCCTGCTCGCCGAGCGGCTCGGCGTCCCCGCCATCTCCACCGGCGACATCTTCCGGCGCAACGCGAAGGAGCAGACCGAGCTCGGCCGCCGCGCGCAGCAGTACATGGACGCCGGGGAGTACGTGCCGGACGAGGTCGTCAACGCGATGGTCGCCGACCGGCTGGCGCAGCCGGACGCCGCCGGGGGCTTCCTCCTCGACGGCTACCCGCGCACGACGGCGCAGGTCGAGGAGCTCGACGGCATGCTCGCCGGGGCCGGCGCCGGCCTGGACGCCGTCGTCGAGCTCGTCGCCGACGAGGAGGAGGTCGTGGGGCGCCTGCGCAGGCGGGCCGCCGTCGACGGGCGCGCGGACGACGACGAGGCCGTCGTGCGCCGGCGCCTGGAGGTCTACCGGGAGCAGACGGCCCCGCTGACGGACCTGTACGCCTCCCGGGGCCTGCTGCGCCGCGTCGACGGCATCGGGCCGGTCGAGGAGGTCACCGCCCGGGTCGTCGCCGCCCTCGACGGCCGGGCCTGAGAGCGGTCGGCGGCGCCGTGCTGGGACGCGACCGGATCGAGTACAAGACCCCCGCGCAGGTGCGGGCGATGCGCCGCGCGGGGCTCGTGGTCGCCGACGCCCTGGCCGCCGTGCGCGAGGCGGTGCGCCCGGGCCTGACCACGGCCGACCTCGACGCCGTCGCGGCGCGGGTGATCGAGAGCGCCGGCGCCCGGCCCTCCTTCCTCGGCTACCACGGCTACCCGGCGGTGCTGTGCGTCTCCGTCAACGAGGAGGTCGTCCACGGGATCCCGGGCGGGCGCGTGCTGGCCCCCGGGGACGTCGTGTCCGTGGACTGCGGCGCGTTCGTGGAGGTCGACGGCGCGGGCTGGCACGGCGACGCGGCGTTCACCGCGGTGCTGGACCCGGCCGACCCCGCCGACGCGGAGCTGGTGCTGGCCACCGAGCAGGCGATGTGGGCGGGCCTGGCGGCCGTGGCGGTCGGCGGGCGCCTGGGCGACGTCGGCGCGGCCGTCGAGGACGCCGTGGCCGGCCGGGCCGCCATCGTCGAGGGCTACGTCGGGCACGGCATCGGCACCGCCATGCACCAGGCGCCCGAGGTGCTCAACCACCGCACCTCCGCGCGCGGCCCGAGGCTCAAGCCGGGCCTGTGCGTGGCGGTGGAGCCGATGCTCGCCCGCGGCACCGCCGAGACCGACGTCCTGGACGACGAGTGGACGGTCGTGACCACCGACGGCTCGCGCGCGGCCCACTGGGAGCACACCGTCGCCCTCGGCCCCGCCGGGCCGTGGGTGCTGACCGCCCCCGACGGCGGCCGCGCGCGCCTGGCCGAGCTCGGCGTGGAGGTCGCGCCGCTGGACTGAGCGGCGCCGGCGATTTCCGATCCCGCGGGCCGGTGGCGTACCCTGGGGAGTCGGCCTCGTGCGGCCACCGCCCCCGCTGCGCGGGTGGCCGCGGTGGAGCGGGGGCCGGGACCACGACCGCGAGCGCCGACCACGCGCGCGCGGACCAAGGACGGCGGACCGCCCCGCGCAGCGGGCCGGTCGGTGAGCGGAGGACATGCCCAAGAAGGACGGCGTCATCGAGATCGAGGGCTCGGTGGTGGAGGCGCTCCCCAACGCGATGTTCCGCGTGGAGCTCTCCAACGGCCACAAGGTGCTCGCGCACATCTCCGGCAAGATGCGGCAGCACTACATCCGGATCCTCCCCGAGGACCGCGTGGTGGTGGAGCTGAGCCCGTACGACCTGTCCCGCGGGCGCATCGTCTACCGCTACAAGTGACCCACCCCCACGGGCCCCGCTCCGGGCCCCGGCCCCGCGAGGAAGATCGATGAAGGTCAAGCCCAGCGTCAAGAAGATCTGCGACAAGTGCAAGGTGATCCGCCGCCACGGCCGGGTCATGGTGATCTGCGAGAACCTGCGCCACAAGCAGCGCCAGGGCTGCCCTCCCCGGCACCCCGGGACGGCGCCGAGCGTCCCGCCCCTCCCCGCAGCACCCGGTCCGCCCTCGGGCGGACCGACACCCCCGGTCCGGAGGCCGGGGACCCGCCGGTCCGGCGGGAGCGGTGCTGCTCCAAACCTCCGGTCCCCTGAGAGGCCCCGGACACATGGCACGCATCGTCGGCGTCGACCTCCCCCGCGAGAAGCGGGTCGAGGTGGCGCTCACCTACATCTTCGGCGTGGGGCGCACCCGCGCCAAGGAGCTGCTCACCGCGACCGGGATCAGCCCGGACCGGCGGGTGCGTGACATGGGCGAGGACGAGCTCGTCGCCCTGCGCGACTACATCGAGGCGAACTTCCGGGTCGAGGGCGACCTGCGCCGCGAGGTGGCGGCCGACATCCGCCGCAAGGTGGAGATCGGCAGCTACGAGGGCCTGCGCCACCGCCGCGGCCTGCCGGTGCGCGGCCAGCGCACCAAGACGAACGCGCGCACCCGCAAGGGTCCCAAGCGCACCGTCGCCGGCAAGAAGAAGGCCGGGCGCAAGTAGGCCCCGGCCCCACCGCCCCCTCGACAGCCCCTCCAGGAAGAGACCGCGCATGCCCCCCCAGACCCGCCGCGCCGCCGCCGGCGCCGCCCGCCGTCCCCGCCGCAAGGAGCGCAAGAACGTCTCCGTCGGCCAGGCGCACATCAAGAGCACCTTCAACAACACGATCGTCTCGATCACGGACCCCAGCGGCGCCGTGATCTCGTGGGCCTCCGCCGGCCAGGTCGGCTTCAAGGGCTCGCGGAAGTCCACGCCGTTCGCCGCGCAGATGGCCGCCGAGGCGGCCGCCCGCCGCGCGCAGGAGCACGGCATGCGCAAGGTCGACGTCTTCGTCAAGGGCCCCGGCTCCGGCCGCGAGACCGCGATCCGCTCCCTGCAGGCCACGGGCCTGGAGGTCGGCTCGATCCAGGACGTCACCCCCACGCCGTACAACGGCACCCGGCCGCCCAAGCGCCGCCGCGTCTGAGCTCCCAGCTCACCACCGAACGCACCACCGGACTCACCACCGAGCACCACCCCGGGCGGCGGACCGAGCCCGCCCGGGCCGCACGCCGGGGTCATATGGCGGATCCCGGCAGGAAGGCACCGAAGTGCTGATCGCACAGCGCCCCGCCCTGGTCGAGGACAGCGTCGCCGAGCACCGCTCGCGCTTCGTCATCGAGCCCCTCGAGCCGGGCTTCGGCTACACCCTCGGCAACTCCCTGCGCCGCACCCTGCTGTCCTCCATCCCGGGTGCCGCCGTGACGAGCATCCGCATCGACGGCGTCCTGCACGAGTTCACCACCGTGCCGGGCGTCAAGGAGGACGTCACCGAGCTCATCCTCAACATCAAGTCCCTCGTCGTCTCCTCCGAGCACGACGAGCCGGTCGTGATGTACCTGCGCAAGCAGGGCCCCGGCGCCGTGACGGCCGCCGACATCGCCCCGCCCGCCGGCGTGGAGGTGCACAACCCCGACCTCGTGCTGGCCACGCTCAACGAGAGCGCGCGCCTGGAGGTCGAGCTGACCGTCGAGCGCGGCCGCGGCTACGTCTCGGCCAACCAGAACAAGAGCGGTGACGCCGAGATCGGCCGGATCCCGGTCGACTCCATCTACTCGCCGGTCCTGAAGGTCACGTACAAGGTCGAGGCGACCCGCGTCGAGCAGCGCACCGACTTCGACCGCCTCGTCGTCGACGTCGAGACCAAGCCGTCGACGCACCCGCGCGACGCCATGGCCAGCGCCGGCAAGACGCTCATGGAGCTCTTCGGCCTCGCCCGCGAGCTCAACCTCGAGGCCGAGGGCATCGACATGGGCCCCTCGCCGACGGACGCCGCGCTCGCGGCGGACCTCGCCCTGCCGATCGAGGAGCTGGAGCTGACCGTCCGCTCCTACAACTGCCTCAAGCGCGAGGGCATCCACACCGTGGGCGAGCTGACCGCGCGCAGCGAGGCCGACCTGATGGACATCCGCAACTTCGGCGCGAAGTCCATCGACGAGGTCAAGGTCAAGCTGCAGGGCATGGGCCTGCAGCTGAAGGACTCACCGCCCGGGTTCGACCCCGGCGCGGCCGTCGACAGCTTCGGCGCCGACGACGACTCCGCCTACGCCGAGACCGAGCAGTACTGACCCGGGGAGGGGACCGGCCGGTCGGCCGGCCCCCTCCCGACCGACCACAGGAGATCGACGACCATGCCCACGCCCACCAAGGGTCCGCGGCTCGGCGGTGGCCCGGCGCACGAGCGGATGCTGCTCGCCGGTCTGGCCAGCCAGCTGTTCGAGCACCGCAGCATCACCACGACCGAGGCCAAGGCCAAGCGGCTGCGCCCGCTGGCCGAGCGCCTGGTCACCTTCGCCAAGCGCGGTGACCTCGCCGCGCGCCGGCGGGTCCTGACCGTCGTCCGCGACAAGGGCGTCGTCCACGAGCTCTTCACCGAGATCGCCCCGGCGATGGCCGAGCGCCAGGGCGGCTACACCCGCATCACCAAGATCGGGCCGCGCAAGGGCGACAACGCCCCGATGGCGGTCATCGAGCTGGTGCTCGAGCCGCTGACCGCCCGCGCCGCCACCGTGCGCGAGGCCGAGGCCGCCACCTCCCGCGCCGCCCGCGACCGCGCCGTCGCCCCGGCGGCCGTCCCGGCCGCCGCTGCGGGGCCGGACGCTGCGGGGCCGGACGCTGCGGGGTCGGACGCTGCGGGGTCGGACGCCGACGCCGAGGCGGCGAGCGCGCCGACGACCGACGCGCCCGCGGACACCGCGACCACGCAGCCCGGCGGGGCCACCGCCGTCACCAGCTCGGAGACCGCGGTCGACGAGCAGCTGGCGGACGGCGCCGTGCCGGCACCGGAGGAGCGGGCCTGAGCCCAGGTCCCAGCCCGGCGAGCCCGCCACCCCCGTCCGGGGGCGGCGGGCTCGTCCGCGTCCGCCTCGACCTGTCCTACGACGGCACGGACTTCGCGGGCTGGGCCCGCCAGCCGGGGCTGCGCACGGTGCAGGGGGAGCTCGAGGCGGCCCTGGCGCGGGTCCTGCGCCTGCCGGCGCCGCCCGCGACCGCGGTGGCCGGGCGCACGGACGCCGGCGTCCACGCCACCGGTCAGGTGTGCTCCGTCGACCTGCCCGCGCCGGCGTGGCGCGCGGCGCCGGGCCGCTCCTCCCGGCCGCCGGGGCAGGCCCTGCGCGACCGCCTGGGCGGCGTGCTGCCCCCCGACGTGCTCGTGCGCTCCGCCGCGCCCGCCCCGGCGGGCTTCGACGCCCGGTTCTCCGCGCTGCGCCGCCGCTACGCCTACCGCGTGGGCGACGACCCCGCCGGCGTGCCGCCGCTGCGCCGCCGGGACGTGGTGGGCGTGCGCGCCCCCGCCGGCGCCCTCGACGTCGCTGCGATGGACCGCGCCGCCGCCGCGCTGGTGGGGCTGCACGACTTCGCCGCGTACTGCCGCCCGCGCTCGGGCGCGACGACGGTGCGCACCCTGCTGCGCTGCGACTGGCGCCGCGACGCCGACGGCCTCGTGGTCGCCACCGTGGTCGCCGACGCCTTCTGCCACTCCATGGTGCGCGCCCTCGTCGGCGCCCTCCTGGCGGTGGGGCAGGCCCGGCGGCCGGTGGAGTGGCCGGAGCGGGTGCTGCGCGCCGGCGTCCGCGACGGCGCGGTGCAGGTGGCGCCGGCCCGCGGCCTCGTCCTGGAGGCGGTGGACTACCCGCCCGACGAGCAGCTGGCCGAGCGGGCCCGCGCGGCCCGCTCCCGCCGCGACGCGCCTGCGGGGCCGTGGCAGGGTCGGAGCATGACCGAGCAGCCCCGCCAGAGCGACGCCGAGCGGTTCGACCCGCGCGCCACCGACGACGACCTCGAGGAGCGCACGGTCGCCTCCGAGCCGCAGGACCACGACGGCGTCCTGGAGACGGGCGACATCAACGACGACCGGGTCACCGGCGCGGAGTTCGAGCGCGGCTACACCACCGAGGAGCGGCCCAGCCCCCTCTTCCGCCACGGGCTGACCGCCGAGGAGGAGCACCGCGGGGAGACCCTGGAGGACCGCCTCGCCCAGGAGGAGCCGGACGCGCCCGCGGGCTCCGGCGGAGCGATCGGCGCCGACGGCCCCGAGACGCCCGCGGACGAGCCCGACGACGGGGAGCTGCTCGACGACCAGGTCGGCTACGAGCGCGCCGGTCGCATCGTCGAGCCCGACGCCGGCGCCGGCACGGACACCGAGAAGGACGCCGTGGCGCAGGACGTCGGCCTGGACGGCGGCCAGTCCTCCGCGGAGGAGGCGGCGATGCACGTCGTCCCGGAGCCGACCGACCCCGAGGCGCTCTGACGCGCCCGCCGCGCGCTTTGACCGCCCCTGGCGCGCGCAGGTACTGTGGCAGGCGTTGTGCGCCCCCGCACGCCGTCGACTCCTCCGGCGCAGGGCCGCAGCAGCCGGCAGGTCCCACCACGACAGCGAAGGTCCCAGCGTGCGCACGTACACCCCCAAGCCCGAGTCGGTCGAGCGGCGCTGGTTCGTCATCGACGCCTCGGACGTCGTCCTGGGTCGCCTGGCCAGCCAGGCCGCGCAGCTGCTGCGCGGCAAGCACAAGCCCGTCTTCGCCCCGCACGTGGACACCGGTGACTTCGTCATCATCGTCAACGCGGACAAGGTCGTGCTGACCGGCAGCAAGTCGGAGAAGAAGCGCGCGTACCGCCACTCCGGCTACCCGGGCGGCTTGAAGTCGGAGCTGTACACCGACCTGCTCGCCCGCCGCCCGGAGAGGGCGGTCGAGAAGGCGATCCGCGGCATGATCCCCAAGAACAGCCTCGGCCGTCAGATGCTGAGCAAGCTCAAGGTCTACTCGGGCCCGGAGCACCCGCACGCGGCGCAGCAGCCCGTGCCGTACACCCTCACCCAGGTCGCGCAGTAGGAGATCCGTTGAGCACCGACACCTCCGCCCAGGACGCCGGCGTCGAGTACGACGCCGAGGACGCCCCGAGCAGCTACAGCACCTCCACGCCCGGCGCCGCCAGCGGCGGTGCCAGCATCATCGCCCCCGCCGCGGCGACCGGCCGCCGCAAGGAGGCCGTCGCCCGGGTGCGCATCGTCCCCGGCACCGGGCAGTGGAGCATCAACGGCCGCCCGCTGGACGACTACTTCCCGAACAAGGTGCACCAGCAGCTGGTCAGCGACCCGCTGCGCGTGACCGAGGTCGAGGGCCGCTTCGACGTCGTCGCCCGCATCGACGGCGGCGGCGTCTCCGGCCAGGCCGGCGCCCTGCGCCTGGGCGTGGCGCGCGCGCTGAACGCGGTGGACGTCGAGGCCAACCGGCCCTCGCTGAAGAAGGCCGGCTTCCTCACCCGCGACGCCCGCGTCACGGAGCGCAAGAAGGCCGGTCTGAAGAAGGCCCGCAAGGCGCCCCAGTACAGCAAGCGCTGACCCGCCGCCCGTCTGGCACCGGCCCCGCGATGGGACGCCTGTTCGGCACCGACGGCGTGCGCGGGCTCGCGAACGTCGACGTCACCGCCGAGCTGGCGCTGGACCTGTCCGTCGCGGCCGCGCACGTCCTCGGCGACGCCGGGGCCTTCGCCGGCCACCGCCCTCGCGCGGTGGTCGGCCGCGACCCGCGCGCCTCGGGGGAGTTCCTCTCCGCCGCCGTGGTGGCCGGCCTGGCCAGCGCGGGCGTCGACGTCCAGGACGTCGGCGTCCTGCCGACGCCGGGCATCGCGCACCTGGTGACCGCCACCGGCGCGGACCTCGGCGTCGTCCTGTCGGCCTCGCACAACCCGGTGCCGGACAACGGCATCAAGTTCTTCGCGCGCGGGGGGCACAAGCTGCCCGACGAGGTCGAGGACGCGATCGAGGCGCGCCTGCGCGAGCCGTGGCAGCGCCCCACCGGGGCCGCGGTGGGCCGCGTGCGCCCCGACGGCTCGGGCGCGCAGCGGTACGTGGAGCACCTGGTCGCCTCCGCGCCGCACCGCCTCGACGGCCTGCGCGTCGTCGTCGACTGCGCCCACGGCGCGGCGTGGTGGGTGGGCCCGGAGGCGCTGCGCCGCGCGGGCGCCGACGTCACCGTCCTCGGCGCCGAGCCCGACGGGCTGAACACCAACGACGGCGTCGGCTCGACGCACCCCGGGCCGCTGCGCGAGGCCGTGCTGGCCGCGGGCGCGGACGCCGGCGTGGCCTTCGACGGCGACGCCGACCGCTGCCTCGCCGTGGACGCGAGGGGCGAGCTCGTCGACGGCGACCAGGTCATGGGCGTGCTCGCGCTCGCGCTGAAGGAGCGGGGCGCGCTGGCCGGCGACGTGCTCGTCGCGACCGTGATGAGCAACCTCGGCCTGATCCTCGCGATGCGGGAGGCGGGCGTGCGGGTGGTGCAGACCGCCGTCGGCGACCGCTACGTGCTGGAGGCCATGCGCGAGGGCGGCTACAGCCTCGGCGGCGAGCAGTCCGGGCACGTCGTGATGCTCGACCACCAGACCACCGGCGACGGCGTCCTGACGGCGCTGCACCTGCTGGCGCGCGTGGCCGAGCTGGGCCGCCCGCTCGCCGAGGTCGCCTCCGTCGTCCGGCGCCTGCCGCAGGTGCTCGTCAACGTCCCGGACGTCGACAAGGCGCGGGCCAGCTCGCACGAGGGCGTGCGGGCCGCCGTCGCGCAGGCCGAGGCGGAGCTGGGCACGACGGGGCGGGTGCTGCTGCGCCCCTCGGGCACCGAGCCGCTGGTGCGGGTGATGGTGGAGGCCTCCGCGGCCGACCAGGCGCAGGCCGTCGCCGACCGGCTCGCCGCCGTGGTCGCCGCCGAGCTGGCGCTGTAGGCAGCTGCCCTGCCGCCCGGGCCGCCACGCACAGGACCATCCGTCAGACGCGTTGCCACGACTCCCAGCGTGCGCTCGGATGCCGTCGTGCAGATCCTCACCGCCCGCACCGACGGGCCCGCCGGCCAGGACCAGCTGCAGCGATGGGGCCGGCGGTGGGCGGACGCCGTCCACGCCGGGCAGGCGGCCGGGCTGGACGGCGCCACGGCGTGGCACCCGGCCGAGGAGCTGGCCGCCCTGCGCGTCGGCGACCCCGAGCGGGTGACCACGCTGCTCGCGGCCACGGACGGCGAGCGCGTCGTCGGGGGCGGGCGCGTGGACCTGCCGCAGCGGGACAATCCCGACCTGGCCCACGTCGCCGTCGCGGTGCCGCCCGCGTACAGGGGACGGGGGGTCGGGACGGCGCTGGTGCGAGAGGTCGTGCGGCTCGCCGCCGCCGAGGGGCGCAGCCTCCTGCTCGCCGAGATCTCGCGCCCGCTGGAGCCGGGCACCGCGCCGGAGGACACCGGCCCGACGTGGCCCGGGTCGCGGCTGGCCGGGCGGGTCGGTATGCGGCGAGGGCTGGTCGACGTCCGCCGCGACCTGGCCCTGCCCGCCGACCTCGAGCGGCTCACGCGCCTGCGCCAGCAGGTGCGCGCCCGCACGGGCGGGTACGCGCTGCGGGTGTGGACGGGCCCGACCCCGCCGGAGGACCGCGCGCGGATGGCGGTGCTGTCGGCGCGGATGTCCACGGACGCGCCGATGGGGGACCTGCACCTGGAGCCGGAGGTGTGGGACGAGGCGCGCGTGGTCGCCGGTGAGGAGCGCGCGGCCGCGCAGGGGCGCGAGGCGGTCACGGCTGTGGCGGTCGACGCCACCGGGGAGTGGGTCGGCTTCACCCAGCTCGTGCACAGCCGGTGGACGCCGGACCGCCTGCACCAGGGGGACACCCTGGTGCTGCGACGGCACCGCGGGCGCCGCCTCGGCCTGGCGCTCAAGCTCGCCGCGCTGGAGGAGGCGACGTCCCGGTGGCCGCAGGCGCGGGTGGTGAGCACGTACAACGCCGCGGGCAACGCGCCGATGATCGCCGTCAACGAGGCGATGGGGTTCCGCCCGGCGGAGCTGCTGGAGGAGTGGCAGGGTTCGGTGGAGGACGTGCTGCGGGCGGTAGGGACGGCGGACGCGCGCGCTGGCTGACGGGATAGGCCCGTCGGGCCGTGCCGCTGCTCGTCGTGCCTGTGGGCTGCTGGGGCTGTGGACGGCGGCGACCGAGCATCAGTGGTCTCCGGTGCGATCGGACGCGCGTTCGATCCGGCGGTGCTGGACGGTCCGGGCGAGGCGGTGCCCGAGCCGACGGTGCTGCGCCCACCGGTCGCCGAGCTGCTCGCGCTCGCGCCGGGCCCGGAGCTGCTGGCCGCGCTCGTCGCCCTGGCCCCGCGGGAGCTGTCCGCTCGCGAGCGCATCGAGGCAGCGGTCGCGTGGTGGTCGATGATGTCCTTCTGCACCGAGCTGGCCGAGCCTGGCAGGGCGGCGTCGCGGAGGTCTCGGAGGACCTCCTCGTTCGCACGCGCGTCACACCAGGCGGACGACATGCTTGCCCCGGCTGCCGCCGGCTCCTGCCGCCCGGTGGGCACCGGCGATGCCGGCGAGGGGGTGGACGGTGTCGACGACCGGGCGGACCTCCCCGGCCTCCACGTGGGCGGTCAGGGCGGCGAGCAGCGGGCGGGTGGGGGTGCCCGTGAAGAACCGGACCCGGCGGGAGCCGAAGACGACGGAGCCGGCCAGGTAGCCGGCGGAGGCGGCCAGGTGGGTGAAGTCGGGGGTGATGGTCACCATCCGGCCGCGAGGGCCAAGCAGGCGGCGGTAGGCGGCTAGGTCACTGCCGGCGGTGTCGAGGACGACGTCGAAGGTGCCCAGGTCGTCGGGTGCGACCTGCGCGCGGTCGAGCGCCTCCTCGGCGCCCAGCTCCCTGACCAGGTCCAGGTGGCGCCGGCTGGCGAGGCCGGTGACCCGAGCCCCGAGCGCCCGGCCCAGCTGCACGGCGACGCTGCCGACCCCACCGCTGGCGCCGCGCACGAGCAGCCGCTCACCCGGCTGCAGGCGCACCTGGTCACGCAGCGCGGTGATGGCCGTGGTGCCCACGACCGGCAGCGCCGCGGCTCGCACCAGGTCCAGCCCCGCGGGGCTCGGGGCCACGTGGCCGGCCGGCACTGCGACGTGCTCCGCGGCGGCCCCGGCCCGCCCGCTGGCGTACTGGCGGCGGGGCAGGACGCCCCAGACGCGGTCGCCGACGGCGAGGTCGCCCGGCCCCGTCGGGGAGCCGTCCACGTGCGCCACCTCACCGGCGAAGTCGACTCCCGTGCCCCGCGGGAAGGGCCCGCGGGTGACCCACCGCAACCTCCCGGACCTCGCCAGCAGCTCACCGCCGTTGACGCTCGTGGCGTGCACCCGAACCAGGACCTCCCCGGGCCCGGGGACCGGCACCGGGACCTCCGCCACGCGGAGCACCTCGGGCGGCCCGTACCGGTCGTACTGCGCGCGCCGCATCACCCTCGGCGACGTGGACTCCGTCGAGGCTGCTGGTGAGGTCATGTCGTGGCCCCTCCCTCGTGGACGGACGGCGCCGTCGGCCCGTCGCTCCTCGACGGTAGCGGCTCATGTGGACACCGTCGCCCACTCGCGGTGGAGTGGGAGACGTGCCTCCTCCGTCCTCTCGGAAGCCGGGCCCGCCGAGCGCCTCTCCCGGCGCGCCGCCGCTGCGCGCCGACGCGCGGGAGAACCGCCGGCGCATCCTCGACGCCGCCCGCGCCGTCTTCGCCGAGCGCGGCCTGGACGCACCGGTGCTGGAGGTCGTCCGGCGCTCCGGGGTCGGGGCCGCCACCCTCTACCGCCGCTTCCCGACCCGCGAAGCGCTGATCACCGAGGTGTTCACCGAGCAGGTCACCGCCTGCGTGAGCGTCGTCCTCGACGCCTCGCGCGACCCCGACCCGTGGCGCGGGTTCTGCGCCGCCGTCGAGGGCCTGTGCGCCCTGGACGCCGCCGACCGGGGCTTCACCGGCGCCTTCCTCTCCGCCTTCCCCGGCAGGGTGGACGTCGAGGACCAGCGGGAACGGGCCGAGCGCGCGTTCGCCGACCTGGCCCGACGGGCCCAGGACGCGGGGGAGCTGCGCGCGGACTTCAGCCGGCACGACCTCACCCTGCTGCTCATGGCCAACCGCGGGATCGTCCACGAGGACCCCGACACCCGGCTGGCCGCGTCGCGCCGGCTCGCGGCCTACCTGCTGCAGGGCTTCCGCGCCGGAACCGCCACGCCCCTGCCGCCCGTCGCCGTGCTCACCGGGCCTGCCACCAGCGGTGCCGGAGCTGAGCCGGCCCGAGCCCGCCTGGTGGCGCGGGACGGCCGCGCGCGAGGGCGGGGGCGGTGAGCGGGTTCCTCAGGCGGGGCGGTCCAGGCGGGTGGCGCCGATGCCGCCGTCCACGGACAGGACGGTGCCGTGGACCACCGCGGCGTCGTCGGAGGCCAGGTGGACCACCCCGGCGGCCACGTCCTCGGGCCGGACGACGACACCGGCCGGGGTGGCGGCGGCCATCGCGTCGAGCACCGCGTGGTGCGCGGCGTTGCCCGGGGTGAGGGTAACGCCCGGGGCGACGGCGTTGACGCGCACGCCGCGCGGCCCGTACTCGGCCGCCCAGGCCCGGGTCAGCTGCTCGTCGGCGGCCTTGGTCGCGGTGTACATCGCGCCGAAGGGGGACCCCACGCGGGCCATGCACGAGCTCGTGGTGACGACGACCCCGTGGCCGCGCGCGGCCATGGCCGGGGCGAGCGCCGCGACCAGGACGTGCGGGGCCCGCACGTTCACCGCGAGCAAGGCGTCCAGGTCGGCGTCGGTCAGGTCCTCCGTGGCCGGCACCGGGTACAGGCCGGCGTTGTTGACCAGGACGTCGACGCGCCCGCCGAGCACCCGGGTCGCCTCCGCGGCGAAGGCGCGCAGCTCCTGGTGGGAGCCGGCCAGGTCGCCGGTCCCCGGGTGCAGCCAGGTCCGGTGCTGCCTGGTCACGGCAGGACCACCCAGGAGGGCCGACCGAGGCCGGTGCCACTCCTACCGTGGTCGCGTGACGGGTGACCGCGCCGCGCTGGGCGCCTTCCTGCGCTCCCGGCGGGACCGGCTGACCCCCGCGCAGGCCGGCATCACCGCCTTCCCCGGGCCGCGGCGGGTGCCCGGGCTGCGCCGGGAGGAGCTGGCGGTGGCCGCGGGCCTGAGCCCGGACTACTACAGCCGCGTCGAGCAGGGTCGCCAGGCCAGTCCCTCCGAGGAGGTGCTCGCGGCGCTGTCCCGGGTGCTGCGCCTGGACGACGTCGAGCGCGCCCACCTGCGCGACCTGGCCGCGCCGGCCCCGCGACGACGGAGCGGGGCACCGAAGCCGGCCCAGCGAGCCGACCCGGGGCTGCTGCGGGTGATGGACGCGCTCGAGCACCTGCCGGTCCTCCTGCTCGGCCACCGCGGTGAGGTCCTGGCGCGCAACGCGCTGCTGCGTGCGGTGCTCGGCCGCCCGCTGGAGCCGGGGACGTCGTTCTGGCGCTACCTGTTCTGCGACCCGCTGGCCCGCGAGCGCATCGTCGACTGGGCCGGCTTCGCCGCGGCCGCGGTGGCCGCGATGCGCCGAGAGACCGCCCGGCGCCCGCACGACCGGCGGCTGGTCGCCCTCATCGGCGAGCTGCGCGCCGCCGATCCCGACGTCGCCCGCTGGTGGACCGACCACGCCGTGCGCGACGACGCCTCGGTGGCCAAGCGCATCGCCCACCCGGCCACCGGACCGCTGCACTTCGACGTCGAGATCGTCACCGGCTCTCACGAGCCGGAGCAGAGGCTCGTCGTCTACACCGCCGGGCCGGACTCCTCGACGGCGCGCCTGCTCCCCCTCGTCGCCAGCTGGGACGCCGAGGCCCCGGTCCACCGGTCGCGCCGGTGACCTCAGGCCGCCGCCAGACCGAGGGCGGCGGCGGCCGTGCTGATCACCAGGTTGAGCGCGGCCACCGCGGCAGCGGCACCCCGGCGGCGCTGCTGCAGCAGCACGAGCGCCTGCCAGCACGGCGTGCCGAAGGTGGTGAAGCCGCCGCACGCGCCGGCGCCGAGGACGAGGAGCCAGCCCGGGTCGGGGTCGCCGGAGCGCAGCGCGACCTCGGTCAGCAGCCCGATCAGCAGCGACCCGGCGGCGTTGACGGCGAGCGTGCTCACTGGCGGTCCCGCCGACCGCGCGCCGCGGCGGGCTGCGGCACCGGACCTCCTGGTGGCGCGGCGGGCCCACGCCGCGGTGACGGCGGTGTCGACGAGGTGGCGCAGGCAGGCGCCGGCACCACCGGCCGCGGCCAGCGCCAGGACCAGGAGCGCGCTCACCGGGCGCGCGGCGGTCGCTGGTCGACGCGGGCCGGCCCCGGAGCGACGGCGCGGGCCAGCCCCAGGCCCGCGGCGCACGCCAGCACCCCTGCTGCCGCGCTGGTCAGCGCGTAGCCGACCGCCAGCAGGGGCGACGCCGCGGCGAGCTGCACCGCCTCGACGGCCAGGGCGCTGTAGGTGGTGAACCCGCCCAGCAGGCCGGTCCCCAGCAGCAGCCGCAGCCGCCCGCCGCGCGGCGCGGCCGGCAGCGAGCCCAGCAGCGCGCCGAGCGCCAGCGCGCCGACCAGGTTCACCAGCAGGGTCCCGGTCGGCCACCCCTCCCGGGAGGGCGGTACGAGCGCCGTCCCCGCCCACCGGGCGAGCACGCCGACCGCCCCGTCGGCGGCCACCAGCAGCAGGTCCCGCGGCGCCGGCGCGCCGCTCACAGCTTGCGCAGCCGCACGCGGCGCACGGCGTGGTCGGGGCCCTTGGTCAGGACGATGGTGGCGCGCGCGCGCGTGGGCAGGACGTTCTGGACGAGGTTCGGCTCGTTGATGTCCGTCCAGATCCGGGTGGCCTGCTCGACCGCCTGCGCGTCGGACAGGCTCGCGTACCGGTGGAAGTAGGACTCCGGGCGGCTGAACGCCGTCTCGCGCAGGCGCAGGAAGCGGTCGACGTACCAGGTGCGGATGTCCTCGGTGCGCGCGTCGACGTAGACGGAGACGTCGAAGAAGTCGCTGACCGCCAGCCCCTGGCGGCCGTCGGCGCGGGTGCGGGCCGGCTGGAGCACGTTGAGCCCCTCCACCACGAGGACGTCGGGGCGCCGCACCACGATCTCCGCGCCGGGCACGATGTCGTAGGACAGGTGGGAGTACAGCGGCGCGCGCACCTCGGGCGCACCGGACTTCACCGCCGCCACGAACCGCATCAGCGAGCGCTGGTCGTAGGACTCGGGGAAGCCCTTGCGGTGCAGCAGCCCCCGGCGCTGCAGCTCCGCGTTCGGCCACAGGAACCCGTCGGTGGTCAGCAGCTCCACGCGCGGGGTCTCGGTCCAGCGGGAGAGCAGCTCGCGCAGCAGGCGGGCCGTCGTCGACTTGCCCACCGCCACCGAGCCGGCGACGCCGATGACGAACGGCGTGCGCGGCGCGCCGGCCTCCCCGGCGCCGGTCTCGCCGAGGAACGTCGAGGTCACCGCGTGCAGCCGCTGCACGCCGGCCGCGTACATGGTGAGCAGCCGCGACAGCGGCAGGTACACCTGCTCCACCTCCGCGAGGTCCACGCGCTCCCCGAGGCCGCGCACCCGCTCCACGTCCGCCGCGGTCAGGGTCAGGGGGGTGGACGCCGCCAGGCGGCTCCAGGCCGAGCGGTCCAGATCCACCCAGGGCGACGGGCTCGGCTGCCGGGGCGCCGTCGTCCCGGCGCCCGCGCTGCCCGTGCCGGTGCTCGTGCCGCTGCTCGTGCCGCTGCCCGTGCCGGTGCTCGTGCCGCTGCCCGTGCCGCTGCCCGTGCCGGTGCCCGTGCCGGTGCTCGTGCCGGTGGTCGTGCCGCTGGTCACGGGCGTCCATGATGCCGCGCGAAGGCCTCCGGCCGCGCAGCAGCCCCGTTACCCTTCGGAGCCATGTGCGGCATCGTGGGCTACGCGGGCCCGGTTCCCGGCGGCGAGGCGGACGGCGGCGGGCTCGCGGTGGTCCTCGAGGGCCTGCGCCGCCTGGAGTACCGCGGCTACGACTCCGCGGGCGTCGCGGTCGTCGCGGACGGGCAGCTGCTGACCGCCAAGCGCGCCGGCCGCCTCGCCCGCCTCGTCGAGGCCCTCGAGGTGGCGCCGCTGCCGGCCACCGCCACGGCCATCGGCCACACCCGCTGGGCCACGCACGGCGCCCCCACCGACGCCAACGCGCACCCGCACGTGAGCGAGGACGGCCGCCTGGCCGTCATCCACAACGGGATCATCGAGAACTACGCCGTGCTCAAGGCGGAGCTGCAGGCGCAGGGCGTGGTCTTCACCAGCCAGACGGACACCGAGGTCGCGGCGCACCTGCTCGGGCGTGCCCACGCCGAGCTCGGCGACCTGGGCGAGGCGGTGCGCGCGGTCTGCCGGCGCCTGGAGGGCGCCTTCACGATCCTGGCCGTCTCCGCGGACGCGCCCGGCACCGTCGTCGGCGCCCGCCGCAGCTCCCCGCTCGTCGTCGGCGTCGGGGACGGCGCCCACTACCTCGGCTCCGACGTCGCCGCGTTCATCGCGCACACCCGGGACGCGCTCGAGCTGGGCCAGGACCAGGTCGTGGAGATCACCGCGGGCGCCGCGGTGGTGACGACCTTCGAGGGCGAGCCGGCGCTGGCCCGCCCCTTCACCGTCGACTGGGACGCCGCGGCCGCCGAGAAGGGCGGCCACCCGTGGTTCATGGACAAGGAGATCCACGAGCAGCCGCGCGCGGTGGCCGACACCCTGCTCGGGCGCAGCGACGCCTCGGGGGCGCTCGTGCTCGACGAGATGAAGATCGACGAGGCGGTGCTGCGCCGCGCCGACAAGATCATCGTCGTGGCGTGCGGCACCGCGGCCTACGCCGGGCACGTCGCCAAGTACGCCGTCGAGCACTGGTGCCGCATCCCGGTCGAGGTCGAGCTCGCGCACGAGTTCCGCTACCGCGACCCGATCCTCACCGAGCGCACGCTCGTCGTGGCGATCTCGCAGTCCGGGGAGACGATGGACGTCGTCATGGCCGTGCGCCACGCGCGCGAGCAGGGCGCGAAGGTGCTGGCCGTCTGCAACACCCAGGGCTCGACGATCCCGCGCGAGTCCGACGCCGCGCTGTACACGCACGCCGGCCCCGAGGTCGCCGTCGCCTCCACGAAGGCGTTCCTCTCCCAGATCACGGCCTGCTACCTGCTGGGCCTGTACCTGGCGCAGCTGCGCGGGAACATGTTCGCCGACGAGGTGCGCGAGGTGCTGCGCCACCTGCAGGCCATGCCGGACGCCGTCCAGACCGTGCTCGACCGCGCCGAGGACGTGCGCAAGCTCGCCCGCGAGCTGGCCGACTCCCGCTCGGTGCTCTTCCTCGGCCGCCACGTCGGCTACCCCGTGGCCCTCGAGGGAGCGCTGAAGCTCAAGGAGCTGGCGTACCTGCACGCCGAGGGCTTCGCGGCCGGGGAGCTCAAGCACGGCCCCATCGCCCTCGTCGAGGAGGGCCAGCCCGTCTTCGTCATCGTGCCCTCCCCGCACGGGCGCGACTCCCTGCACGCCAAGGTCGTCTCCAACGCCCAGGAGGTGCGCGCGCGGGGGGCCCGGACCATCGTGATCGCCGAGGACGGCGACGACGCGGTGCTCGGCTCCGCGGACGTCGTCCTGCGGGTGCCGCGGGTGCCCACGCTGATGGCCCCGCTCGTCACGGTCGTGCCGCTGCAGGTCTTCGCGATGGAGGTCGCCACCGCCAAGGGCCTGGACGTCGACCAGCCCCGCAACCTGGCCAAGTCCGTGACCGTGGAGTGACCCCGCCTCACCCTCCCACGTGGACGTAGGGGCGCCGCTGCGGATCGGGCTCGCTCTCGCGCAGGATCTCCCGCACCACCGGGGCGGTGTCCCCGCGCCCGAGCAGCAGGTACCGGAACAGGTGCACGAGCGGGTTGCCCTCGGACCACGCGAAGTGCGCGTGGGGGTGCACCCCGGTGGCGTCGCGCAGGGCCAGCAGGATCGCGGCGATGGCGTTGGGCGCGGCCGCGCTCTCGGCCCGCAGGACCCGGTGCCCGTCGACCTCCACCCCGCGCACGACGAGCTCTCCGCTGAACCCGGACGGGTCCACCACGTCGATCTCCAGGAAGAGCACGTCGGCCGCGCCGGGGAGCGGGTTGACGCTGCGCTGGGCGGCCTCCTTGGCCGCGTACTCGGCGGGCTCGCCGGTCTGCCGGCGGTGGGCGATGAGGTTCAGGGCCCCGTCGGCGGCCAGGGAGTCGGTGACGAACCGGCGGGCGGCGTCGTCGAAGGTGATGCGGTCCGCGCGCAGCTCGGTGGTGCGCGAGACCCGCGAGACCAGGGAGATGGTGACGATGCCGGCGATGAAGAACGCCGCGATGGCGATGCCGTCGGGCGCCTCGACGATGTTCTCCACCAGGGCGTAGAGCAGGACCAGGACCAGCGCGGCGAAGGCGACGGCGCTCCTGCGCTGGCGCCGGCGGACCGCCGAGACCGTGACGGCGAAGGCGCCGGAGACCATCATCGCGAGGATCCCGGTGGCGTACGCGCCGGCCTGGGACTCGACGTCGGCGCCGGAGGCGATGGTGATCACGATGCTGATCGCGGTGTAGACGAGCACCACCGGTCGCACGGCGCGGCCCCACTCGGGCGCCATGCCGTACCCGGGCAGGTAGCGCGGCACGATGTTGATCAGCCCCGCCATGGCCGAGGCGCCGGCGAACCAGAGGATGAGGATGCTGGAGACGTCGTAGGCGGTGCCCAGGCCCTCGCCCAGCAGCTCGTGGGCGAGGTAGGCCAGGGCGCGCCCGCTGGCCTCGCCGCCGTCCTCGAACTCCTCGGCCGGGACCAGCAGCGTGGTGACGAAGGTGGTGGCCAGCAGGTACCCGGACATGATCACGGCCGCCGTCGTGAGCAGCTTGCGGGTGTTGCGCACCCGCGAGGCCAGGCGCTCGGCCCGGGTGCGGCCCTCGGCGGCCACCAGCGGCATCATGCTCACCCCGGTCTCGAACCCGGACAGGCCCAGGACCAGCAGGGGGAAGGCGATGACCGCCGGGCCGAGGACGTCCAGGGGCCCGTCGGTCCCCGCGGTCAGCGCCCGCGTCCACCCGGGGAGCACCTCGGGGCGGGCGACGACCTCCAGCACGCCGGCGACGACGACGGCGGCGTTCAGGGACAGGAAGGCGATCACGAGCGGGATGGCGACGGCGACGGCCTCGGTGAAGCCGAGCAGGAAGACCCCGCCGAGCAGGACCAGCAGACCCACCGTCACCGCCACCTCGTGGCCGTGCAGGACGTCGGGGGCGTAGGGGTTCTCGAGCAGGTGCACGGTCGCGTCCGCCGAGGACAGCGTGATGGTGATGATCCACGAGGTGGCGACGAAGCCGAGCAGGGCCAGGACGAAGAGCTTGCCGCGCCAGAACGGCAGCAGGTCCTCCAGCATGGCCACCGACCCCTGGCCGTGCGGGCTCTCGGCCGCCACCCGCCGGTACATCGGCAGCACCCCGAACAGGGTGAGGGCGACGATGAGCAGGGTGGCCAGGGGCGAGAGCGCCCCCGCGGCCAGGGCGGCGATGCCCGGCAGGTAGGACAGGGTGGAGAAGTAGTCCACCCCCGTCAGGCACATCACCCTCCACCACGCCTGGGGCTGGGCGTGGTCCTCCTGCGCGGCAGGGCCCTCCGGCTGCACCTGGTGCTGCAGCAGCCAGCGCGCCAGGCCGCCGCGGGGCCCGGAGCGCCTCGCGGCGCTGGGGACGCTGGCGGGGACCGCCAGCTCGTCGGTCGTGCTCACCTCGGTGCTCGCGCCGTGCTCCACGCCGTTCCTGACCTCGTCGGTGCGCCGGCCGCCGACCGCGGCGCGGTGTTCGCTGTGCCCGCATCATGCGCCTGCGCGCTGCGTGGCTCTCGCGCACCCGCAGCACGGCGCGTCCCGTGCGCTGCGCGCGGGCGCACCGGAGCCGACGTGGTGGTGCGGTGCTGCATGTCCTCATGCACTTCTGCATGTTATCGTCGGGGATGCCGAAGACCGTGCAGATCCGCGACCTGGACGACGACGTCTACGCCGGCCTCGTCCGGCGCGCCGCCGAAGCCGGGACGAGCGTGCCCGAGCTCCTGCGCGTCGAGGCGGCGCGCCTGGCAGCGCGACCCAGCGTCGAGGAGTGGCTCCAGCGCACGCGTCGCCGCTCCTCGACGCTGGACCGCCGACAGGTCCTCGACGCGCTCGACGAGCAGCGGGGCGGGTGGCCCGGTGCTGGTCGTTGACGCCTCCTGCCTGGTCGAGGTGATCATCGGCGGGCCGGACGCCGAGGAGGTCCGTCAGAGGCTGGCGGCCGACCGCGACCACGCCGCTCCCCACGCCGTCGACGTCGAGGTCTTCGGGGTCATCCGGCGCGAGCACCTGCGGGGACGCCTGGACGCCACCGCGGCCGCCCAGGCGGTCGAGGACCTGGAGGCGTGGCCCGCGGAGCGGTTCGGGCACCGGCTCCTGCTCGACCGCGCCTGGCAGCTGCGCGACACCGTGCGCGGCTGGGACGCCGTGTACGTCGCGCTGGCCGAGGCGCTCGACGCCGTCCTGCTCACCACCGACCGGCGGCTCGCGGGCGCGACCGGACCCTCCTGCCGGATCGAGGCGCTGGGCGAGCACTAGCTCGCACCGGTGCTGGTGCTCGCCCAGCGCCCGGGTCGGCTCCGGCGCGCCGCTCCGGCACGGCGCCGTGCGCCCGCGGTGGACGGGTGGGCGCGGACGGGCAAGATGGGCGGGTGAGCGCGAGCGGGACCCGACGGTGATCGTGGGCGTCGGCATCGACGTCGTCGACGTCGCGCGCTTCGGCGAGGCGCTGCAGCGCACGCCGGCCCTGGCCGAGCGGGTCTTCACCGCCGCCGAGCGCGGCCTCCCGCTGGCCTCGCTGGCGGCCCGGTTCGCGGCCAAGGAGGCGCTCGCGAAGTCCCTCGGGGCCCCGCGCGGCCTGAGCTGGCACGACGCCGAGGTGCACCGGGAGGACAGCGGGCGGCCGGTGCTGCGCGTCACCGGCTCGGTCGCCGCGCGCGCCGCCGAGCTCGGGGTGGCCTCCCTGCACGTCTCCCTCTCCCACGACGCGGGCATCGCCTCCGCCGTCGTCGTCGCCGAGGCCGCGGCTCCGCCCCGCCCGCCGGCCGGCGAGGGCGCGCCGTGACCACCGCGCGCCTGGTGGCGGCCGTCCGCAGCGCCGAGGCCGCCTCCGGGGTCGGCGACCCCGTGCTCATGGGACGGGCGGCCTCGGCGCTGGCCGCCGTCGTCGCCGACGTGCTGCGCGGGCGCGTCGACGGCAGCGGGGCGGTGAGCGGGCGCGTCTACGGCAGCCGCGTGGTGCTCCTCGTCGGCGGCGGCAGCAACGGCGGCGACGCGCTGCTGGCGGGCGCCCTGCTGGCGGGCCGGGGCGCCGCGGTGACGGCGCTGCTCGCCGCCGAGCACGCCTCCGAGCGCGCCCTGGGCGCCTTCCGCTCGGCCGGTGGTCGGGTGGTGGCGGCGGCGGACGCCTCGTCGGCGCTGGTCGCCGGCGCGCTGGCCGGAGCGGACGCCGTCGTCGACGGCCTGCTCGGCGCCGGCGGCCGCCCGGGCCTGGCGCCGTCCGCCGCGGCGCTCGTGGCCGCCGTCCCGCCGCGCGCGCCGGTGGTGGCCGTCGACCTGCCGAGCGGCGTGGACCCGGACACCGGGGAGGTGCCGCCGGACGGGCGGCACGTGGTCGCGGACGCGACGGTCGCCTTCGGCGCCGCCAAGCCGGCGCTGCTGCTGCCGCCCGCCGCGCCCGCCGCCGGGCGCGTCGTGGTCGCCCCCATCGGTCTGCGCCTGCCGGCGCCGCAGCCCGGCGAGCTCGTCGTGGAGCGCCTGGGCGCCGCGGCCGCCGCCGCCCTGTGGCCGGTGCCGCAGGGCGCCAGCGACAAGTACTCGCGCGGCGTGGTGGGCGTCGTCGCGGGCGGGGAGGCGTACACCGGCGCCGCCGTCCTGTGCGTGGGGGCCGCCGTGCGGGCGGGCGCCGGCATGGTGCGCTACCTCGGGCCCCCGCGGCCCACCGAGCTCGTGCGCCAGCGCTGGCCCGAGGCGGTGCCCGGGCCGGGCCGGGTGCAGGCGTGGGTGGCCGGCCCCGGCGTCGACCCGCAGGACGGCGACCAGGCGCCCGCCGTCCACCGCGCCCTCGACGCGGCCGTCGAGGAGGGCCTGCCCTGCCTGCTCGACGCCGGCGCGCTGCCGGCCCTGCTCGAGCGCGTGCTGGACGACGGCCCGCTGCGGGCGCCGCTGCTGCTCACCCCCCACGCCGGGGAGCTGGCGCGGCTGCTGAGCGCGCTGGACGCCGAGGACGGCGGGACCGGGCCGGTGACCCGCGAGGAGGTCGCGGCGCGCCCGCTGCGCTGCGCCCGCGCCGCGGCGGAGGCCACGGGCGCGACCGTGCTGCTCAAGGGCGCCGCGACCCTCGTCGTCGCGCCCGGGGGGCGGGTGCGCTCGCAGGCCGACGCGCCCGCGTGGCTGGCGAGCGCGGGGGCCGGGGACGTGCTCGCCGGCGTGGCGGGCGCCCTGCTCGCGGCCGGGCTGGCCCCGCTCGACGCCGGGGCCCTGGCGGCCGCCGTCCACGGCCGCGCCGCCCTCGCGGCCAGCGGCGGCGGGCCCCTGCACGCGGAGGTGGTCGCGGCGGCCCTGCCGGGCGTCGTCGCGCACCTGCTGACCACCGGGACGTGGCCGTGACCGCGGTGGCCGTGACCGAGCAGGAGTGGCCGGCCGGCTGGGCGGGGGAGGTCGTCGTCGACCTCGGCGCCGTGCGCGAGAACGCCGCCGCGCTCGCCGAGCGCGCCGAGCGCGCCGCCGTCATGGCCGTCGTCAAGGCCGACGCCTACGGGCACGGGCTCGTGCCCGGCGCCCGCGCGGCGCTCGCGGGCGGGGCGTCGTGGCTGGGGGTGGCGCAGCTGGAGGAGGCCCTGGCCCTGCGCGCCGCGGGCATCGGCGCGCCGGTGCTGTGCTGGCTGTTCGCCCCGGGCCAGGACCTCGCGCCCGCCGTCGCCGCCGGCGTGGACCTGTCGGCCTCGTCGCCGGGCGCCGTGGCCCAGGCCGCGGACGGCGCGGCGCGCGCGGGCCGCCCGGCGCGCCTGCACCTGTTCGTCGACACCGGCCTCGGCCGCGAGGGAGCGCCCCCGGCCGCCTGGCCGGACCTCGTCGCCGCCGCCCTGGCCGCCCGCGCCGAGGGCGCCGTGGAGGTGGTCGGCGCCTGGTCGCACTACGCGTGGGCGGACGCGCCCGAGCACCCCACGGTGCACCGGCAGACGGCGCTCTTCCGCGAGGCCGTCGCGCTCGCCGAGGCCGCGGGCGCCCGCTTCGCCGTCCGGCACCTGGCCAACTCGGCCGCGACGCTGACGAACCCGGACGCCCGCTTCGACCTCGTCCGCCCCGGGCTGGCGGTCTACGGCCTCTCGCCCGTGCCGGACCTCGGAGGACCGGCCCGCTTCGGGCTGCGCCCGGCCATGACGGTGCGCGCGCGCCTGGCGCTCGTCAAGGAGGTGCCCGCCGGGCACGGCGTCTCCTACGCCCACCAGTACACGACCACCGCGCCGACGCGCCTGGGCCTGGTGCCGCTCGGCTACGCGGACGGCGTGCCGCGCTCCGCCAGCGGCGCCGGCCCGGTGCGCGTGGCCGGCGGACGCACCCGCGTGGCCGGGCGCGTGTGCATGGACCAGTTCGTCGTCGACCTCGCGGGCCTGCCCGGCGCCGGGACGGCGCGGGCCGGTGACGAGGTGGTCCTCTTCGGGGACGGGCGCTACGGCGCGCCCACCGCCCAGGAGTGGGCGGAGGCGGCCGGGACCATCAGCTACGAGGTCGTCACCCGGATGTCGGCGCGCCTGCCCCGCCGGTACGTCGGGGAAGCGCCGTGAGCGCCCCGTCGGAGAGGACGGCGGACGGGGCGGCAGGCGTCCTGCGGCTGCCGACGGCCGACGACACCCGCGCCCTCGGCCGCCGGCTCGCGGGCCTGCTGCGCGCCGGGGACCTGCTCGTCCTCGCCGGCGACCTGGGGGCGGGCAAGACGACGCTGGTGCAGGGCCTGGCCGAGGGTCTCCGCGTGCGCGGGCCGGTCACCTCCCCGACGTTCGTCATCGCGCGCGTGCACCCGTCCACCGCGGGCGGGCCCGCGCTGGTGCACGTGGACGCCTACCGCCTCGGCTCCCTCGCCGAGGTCGACGACCTCGACCTCGACACCTCGCTGGAGGAGTCCGTCACGGTCGTCGAGTGGGGCCGCGGCCTCGTCGAGCGCCTCGCCCAGGACCGCCTGGAGCTGGAGCTGCACCGCGGGGCGGGCGGCACCGGCAGCGGGGACGGCGAGGAGCGCACCGCCGTCCTGCGCGCCGTGGGCCCCCGCTGGGACGGCGCGGCGCTGCCGACCGCGTAGACCCCGGCCCGCCGCCGCTCATCCGGCGGCGAGCAGCAGGGAGGCGGCCAGGGCGAGCATGACCAGGGCGATCCCCGCGTCGAGCACCCGCCAGGCGCCGGGCCGGGCGAACAGCGGGCGCAGCAGCGCGGCGCCGTAGCCGAGGGCGGTGAACCACGCGGTGCTGGCGAGGGCGGCCCCGGCGGCGAACCACCACTGCCGCCCCGGATGGCCCTGGGCGATCGAGCCGAGCAGGACCACGGTGTCGAGGTAGACGTGCGGGTTCAGCCAGGTCAGCGCCAGCGCCGTGGCCACCGCCGCCGCCGCGGAGGCCGGTGCCACCCCGCCGCCGGGAGCCAGCGCCTGCGGGCGCAGCGCCCGGCGGGCGGCCATCAGGCCGTACCCGGCCAGGAAGGCGGCGCCGGCGACGCGCACCGCGTCGAGCAGCCCGGGCCGGCTCTGGACGACGGCGCCCGCACCGGCCACGCCGGCGAGGATGAGCGCGACGTCGGAGACCACGCACACCAGCACCACCGCGCCCACGTGCTGCCGGCGCAGGCCCTGGCGCAGCACGAAGGCGTTCTGCGCGCCGATCGCCACGATCAGGGACAGGCCCAGCCCGAGACCGGAGAGGGCAGCGAGGAGGTCGGGGAGCACCGGGCGACCGTAGGACCCCCTCCTGCGGAAGGGAATCTCATGGTCCTTCCGCGCCGTTAGCATCCCTGTTCGTGGAGCTGGACCTGGCGCAGCTGCGCGCCCTGAGCGCCGCGGTCTCCGAGGGCACCCTCGAGGCCGCCGCGCGGGCCCTGCACGTGACGCCCTCGGCGGTCAGCCAGCGCCTGCGCGCCCTGGAGGTCGCCACCGGCCGGGTCCTGCTGGTGCGCAGCCGGCCGGTGCGGGCCACCGAGTCCGGTCAGGTCCTGCTGCGCCTGGCCCGCCAGGTCGAGCTGCTGGCCGGCGACGCCCTCGCCGAGCTGGACGCCGGCCCGGGACGGGGCGTGCCGACGCTGCCGGTCGCGGTCAACGCCGACTCCCTGGCCACTTGGGTGCTGCCCGCCCTGGCCCCCCTGGCGGGCGGAGCGGACGGGGTGTGCTTCGACGTCCACCGCGACGACGAGGAGCACACCGCGGCGCTGCTGCGCGCGGGCACCGTCGTGGCCGCCGTCACCACCGACCCCGACCCCGTGCCCGGGTGCTCGGTCACCCGGCTGGGGACCATGCGCTACCGGCCGATGGCGGCGGCGGGGCGGGCCCGGCGCTGGTTCCCCGACGGCCCCACGGCACAGGCCCTGGCCCGCGCTCCGGTCGTGGTCTTCGACCGCAAGGACGACCTGCAGCACCGGTACCTGCGGGGCCGGCTGACCGGCTCCGCCCGCCCGCCGGTCCACTACGTGCCCTCCTCGGCGGACTTCCTGGCCGCGATCCGCCTGGGCATGGGCTGGGGCATGCTGCCCGATCTGCAGAGCCGCCTCGAGGAGGCCGGCGGCCACCTGGTGGCCGTCGACCCCTCCGGCGCCATCGACGTCGCGCTGCACTGGCAGCAGTGGAAGCTGCGCTCCCCGTCGCTGGACCGCGCGGCCGCCGCCGTCACCGCCGCAGCACGCCGGCACCTGGCGCAGTGAGCCGACCGGTCGGGCCTTCCGGCGTGGCGCCCGCCGCTGCGGCGCCCGCGCGGCTCTACTGGCCGCACACGTCCTCCCGACCGGTGGGGGACGCGCGGATCGGAGGACACCGTGCGGAGCAGTCGAGGTCGAGGAGCCGCTGCCGCCGTCGGCGCCGCGGTGCTCGTGGCGAGCCTGGGCGCGCCGGCCGTCGCCCACAGCTCGAGCGAGGGCGAGTCGGGCGGGCTCGAGGTCGAGGTGCGCCCGGCCATCGCGACCCCGAGCGGCGTCGTGACCGTCGCCGTCGAGTACGACGCGGACGAGGACGACGACGCGGACGACGCGGACGACGAGCGGGACGACGACGAGCGCCGCGACGGCCGCCGCGGCAGCGACCCGTCGCCCGCTCCCGCGCCGACGGCGTCACCCAGCGCGTCGCCCAGCGCGTCGCCCAGCGCGTCGAGCACGGCCACCGCCTCGGCGAGCACCGCGTCGGGCACCGCTCCGGCCACCGCTCCGGCCACCGCCTCGCCGAGCTCCTCCTCGAGCGCGTCGCCGTCGGCCGGCCCCGACGGCCGCCGCACGGCCGCGGCGGTGGCGCTCGTCGTCGACTACGGCGACGGGTCCGCGCCGCAGGAGCTCACCCCGCGCGGCGGCGACGACGACGACGTCAGGGCCTTCGGCAAGCACGCCTACGCGAGGGCGGGCCGCTATACGGTGACGGTCACCGCGACGCCGGAGGGCGCCGGCCCGACCAGCGTCCCCGTCGTGGTCGAGGTCGGCGGCGGCAGCGCCCGGCTCGGCGGGAAGGACCGCTTCGAGACCTCCACCCGCCTCGCCCGCGAGGACTTCCCGGCCGACGGCGAGGCCGGCGCGGTCCTGCTGGCCCGCTCCGACGCCTTCGCCGACGCGCTCGCGGCCGCGCCCGTCGCCGTCCTGGAGGACGCGCCGGTGCTCCTGACCGCCACCGCCGAGCTCCCGCCGTCCGTGCTGCGCGAGGTCGTGCGCGCGCTCGGCGACACCGGCACCGTCTACCTCCTCGGCGGCGAGGCGGCCATCGCGCCCTCTGTCCAGCTGGTGCTGGAGGCCGCGGGCTACGAGGTGGTGCGCATCTCCGGCGAGGACCGGGTGCACACCGCGCTGCAGATGGCCCGCTTCCTCCTCGACTCGGGCGCCGACGTCGACCAGGTCGTCCTCGCCAGCAGCGCCGCGTTCCCCGACGCCCTGGCCGGTGCCGCCTTCGCGGCCAGTGCGCAGGCCCCCGTGCTGCTCACCGCGCCCGGCGCGCTCGACCCCCGGGTGAGCGCGCTGCTCGCCGAGCTGGACGGCGCCACCGTGCTGGTGCCGGGCGGTCCCGCTGCCGTCAGCGACGCGGTGGTGGCGCAGGTGCGCGCGCTCGGCCTGGACGTCGAGCGCATCGCGGGCGAGGACCGCCACGCGACGTCGGCGCAGGTGGCGCGGGCGCTGTTCCCCGACGCCACGACCGTCGTGCTCGCCACCGGGTCCACGTTCCCGGACGCGCTCGCCGGCGCGGCCGCCGCCGGGCGGCGCGACGCCCCGGTCCTGCTCGTCGGCTCCACGCTGCCGCCGTCCGTGCGCGCGTACCTGCGGGAGGGCGCGGGCCGGATCGGGTCCGTCTACGTCCTCGGCGGGGACGCCGCGGTGCCGGACGCGGTGCTCGCGGAGGTCCGGGCGATCCTCGGCCTGTGACGCGCCGGGGGCGGGGCGGGCAGCCGCCCCGCCCCCTGCGTTCACCGGTCCACCGGGGTGCTCAGGTGGTGGGTGAGGTCGGTGGTGAGGCGGGTGAGGGCGGTGGCGAGGGCGTCGAGCTCCTCGGCCGTCCACGCGGGCAGGGCCTGCGCGGTCGTGCGGGTCCGCTCGCGGCGCGTGCGGGCGACCAGGTCGGCGCCGGCGTCCGTGACGGCGAGCAGGTGGGCGCGGCCGTCGACCGGGTCCGGCTCGCGGCGCACGAGCCCCTCGCGCACGAGGTCGGCGACCTGGCGGCTGATCGTGGAGGCGTCGGCGTGGACGGCGTCCGCCAGGGCGGTCACGCGCAGCGGCCCGAGGCCGAGCAGGGGGAAGAGCAGGCCGTGGGCGGAGCGCCGCGCCTCGGCCGCCCTGATGCTGTGGACGATGCGGGTCAGGGCCGCCACCTGCTCCACGAGCCGGCCCGCGGCGGCGGTGCGGGGATCGGCGTCGAGGGCGGCGTCCGTGGCGGCGCCGGCGCGCGCGGGGACGGTGTCGGGGACGAGGGGCACCCGCCCACGCTACGTCCGCTTGGTGGCCGCAGGCACACGAGCGGTGCGATCGGCCGCCGCGGGCCCCTAGCCTGGCCGCGTGCTGCTCCTCGCGCTGGACACCTCGGCCGCCGTGGGGGTCGCCGTCTCCGACGGCTCCGCGGTGCTGGCCTCGCGCGTCGAGGCCGACGCGCGGCGGCACGCGGAGCTGCTCGCGCCCGCGGTGCGCTCCGTGCTCGCCGAGGCCGGGGTGGCCCGGCGCGAGCTGACGGCCGTCGCCGTCGGGGTCGGGCCGGCTCCGTTCACGGGGCTGCGCGTCGGCCTGGTCACCGCGCTCACCCTCGGCCTCGTGCTCGACGCGCCCGTGCACGGGGTGTGCAGCTTGGACGCCGTCGCCGCCACGGCGCTCGCCGCGGTGCCGGACGCGCTCGCGGGCGGCTTCGTCGTCGCCACGGACGCGCGGCGGCGCGAGGTGCACTGGGCGCGCTACGACGTCGTCGACGCCGGCGACCCCGTGCGCGGCTGGCGGCGGGTGCAGGGCCCGGCGGTGGGTGCGCCCGCCGACGTCCCGACGGGCGGCCTGCCCGTGGTGGGGCGCGGCGCCGTGCTGCACCCCGACGTCCTGCCGCCGCCCGCCGCGGCCGACGGGCGCGCCGCCCCCGAGGGCCTGGACCCGGGCCTGCTGGCGGCGGTGGCCGCCGACCGCCTCGCCCGCGGCGAGGCGCTGCTGCCCCCCGAGCCGCTGTACCTGCGCCGCCCGGACGCCGCCGAGCCGGGGGCGCCGAAGCCGGTCCGCGCGTGAGCGCCGGACCGCACTCCGCGGGCGGAGTGCGCCTCGGTGCCGCCCCAGGACCGCACTCCGCGGGCGGAGTGTGAGCGGCCCGCTGCCGCCCGGGGTGCGGTTGCGGCGCATGCGCTGGTGGGACGTGCAGCCCGTCGTCGCCCTCGAGCGGGAGCTGTTCGGCGCGACGGCGTGGACCCCGGAGCTGTTCTGGTCCGAGCTGGCGGCGCCGGACCGCTGGTACGCCGTCCTCGAGGCCGACGCCGAGGCGGGCGTCGAGGCGGGCGTCGAGGTGGGCGTCGAGGTGGGCGCGGACGCCGCGGTGGTGGGGTACGCGGGCCTGGCCGCTCCCGCGGGCGGCGGCGAGGCCGACGTCCAGACGCTCGCCGTCGCGCCCGCCGGGCAGGGGCGCGGGCTCGGACGCGCCCTGCTGGAGGCGCTCGTGGAGCGGGCCCGCGAGCGCGGGGCAGCGAGCGTGCTGCTCGAGGTGCGCGCTGACAACGAGCCGGCCCGGCGCCTGTACGCCGCGGCCGGCTTCGAGCACCTCGCGGTGCGGCGGCGCTACTACCAGCCGGGGGACGTCGACGCGCTCGTCCTGCGGCGCCGTCTGCGCTGATGCTGCGGCGCCGTCTGCGCTGACACCTACGCTGAGGGCGTGCCTGCCGACGAGCCCCTCGTGCTGGGGATCGAGACCTCCTGCGACGAGACGGGCGTCGGGATCGTGCGCGGCTCGACGCTGCTCGTCGACGCCGTCGCCAGCAGCGTCGACGAGCACGCTCGCTTCGGGGGCGTGGTGCCCGAGGTCGCCAGCCGCGCCCACCTGGAGGCGATGGTCCCCACCGTGCAGCGCGCCTGCGCGCAGGCCGGCGTCGCGCTGGGCGACCTCGACGCCGTGGCCGTCACGGCCGGCCCGGGCCTCGCCGGCGCGCTGATGGTCGGGGTCGCCTCGGCCAAGGCCCTCGCGCTCGGCCTGGGCGTGCCGCTGTACGGGGTCAACCACCTGGCCGCGCACGTGGCCGTCGACGCGCTCGAGCACGGCCCGCTGCCCGAGCCGGCCGTGGCGCTGCTCGTCTCCGGCGGCCACTCCTCCCTGCTGCGGGTGGACGACGTGACGGCGCAGGTGGAGCCGCTGGGCCAGACGCTCGACGACGCCGCGGGGGAGGCGTTCGACAAGGTCGCGCGCCTGCTCGGCCTCGGCTTCCCCGGCGGCCCGCTCGTGGACCGCGCCGCCCGCGACGGCGACCCGGCGGCGATCGCGTTCCCGCGCGGGCTGAGCACCGGGCGCGACCTGGCCCGCCACCCGTACGACTTCTCCTTCTCCGGCCTGAAGACCGCCGTCGCCCGGTGGGTCGAGCAGCGCCGCGCCGCGGGCGAGGACGTGCCCGTCGCCGACGTCGCGGCGTCCTTCCAGGAGGCCGTGGTCGACGTGCTGACCCGCAAGGCGGTCGCGGCGTGCGCCGAGCAGGGCGTGGGCACGCTGCTGGTGGGCGGTGGCGTGGCCGCCAACTCGCGCCTGCGGGTGCTGGCGGAGCAGCGGGCCGCGGCCGCGGGCGTGGCCGTGCGCGTGCCGCGCCCGGGCCTGTGCACCGACAACGGCGCGATGGTCGCCGCCCTGGGCTCGCTGCTGCTCGCCCGCGGACGCCGGCCCTCCGACCTCGACCTGCCCGCCGACTCGTCCCTGCCCGTGACGGAGGTGCTGGTGTGAGCACGGACCCCACGCCCGGCATCGACCACGCGCGCCTGTTCGCGGCCACCCCGACGCCCTTCCTCGTGCTGGACCCCGGCCTCGTCATCGTCGAGGCCAACGACGCGTACTGCCGGGCCACGGGACGCCGGCGCGAGGACCTCGTCGGGCGGCCCATGTTCGAGGCCTTCCCGGACAACCCCGAGGACCCGACCGCGGACGGCGTCGCCAACCTGCGCGCCTCGCTGGAGCGCGCCCGCGACACCGGCGAACCGCACACGATGGCGCTGCAGAAGTACGACATCCCCGACCCGGCGACCGGCGGTTTCGTCGAGCGGTACTGGAGCCCGGTCAACGTCCCGGTCCTGGACGCAGCCGGCAGGACGACGCTCCTGCTGCACCGGGTCGAGGACGTCACCGACTACGTCCGCCAGCAGCACCAGCGGGACGCCGAGCGGGCCCGCGGCGAGGGCTGGCGCCGCCGCGTGGAGGAGGCCGAGGCCGACCTGGTCGTCCGCGCGCGCGAGCTGCGCGCGGCGTGGCAGGCGGAGGCGGCGGCGTCGCGCCGCTTCGCGGCGCTCGCCGAGGTCGCCCTGCAGCTGGGCAACGCCGAGACCGTCGAGGACCTGACCACCGTCGTCATCGACCGGGGCCTGCGCGTGCTGGGCGCCGACGGCGGGGCCGTCGGGGTGCGCGCCACCGAGGCGGACGGCGTGCTCGACATGACGGCGAGCGCCAGCCTCACCTCGCAGGTGCGCGAGCGCTACGCGCAGATGCCGCTGCGGGGGCCCTTCCCGGCGAGCGTCGCGGCGGCCACCGGGGAGCGGGTGCTCCTGCCGGACCGCGCGGCCAGCCTCGCCTTCGCCCCCGAGATGGCCACCATCCTGGCGGCGACGGGCATGCAGGCGTGGGCCGCGCTGCCGCTGCGCATCGGCGGGCGGGTGCTGGGGTGCCTGGTCGTCGGCTGGCGCGAGGAGCAGGAGTTCGCCAGCGCGGAGGTCGAGCTGCTCGAGGCGTTCGCCGCGCAGTGCGCCCAGGGCCTGGACCGCATCCTCACCCGGCAGGCCGAGCGCCGCTCCGCCGCCGCCGTGCGACGGCTGTCCGAGGCGCTGCAGCGCAGCCTGCTCACCGACCCTCCGCAGCCGGACCACCTGCAGATCGCCGTGCGGTACCTGCCCGCGGCCGAGGAGGCCCAGGTCGGCGGCGACTGGTACGACGCCTTCGTCACCCCGGACGGCACGACGTCGGTGGTGGTCGGGGACGTGGCGGGGCACGACCGCGACGCCGCGGCGGCCATGGGGCAGGTGCGCAACCTGCTCCGGGGCGTCGCCCACGTGCTGGAGGCACCTCCGGGCCACGTGCTGACCGCGCTGGACGGGGCGATGCGGGACATGACGCCGGGCTCCCTGGCCACGGCGGTGCTCGCGCAGGTGGAGCAGTCCGAGGAGCAGGCGGAGCAGGGGCTGCGCCTGCTGCGCTGGTCCAGCGCCGGGCACCCGCCGCCGCTGCTCGTCACCGCCGACGGGACGACGCAGCTGCTGAGCGCCGAGCCGGACCTGCTGCTGGGCCTGGACCCCGACACCGACCGCGTCGACCACGAGGTCGAGCTGCAGCCGGGCACGACGCTGCTGCTGTACACGGACGGGCTCGTGGAGCGGCGCGGCTCCTCCCTCGACGACGGCCTGAGCTGGCTGTGCGAGGCGGTGGCGGCCCTGGCGCAGCTGCCGCTGGAGCAGCTGTGCGACGCGCTGCTGGGCGAGCTCCAGGGCGCGGTCGAGGACGACGTGGCGCTGCTCGCCGTGCGCGCCCACCCCGAGGACCGCCCGCGCCCGCCGGAGGCCGGTCCCTCGGCGCTGCCGGACGACGGCCCGCGGGCCTGAGCCAGGACGCACCGGGACGCAGCAGGACGCACCGGGACGCAGCGGGACGGGTCTCGACCTCACCCGGTGGTCGAGACCCGTCCCGCTGCGTCCCGGTTCAGCCCCCCGCGTCCTGCGGGTAGGGCGGTGCGCTGTCCGCCACCACCGCCTCCCGCTGGCCCAGGGGCCGCTCCGGCCCGACCGTGGAGTCCCGCGCCGTCTGGCGCTCCGCCTCGGCGTCGACCACGGCGCCCACGAGCACGAGCAGGACGGTGACCCACACCCAGAACATGCTGATCGCCACGCCGGCGAGCGAGCCGTACGTCGTCTCGTAGGTGCCCAGGCCCTGCACGTACGCGAACAGCCCCACCGACGTGGCGACCCACAGCGCGGTCGCGACCGCGGCGCCGCCCGTGATCCAGCGCCACCGCGCGCGCCGGCGGTCCGGTGCCAGCCGGTAGAGCGCCGACAGCACCGCGACCATGAGCGCGGCGAGCACCACCCACACGAGGACCTCGGCGGCCGCCCGCAGCGACTGCGGCGCCCCGGCGACCACCGGCGAGGCGACGCCGGCCGCGGTGAGCACCCCGCCCAGCAGCAGCGCGCCCCCGAGCACGAACGCCAGGCCCAGCCCGGTGCGGCGCAGCAGCCCGCGGGTCTCCTCCTCGTGGTACGCCAGCGTGAGGGCGTCGATGAGGTACGTCGCGGCCGTCGTCGCCGTCCACAGCGCCACGACGAGGCCGCTGAGCCCGCGCACGGTGAGCACCTGCGCGGACGCGGCCGTGATCGTCGTGAGCTGGTCGGCCACGAGCTGCTGCAGCGCGGGCGGGAGCACCCCGGCCACGCCCGACAGCTGCGCCAGCGCCTCCTCCGGCGTGGTCACCGCCCCGTAGATCGACAGCGCCGTCAGGAGCACGGGCGCGAGGGAGAGGAGCGCGAAGAACGCGATCCCCGCGCTGAGCAGCGGGAACCGCTCGGCGAGCAGGCGCTGCCCGGCGCGCTGCAGGACCTGCCCCCAGCCGCGGGCGGGGATGCGCACCGGCGAGCCGGCGTCGACGCCGGGCGGGCCGGTGCGGGCCGCGCCGCCTGCGGACCTGGTCACGGCTGCGCCGTCCGGTTGCGCGGGCACCGGGCCAGTCTGGCCCGCACGTCAGGCTCCCGGAAGCCTCGGCAGCGCCCGCGCCAGCACCACCGACGGCCGCCCGGCCACCCGGGTCAGCACGAGCGCCAGCTCCTCGGGCCCCGACAGCCGCAGGGACCGGCGCAGCTGCTCGACGTCCACGGCGCTGCCGCGCTTGAGCACCTCCACCCGCCCCACGCGGCGGTCGCGCAGCCGCGTGCGCAGCGCCTTCAGGCCGAAGGGCAGGACCTCCTCGACGGCGAAGGCGCGCGCCAGCGGCGTGCGCACCAGCGCGTCGGAGGTCACGTAGGCGATGGTCGGGTCGACCAGGCGGCCGCACACCAGCGACGCCACCCTGCCCACGAGCCCGGAGCGCACCACGGCGCCGTCCGGGTCGTACAGGTACGCGCCGAGGCCACCGGCGCCGGCGACGGCGTCCGGGCGCACCATCCCGACGTCGTCGACCTCGGTGGCCGCGCCGTCGCGCAGCACCAGGGCGCTGGCGCGCACGCCCGGGCGGGCCAGCGGACCGAACCACACCGCGGCCTCCACGACGTCGCCGTCGACCGAGACCCACTGCGTCTCCGCGCCCGGGGGCGCCAGGTCGCGCGGGATCCCCGGCGCCAGCTTCACCCCCGTCGCCGGCACCGCCGCCGCGACCCCCAGCACGTCGTCCCAGGACGGCGACGCCCGGCGCGGGTCGAGCACCCGCCGCCCGCCGGCCGTGCGCCGGGCGGGGTCCAGCCACGCGCTGCCCACCGAGGACAGGTCCACCGACAGGGCGTCGGCGCAGCGCACCTGCGCCTCCGGCCAGTGCCGCAGGTTCACCGCGGCCACGGCCGCGGTGGCCTCGTCGCGGTCGACGGCGAGCACCTCGTGCTCCAGGCCCGCCAGCGCCATCGCGTCACCGCCGATGCCGCACCCGAGGTCGGCCACGCGACGGGCCCCGGCGCCGGCGAAGCGCGCGGCGTGCCGGGCGGCGACCTCCAGCCGGGTCGCCTGCTCCAGGCCCTCCGGGGTGAAGAGCATCCCGGCGGCGAAGGGCCCGAACTTGGCGGCGGCGCGGGCGCGCAGGCGCGACTGGGTCAGCGCCGCGGCGACGAGGACGGGGTCGACGCCCTGCTCGCGCAGCCGCTGCGCCAGGCCCATGGCGGCGTCCTCGCGGTAGGGCGGCAGGGCCTCCAGCAGGGCCCACCCGTCGGGCGTGAGCAGGGCGGAGAGGCCGGCCGGGTCCACCGGCCGATGGTGCCACGGGACGTCGCGGCGGCCGGCTGGCACTCCGGTTGACCGGGTGCTGACCGCGGTCCTAGAGTCGCCGCTGGCACTCTCCACCTGAGAGTGCCAACCGCTGCGGCGGCAGCGCCGGCCGGCACCCGCGACGACGGACGGCGCTGGTGGCCGCGGCACCGAGCATCAGCAGTGCAGAAGCAAGTGCCCGTTCACTGAGGGAACTCAGTCACAGCGAAGGGGAGGTCCGCCCGTGTCGGTCTCCATCAAGCCGCTCGAGGACCGCATCGTCGTCAAGCCCCTCGACGCCGAGCAGACCACCGCGTCCGGCCTGGTCATCCCGGACACCGCCAAGGAGAAGCCCCAGGAGGGCGAGGTCCTGAGCGTCGGCCCGGGCCGCGTGGACGACAACGGCAACCGCGTGCCGCTCGACGTCCAGGTCGGCGACAAGGTCATCTACTCCAAGTACGGGGGCACCGAGGTCAAGTACGGCGGCGAGGAGCTGCTCGTGCTCTCGGCCCGCGACGTGCTGGCCGTCATCCAGTGACCCACCCCCGGCAGCAGCCGCGCAGCGGCTCCGTCGGCTCCTGAGCGGCGCGCCCCGGCGCCCCGGCCCTCGGCCGGGCCGCCGGGGCGTCCGTCGTGAAGACCCTGAGCACCACCGAAGGAAGAGGACATGGCCAAGACCCTGCAGTTCGACGAGTCCGCCCGCCGCTCCCTCGAGCGCGGCGTCGACGCGCTCGCGAACGCCGTCAAGGTGACCCTCGGCCCCCGCGGCCGCAACGTCGTCATCGACAAGAAGTGGGGCGCCCCCACCATCACCAACGACGGCGTGACCATCGCCCGCGAGGTGGAGCTGGAGGACCCGTACGAGAACCTCGGCGCCCAGCTCGCCAAGGAGGTCGCCACCAAGACCAACGACGTCGCGGGCGACGGCACCACCACCGCGACCGTGCTGGCCCAGGCGATGGTCCGCGAGGGCCTGCGCAACGTCGCCGCCGGCGCCGCCCCCGCCGCCCTCAAGCGCGGCATCGACGCGGCCGTGGGCGCCGTCGGCGACCGCCTGCTCGCCACGGCCCGCGAGGTCGAGGGCAAGGACGAGATCGCCCAGGTCGCCACCATCTCCGCGCAGGACCCGGCGGTCGGCGAGCTGCTGTCGCAGGCCTTCGACAAGGTCGGCAAGGACGGCGTCATCACCGTGGAGGAGTCCTCCACCACGGCGATGGAGCTGGAGCTCACCGAGGGCATGCAGTTCGACAAGGGCTACATCTCGCCCTACTTCGTCACCGACTCCGAGCGCATGGAGGCCGTCCTCGAGGACGCCCACGTGCTCATCTCCCAGAACAAGATCTCCTCGGTGGCCGAGGTCCTGCCGCTGCTGGAGAAGGTCCTGCAGACCAGCAAGCCGCTGTTCGTCGTGGCCGAGGACGTCGAGGGCGAGGCGCTGTCGACCCTCGTCGTGAACAAGATCCGCGGCACCTTCACCGCCGCCGCGGTCAAGGCCCCCGGCTTCGGCGACCGCCGCAAGGCGGTCCTGCAGGACCTCGCCGTCCTCACCGGCGCCCAGGTCGTCAGCCCCGAGGTGGGCCTCAAGCTCGACCAGGTCGGCCTGGAGGTGCTCGGCAGCGCCCGCCGCGTCGTCATCACCAAGGACGACACCACGGTCGTGGACGGCGCCGGCGACCCCGCCGAGGTCGAGGCGCGCGTCGCGCAGATCCGCACCGAGATCGAGCGCACCGACTCCGACTGGGACCGCGAGAAGCTGCAGGAGCGCCTCGCCAAGCTCGCCGGCGGGGTGTGCGTCGTCAAGGTCGGCGCCGCCACCGAGGTGGAGCTGAAGGAGAAGAAGCACCGCATCGAGGACGCCGTCTCCGCCACGCGCGCCGCGATCGAGGAGGGCATCGTCGCCGGCGGCGGCTCCGCCCTCGTGCACGCCGCCGGCGCGGTCGACGACCTGCAGCTGAGCGGTGACGAGGCGACCGGCGCCGCGCTCGTGCGCACGGCCGTCGTCGAGCCGCTGCGGTGGATCGCCGAGAACGCCGGCCTGGAGGGCTATGTCGCCGTCGAGCGCGTGCGCTCCCTGCAGCCGGGCTCGGGCCTGAACGCCGCCACCGGCGAGTACGGCGACCTGGTCGCCCAGGGCGTGCTCGACCCGGTGAAGGTCACCCGCTCCGCGCTCGTCAACGCCGCGTCCATCGCGTCGATGGTGCTGACCACGGACACCCTCGTGGTCGACAAGCCGGAGGAGGCCGCCGAGGCCGCCGGGCACGGCCACGGCCACGGCCACTGAGCCTCCTGGCCCTCCTGGGCCGCTGAGCGGCTCCCGAGCCGCTGGAGCACGGCGAAGGCCCCCGGACCTGCGGGTCCGAGGGCCTTCGCCGTCGTGCGGGTGGTGCGGCGGGTCAGCTGGCGCGCGGCAGGGACTCCAGGCCCCGGTCGCCGCGCTGCGCGGCGTAGAGGCGCTCGCGGTCGTCCTCGGTCAGGCCGCCCCACACGCCGTACGGCTCGCGCACCGCGAGGGAGTGGCGCCGGCACTCGTCCATCACCGGGCAGCTCCCGCACACGGCCACGGCAGCGGCGTCGCGGTTGCGCCGCGCCGGGCCGCGCTCGCCCTCGGGGTGGAAGAACAGGTTGGTGTCGTGCTCGCGGCACGCGCCTTGCAGCTGCCACTCCCAGACGTCGGCCACGGGCCCGGGGAGCCGAGAGATCTCAGCCACGGGTGCCTCCTCGGTGGTGCACAGGGCCCGTGCGAGGGGCCGCGTCACGTTTCGTCCCGATCCGCGCGGGGGTACTGCTGCTCGCGGGACGGGATCTCGGTCGACATCGACACTACAACCGCTCCAGAGGTTGTTCAAGCACCCCTCGACGGAAGATCAGCGGGACGGATCCCCGGCCTTCCGGAACGGGTGGCAGGCCCCCTAGAGCGCCTCCACACTGGGGCGATGGCCCCGCCCGAGCCGCACGCGGTCGAGCCCGTCGCGCCGGCGCTGACCGTCGCCGCGGTCGCGCGGCGGCTCGGGGTGGCGCCCGCCACCCTGCGCACGTGGGCCCGCCGCTACGGCCTGGGGCCCACCGCCCACGAGGCCGGCGCGCACCGCCGCTACACGCTGGAGGACCTCGCGCGCCTGATCGTCATGCGCCGCCTCACCCTCGAGGGGGTGCCGCCCGCGGAGGCCGCCCGCGCCGCGCGCAACGCCGGCGCCGCCAGCGCCCTGCAGCACGCGCCGCTGGAGCCGGAGGAGCTCCCCGCGGCCGCCGACCGCACGCCGCTGACCCGGCGCCCCTCGCCCGCGGGCCGCGACCTGCTGCAGCGGGCCGCCCTGGCCCTGGACGCCGCCGAGTGCACCCGCCTCGTGCGCACCGCCTGCGAGCGCCTCGGGCCCGTGCCCGCGTGGGAGCAGCTGGCCGAGCCGGCGCTGCGCGCGCTCGGGCGCCGCTGGGAGGCCACCGGTCCCGGCGTCGACACCGGGACGCTGCTGGCCGCGGCCGTGCTCGCCGCCCTGCGCGAGCTGCCCGCACCGCCGCTGCGCACCTCCGCCGTCGTCCTGCTCGCGGCGGCCGACGGCGAGACGGAGAGCCTGCCGCTGCACGTGCTCGCGGCTGCCGCCGCCGCGTCCGGCATCGCCCCGCGGGTGCTCGCCCCCGGGCTGCCGCGCGAGGCGCTCGCCGCCGCCGTGCGCCGCACGGGCCCCGTCGCGGTGCTGCTGCACGCCCAGCACCCCGTGCGCGACCCCGGGCAGCTGTCGGTGCTGCCTCGCCTGCGGGCCCCCTCGCGCCTGGTGCTCTCCGGCCCCGGGTGGGAGAGCGTGCGCACCCCCGCCGGCCGCGTCGTCGACCGCACCCCGACCCTGGAGGGCGCGCAGGAGGCGCTCGAGGAGGCCGCCGTCCCCTGAGCCCCCCCCCCCCCCCCCCCCGCCTCCCGGCCCGCCCGCTCCCCTCCGGGTGCCGGGGCGCTCAGGTCGCCCTCCCCGCCTGCCGATGAGCAGCAGGACGCACGGCCGCCCGGGCCGCTGCGCGCGGCTGTCCGGAGGTCCTGGTGTCGACGGTGATGGTGTGCGACGACTCCCCGCTGGTGCGGGAGAACCTGCGTCGCGCGGTGGCCGGCGTGGCCGGCGTGACCCGCGTGACCGGCGCCTCCTCGGGTGAGGAGGTGCTCACCCGCTGGCCCCTCGAGCGGCCCGCCCTCGTCCTCGTGGACGTGCGCATGCCCGGCATCGGCGGCGTCGAGGCCGCCCGCCGCCTGCTCTCGCGCCACCCCGGCGCGCCCGTGCTCATGCTCACCGTGGCCGAGGACGTCGAGGGCGTGGCCCGCGCGGTCGCCGCCGGCGCCCGCGGCTACGTCGTCAAGGACGCCTCCCGCGCCGAGCTCGCCGCCGCCGTCGTCGGCGCCCTGGCGGACGTCGGCGCCGGCCGCGCCCGCGGCTCGCGCCGCGACGACGCCGCGACCGCGCCGACTCTGACCGAGCGCGAGCTGCAGGTGCTCACCGGCATGGGCCGCGGGCGCAGCAACGCCGAGATCGGCAAGGAGCTGTTCCTCTCCGAGGACACCGTGAAGACCCACGCGCGCCGCCTGTTCCGCAAGCTGGGCGCCGCCGACCGCGCCCAGGCGGTCGCCAAGGGCTTCCGGCTGGGGCTGGTGCACTGACCCGCCCGGTCCCCGGGGAGGCGCCCCGGGGAGGCGCCCGCGGGCGTCCGGGCCGAGCGGGGCACGCGGGTAGGCTCCTCGGGTGGACGCCTCCCTCGACGAGAAGTTCGGCCTCCTCGGCCTGACCTTCGACGACGTCCTGCTCCTGCCGGGCGAGTCCGACGTCGTGCCCAGCGCCGCCGAGCCCCGCTCGCGGGTCTCGCGGCGGGTCGAGGTCGCCGTCCCGCTGCTCTCCAGCGCCATGGACACCGTCACCGAGTCGCGGATGGCGATCGCGATGGCGCGCCAGGGCGGGCTCGGCGTCCTGCACCGCAACCTCTCGGCGGAGGAGCAGGCCACCCAGGTCGACCTCGTCAAGCGGTCCGAGGCCGGCATGGTCACGCACCCGGTCACGTGCGGTCCGGAGGCGACGCTCGCCGAGGTCGACGTGCTGTGCCGCCACTACCGCATCTCCGGCGTGCCGGTCGTGGACGCCGACGCGACCCTGCTCGGCATCGTCACCAACCGCGACCTGCGGTTCGAGACCGACCGCTCCCGCCTCGTGCGCGACGTCATGACGCCGCTGCCGCTGGTGACCGCACCGGTGGGCATCGCCCCCGACGACGCCATGGCTCTGCTCGCCCGGCACAAGGTCGAGAAGCTGCCGCTCGTGGACGGCGCCGGGCGCCTGCGGGGCCTGATCACCGTCAAGGACTTCGTCAAGCGCGAGCAGTACCCGCTCGCGACGAAGGACGACGCCGGCCGCCTGCGCGTGGCCGCGGCCGTCGGCATCTTCGACGACGCCTGGAAGCGCGCGATGCTCCTCGTCGAGGCCGGCGTCGACGTCGTCGTCGTCGACATGGCGCACGGGCACTCGCGCGCTGTGCTCGACATGGTCGCCCGCCTGAAGGCGGAGCCGGCCGCGGCGTCCGTGGACGTCGTCGGCGGCAACGTGGCCACCCGCGCCGCCGCGCAGGCGCTCGTCGACGCCGGCGTCGACGGCGTCAAGGTCGGCGTGGGGCCGGGGTCCATCTGCACCACGCGCGTCGTGGCGGGCGTGGGCGTGCCGCAGGTGACCGCCATCGCCGAGGCCGCGGCCGCGTGCGCGCCCGCCGGCGTCCCCGTCGTGGGAGACGGCGGCCTGCAGCACTCCGGCGACATCGCGAAGGCGCTCGTCGCCGGCGCCGACACCGTGATGCTCGGCTCGCTGCTCGCCGGCTGCGAGGAGAGCCCCGGCGAGCTGGTCTTCTCCAACGGCAAGCAGTACAAGTCCTACCGCGGCATGGGCTCCCTGGGCGCGCAGCAGACCCGCACGGGCACCCGCTCCTTCTCCAAGGACCGCTACTTCCAGAACGACGTCTCCTCCACCGAGCAGTTCGTGCCCGAGGGCGTCGAGGGCCTCGTGCCCTACCGCGGGCGGCTGGCGGCGGTGGCGCACCAGCTCGTCGGCGGCCTGCGCCAGTCGATGTTCTACTGCGGCGCCGCCACGGTGCCGCAGCTGAAGGAGCGCGGCCGCTTCGTGCGGATCACCGCCGCCGGGCTGAAGGAGTCCCACCCGCACGACGTGCAGATGGTGCTCGAGGCCCCCAACTACTCCGGCCGCTGAGGGCCGCGGCGAGGAGCGACGTGAGCGAGATCGAGATCGGCCGCGGCAAGCGGGGGCGGCGCGCGTACTCCTTCGACGACGTGGCCGTCGTGCCCAGCCGGCGCACGCGCGACCCAGAGGTCGTGTCCGTCTCCTGGAAGCTGGACGCGTACGCGTTCGAGGTGCCGGTGATGGCCGCGCCCATGGACTCCGTGGTCTCCCCGGCCACCGCCATCGCCATGGGCCGCCTCGGCGGCGTCGGCGTCCTCGACCTCGAGGGCCTGTGGACCCGCTACCCCGACCCCGAGCCCCTGCTCGCGGAGATCGCCGGGCTCGACGCCGCGGTCGCCACGGCCCGCATGCAGGAGCTGTACGCCGCGCCCATCGACCCCGACCTCGTCACCGAGCGCATCGCGCAGGTGCGCGGCGCCGGCGTCGTCGTCGCCGGGGCGCTCAGCCCCCAGCGCACCCAGCAGCTGTGGAAGACGGTCGTGGACGCCGGCGTCGACCTGTTCGTCATCCGCGGCACCACGGTCTCGGCCGAGCACGTGGCCGCCCCCGACGTGGAGCCGCTGAACCTCAAGCAGTTCATCTACGAGCTCGACGTGCCCGTCGTCGTCGGGGGAGCGGCCACGTACACCGCGGCGCTGCACCTGATGCGCACCGGCGCCGCCGGCGTGCTCGTGGGGTTCGGCGGGGGAGCGGCGCACACCACGCGCACCACGCTCGGCATCCACGCGCCCATGGCCAGCGCCGTCGCGGACGTCGCCGCCGCCCGGCGGGACTACCTCGACGAGTCCGGCGGCCGGTACGTGCACGTCATCGCGGACGGCGGCATGGGCCGCTCCGGCGACGTCGTCAAGGCGTTCGCCTGCGGCTCGGACGCCGTGATGCTGGGGGCGGCGCTCGCGCGCGCCAGCGAGGCGCCCGGGCGCGGCTGGCACTGGGGGCCTGAGGCCCACCACGGCGAGCTGCCCCGGGGGCTGAGGGTGCACGTGGGCACCGTCGGCTCGCTGCGGGACATCCTGCTCGGGCCCGGGCGCACCGCGGACGGCACGACGAACCTCGTCGGCGCGCTGCGCCGGGCGATGGCGACGACCGGGTACTCCGACCTCAAGGAGTTCCAGCGCGTCGACGTCGTCGTCTCCCCGTACCAGCCGACCTGACCAGCCGACCCGACCAGCCGACCCGACCAGCCGATGCGACCGCCTGGTCCGACCAGTCGACCTGACCGACCGCCCGCTCGGTCCCGACAGGAGGAGCCCCCCGTGTCCCCTCGCCTCAGCCGAGCCACCGCGGCCGGCCTGCTCGCGTGCTGCCTCGGTGCGGGCGCCCTCTCCTGCACCGGTGGCACCGACGCCGGCACCGACGCCGGCACCGACGCCGGCACCGACGCCGGCACCGACCCGGCGGCGACGCAGGCACCCGCCCCGGACGGCTCGGCGAGCGCCGGCACCACCGCCGCCGCGCCGTTCGGGCCCGGCTGCGCCTCCCTGCCCTCCGGCGGCCAGCTGCCGGACCAGCCGCTGTCCTCGGCGCTGGCGAGCGTGCCGCAGCTGTCGCGCCTGGCGAGCGCCGTGGAGTCCGCCGGCCTGGGCCAGCGGCTCGACGACCTGCCCGCGGGCGCGGTCTTCGCCCCCAGCGACGACGCCTTCGCCTCCCTGGGGATCTCCGACCTCGCCGCCCTGGCCGATCCGGCCTCGCGCGGTGAGGTGCTGCAGTACCACGTCGTGCCGCAGGGGCTGGCCCCGGAGGTCGCCGGGACCTACGAGACCCTCCAGGGCGGCACCCTCACGGTCGAGGGCAGCGGCCAGGAGTACACGGTCGACGGCGAGGCGTCGATCGTGTGCGGAGGCATCCGGGCCGACGACTCCACGATCTACGTCGTCGACGCGCTCCTGACCCCTCCCCGGTGAGGCCCGCGGCTCACACCAGCAGCGGCCGGGAGTCCGGGGCGGCCCGCCGGGCGGCGTCGGACGCCTCGTCGGTCGGCAGCTCCTGCGAGGCGCGCTCGGCCTCGACCCGCTCGGTGTAGGAGCTCACCTCGGCCTCCACCCGCTCGTCATCCCAGCCGAGGACGTCGGCCACCAGCTCGGCGGCCGCGCGCGCGGAGCCCACCCCGCGGTGGGAGTACTCGATGGACATGCGCGTGCGCCGGGCGAGCAGGTCGTCCAGGTGCAGCGCCCCCTCGTGCGTGGCGGCGTAGCGGATCTCGGCGCGCAGGTAGTCCTCCGCGCCGGGCAGCGGCTCGAGCAGCGACGGGTCGTCTTCGGCGAGGGCCAGCACGTCCAGGGCCATCGACCCGTACCGGTCGAGCAGGTGGTGCAGCCGCCACGGCGGCACCCCGTGCTGCTCGGCGAGCGCGTCGACCTGGTTGACCAGCGCGTAGTAGCCCTCCGCGCCGAGCAGCGGCACCCTCGCGGTCACGGAGTCGGCGACGGAGGGGCCGAGGTCCTCCCGCGCGGCGTCGATCGCGTCGGCCGCCATGACCCGGTAGGTCGTGTACTTGCCGCCGGCGATCGAGATCAGCCCCGGCTGCGGGCGGGCGACGGCGTGCTCGCGCGAGAGCGCGCTCGTGCCCTCCTCCTCGCCGGCCAGCAGCGGGCGCAGCCCGGCGTAGACGCCGCGCACGTCGTCGTGGGTCAGCGGGGTGGCCAGCACCTCGTTGGCGTGCTCGAGGATGTAGTCGATGTCGGCCCTGGTCGCCGCCGGGTGCGCGCGGTCGAGGTCCCAGTCGGTGTCCGTCGTCCCGATGATCCAGCGGGTGCCCCAGGGGATGAAGAACAGCACCGACTTCTCGGTGCGCAGGATCAGCCCCGTCTCGGAGGCGAACCGGTCGCGCGGGACGACGATGTGCACGCCCTTGGACGCGCGCACCCGGAAGCGCCCGCGGCCCCCGGCCATCTTCTGCACGTCGTCGGTCCACACCCCGGTGCAGTTGACGACCACGCGGGCGCGGACCTCGGTCTGCGCCCCGGTCTCCACGTCGCGCACGGTGGCCCCGACGATGCGGTCGCCCTCGTGCAGCAGGCCGACGACCTCGGTCGAGGAGCGCACCACCGCGCCGTAGTGCGCAGCGGTGCGCACCACGGTGAGGGTGTGGCGGGCGTCGTCCGCCTGCGCGTCGTAGTAGCGCAGCGCCCCCTTGAAGGCGCCCGGCTTCAGGCCCGGGGCCAGGCGCAGCGCGCCGTGGCGGGTCAGGTGCCTGTGCAGCGGCACCGCGCGGGTGCTCGTCAGGCCCGCCATCGCGTCGTACAGGGCCATGCCCGCGCCGACGTAGGGGCGCTCCCAGAACCGGTGGTTGAGGGGGTAGAGGAAGGAGACGGGCTTGACCAGGTGCGGGGCGAGCGTGGTCAGGTTCAGCTCCCGCTCGCGCAGGGCCTCGTGCACGAGCGCGAAGTTCAGCTGCTCGAGGTAGCGCAGCCCGCCGTGGAAGAGCTTGCTCGAGCGCGAGGACGTGCCCGACGCCCAGTCGCGCTGCTCGACCAGCGCGGTGCGCAGGCCGCGGGTCGTCGCGTCGAGGGCGGCGCCCGCCCCCGTCACCCCGCCGCCGACGACCAGGACGTCGAAGCGCTCGCCCGACAGCTCGTGCCAGGAGCGCTCGCGGTGCTGCGGGCTGAGGGCGTCGTCGTAGCTCACGGAGGAACCTCCCGTCGAGGGCCGGCGTCCGCGCCGTCCGCGCCGTCCGGCCCCGAGATCATCCCCTTGCGGGGCGACACGCTCAAGAGTAGGACTGCCCTCCGACAGCCGGTGACCCCCGGCAACGGGGCCGGGGACGCGAGGGTGTCGGGGAGGACGCGCCGTGGACGTCTCGCTGGGTCAGGTCTTCGTCTCGGAGGTGCTCGGCACGGCGCTGCTGCTCCTGTTCGGCGTCGGCGTCGTGGCCAACGTCCTGCTGACGGGGTCCAAGGGCCAGGGCGGCGGCTGGCTGCTGATCAACTTCGGGTGGGGGCTGGGCGTCTTCGTCGGCGTCTACGTCGCCTTCCGCTCCGGAGCGCACCTGAACCCGGCCGTGACGGTGGGCCTGCTGGCCTCGGGGGCCGACGAGTACGCCCCGGGCGTGGCGGTCGGGTTCGTCAGCACGCTGGTCTACTTCGCGGCGCAGCTCCTCGGGGCCTTCCTCGGCGCGGTGCTGGCGTGGCTGGCCTACCGCCAGCACTACGACGCCCACGAGGTGGCGGCGGAGCAGCTCGGCACGTTCTCCACCGGCCCCGCGATCCGCGGCTACGGCTGGAACCTCGTCACCGAGGCGGTCGGGACGTTCGCGCTCCTGTACTGGATCCTCGTCTCCGGCAACACGCCCAGCCAGCTCGGCCCGCTGGCCGTCGCCCTCGTCGTCGTCGGCATCGGCGCCTCCCTCGGCGGCCCCACCGGCTACGCCATCAACCCCGCCCGCGACCTGGGCCCGCGCATCGCCCACGCGGTGCTGCCGATCCGCGGCAAGGGCACCAGCGACTGGGGCTACGCCTGGGTGCCGGTGGTCGGTCCGATCATCGGCGCCGTCGTCGCCGGCCTGCTCTACCAGGTCGTGGTGTGAGCGGCCCCTGACCGCGCGCTCGCACCGACCCCGCGAACCAGGACGCCCACCGACCCACCGAGGAGGACCCGTGGCCGACTTCATCGCCGCGATCGACCAGGGCACCACGAGCACCCGCTGCATGGTCTTCGACCACTCCGGCTCCGTGGCGGCCGTGGGCCAGAAGGAGCACCAGCAGATCTTCCCCCGCGCGGGGTGGGTCGAGCACGACCCGCTGGAGATCTGGGGCAACACCCGCGAGGTCGTCGGGCAGGCCCTGGCGCGCGCCGACCTGGTCGCCTCGGACCTGGTGGCCGTGGGCCTGACGAACCAGCGCGAGACCGCCGTGGTGTGGGACAGGGCCACGGGGCAGCCGGTCTACAACGCCATCGTCTGGCAGGACACCCGCACCGACCGGATCGTCACCGAGCTCGGGGAGCTGGGCGGGGGCCCGGACCGGTACAAGGACAGGGTCGGCCTGCCGCTGGCGACCTACTTCGCCGGCCCGAAGGTGACGTGGATCCTCGACAACGTCGACGGCGCCCGCGAGCGCGCCGAGCGCGGCGAGCTGCTGATGGGGACCGTCGACTCCTGGCTGCTGTGGAACATGACCGGCGGGGCCGAGGGCGGGCAGCACCTGACCGACGTCTCCAACGCCTCGCGCACCATGCTCATGGACTACCGCACCCTGGCCTGGGACGAGTCCATCGCCGCCGACATGCGCATCCCGGTGTCGATGCTGCCGCAGATCCGCTCCAACTCCGAGGTCTACGGGGAGGGCCGGCGCGCCGGCGCGCTGGCGGGGGTGGAGATCGCCGGGTCCCTCGGCGACCAGCAGGCGGCCACCTTCGGGCAGGTCTGCTTCACCAAGGGCATGGCCAAGAACACCTACGGCACGGGCAACTTCATGCTGCTCAACACCGGGGAGGAGGCGGTGGCCTCCAAGAACGGGCTGCTGACGACGGTCTGCTACCAGCTCGGGGAGCGCAAGCCCGTCTACGCCCTCGAGGGCTCGATCGCCGTCACCGGCTCCCTGGTGCAGTGGCTGCGCGACAACCTGCGCGTCATCGGCGGCGCCGGGGAGGTCGAGGCCGTGGCGCGGTCGGTGGAGGACAACGGCGGCGCGTACTTCGTGCCGGCGTTCTCGGGCCTGTTCGCCCCCCACTGGCGCTCCGACGCCCGCGGCGCGCTGGTCGGGCTGACCCGCTACGTCAACCGCGGCCACGTCGCCCGCGCGGTGCTGGAGGCCACGGCGTTCCAGACCCGCGAGGTGCTGGAGGCCATGAACGCGGACTCCGGGGTGGACCTGACCGAGCTGCGGGTGGACGGCGGCATGGTCGCCAACGAGCTGCTGATGCAGTTCCAGGCCGACATCCTCGGCGTGCCGGTGGTGCGCCCGAAGATCGCCGAGACCACCGCGCTGGGGGCCGCCTACGCCGCCGGGCTCGCCGTGGGGTTCTGGCGCGACGAGGCGGAGCTGACGCAGCAGTGGGCCGAGGACAGGCGCTGGGAGCCGGCCCTGGACCGCGCCGTCGCGGACAGGATGTACCGCAAGTGGAACAAGGCCGTGCAGCGCACCCTCGACTGGGTCGACGAGGACGACGAGTGACCCACGGCTGACCCGCGGCTGACCCACGGGTGGTCGACGGGTGGTCAGGGCCTGACCAGCCACAGGGCCTGGTGGGGGTCCAGGCGCAGCGCCCCGTCGTCCCAGCGGCGGGGCGCTGCGCCCGCGAGGGCGGCCACGGCGGTCTGGTACGGGATCCTGCGCGCGACCCCGGCCAGGTCGCCCGCGGACCGGTCGGCGCAGGCGGCGTACCCGAGCATCCGCGGGGCCTGGAACCGGTCCGGCTGCAGCGTGCGGACCAGGTTCAGGCGCGCGAGGTCCGGGGTCGCGGTCACGCGCTCGACGTGGGCGGCGGCCGCCAGGTGCAGCAGCGAGCCCTCCAGCCGCGCGGCCACCTCCGGCGCGTACACCGCGCCGAGCCCCGCGCGCAGGTCCGGCCACCAGCGGGCCGCGCGCAGCTCGAACAGCTCGCGCTGGTGGGCGGGCAGGGCGGCCAGGAGCTCGGTCACCGACGGCGGCGGCGCAGCGGGCACGCCGGAGGCCAGCGCGCGCCCGCGTACCGTGGGCCCGTGCTGCGAACCGCGCTGCGCCCCTGGTCGCTGCTGCTGCTGGCCGTGGCGCTGGCGGCCGCGACGGCGTTCGCGGCGCTCGGCGACTGGCAGCTGGCGCGCTCGCGCTCGCAGGGCCCGCCGTCCACCGCGGAGCAGGTGCTGCCGCTGGCGCAGGTGCTGGCTCCCGCGACGACCTTCCCCGGGACGGCGGTCGGGCAGCGGGTGAGCGCCCGCGGGCAGTTCCTGCCCGAGGAGCAGCTGCTCGTGGCCGGTCGCGCCCTCGACGGCGAGGAGGGCTCCTGGGTGCTGGCGCCGCTGCAGGTGCAGGCGGCGGGCGGCACCGCGCTGCTGCCCGTGGTGCGCGGCTGGGTGGCCGCGGGGCAGGAGGCGTCGGTGCCCGCCCCGCCGGACGGCGAGGTGGAGGTGGTCGGCCGGCTGCAGCCCGGCGAGCCGCCCGCCGGGGTCGCGCCCGGCGCGGACGGCGCCCCGGCGCTGAGCGCCGTCAGCTCCGCGGACCTCGTCAACGTCTGGCAGCCGCCGCTGCACACGGGCTACGTCGTGCAGGAGGAGGCGCCCGCGCCGCTGGCCGCCGTGCCCAGCGCCGCCCCCGAGCCGGAGGTGGACCTGCGCAACGTCTCCTACGCGCTGCAGTGGTGGCTCTTCGCCGCCTTCGCGGTGTTCCTGTGGTGGCGCGCGGTGCGCGAGCGGCACCGGGGCGAGCAGGAGGAGCGCGCCGAGGAGGACGGCGCCGTCGGCGGGACCTGGGAGGATGGGCCGGTGCGCCACGAGCAGGTCGACCAGCAGGTCGTCGAGCAGACCCAGGAGGCCGGCCGGTGAGCTCCGTCCAGGACAGGTCCCGCCGTCCCGCCGGGGCGGTGCGCCGCAGCGTCGGCCCGGCCCTGGCCCGCTACCGCGTCATGGCCTGGGTGACCGGCGTGATGCTGCTGCTGCTCGTGGCGGAGATGGCCGTGAAGTACGGGCTCCTGGGCGGGCGGGCCTGGGCGGGGGACCTGGTCGCGATCGCGCACGGCTGGGTGTACGTGGTGTACCTGGTCACCGTGTTCGACCTGTGGTCGAAGCTGCGCTGGCCGTTCGGCCGCTTCGTCGCCCTGGTGCTCGCCGGCGTCGTCCCGGTGCTCTCCTTCGTCGTCGAGCGGCGCATCGTGCGCGAGGTGCGCGCCTCCGGGGTCGCGCGGTGAGCGGCCTGATGGACCCGGCGCGCCAGCCCGGCGTGGACCCGGACGTCGACCCCGGCGACGCCGAGGGCCAGGCCGAGGCGCACCACCGCCCCGTGCTCGTCGTCGACTACGGCGCGCAGTACGCCCAGCTGATCGCCCGGCGCGTGCGCGAGGCCCGCTCCTACTCCGAGATCGTGCCGGGCTCCACGCCCGTGCACCGGATGCTCGCCAAGGACCCGGCGGCGATCATCCTCTCCGGCGGCCCGGCGTCCGTGTACGCCGAGGGCGCTCCGCAGCTCGACCCCGCCCTCTTCGACGCCGGCGTGCCGGTGCTCGGAATCTGCTACGGGTTCCAGGCGATGGCCTCGGCGCTCGGCGGGGACGTCGCCCGCACCGGCCTGCGCGAGTACGGCGGCACCCCGGTCGAGGTCGCCGACGCCGACAGCACGCTGCTGCACGGGCAGCCGGCGCAGCAGAGCGTGTGGATGAGCCACGGCGACGCCGTGCGCGCCGCCCCCGAGGGCTTCTCCGTCGTCGCCTCCAGCCCCGGCGCGCCCGTCGCGGCCTTCGAGGACGACGAGCGGCGGCTGTACGGCGTGCAGTGGCACCCCGAGGTCGGCCACTCCGCCTTCGGCCAGCGCGTGCTGGAGAACTTCCTGCGCCGCGGCGCCGGCGTGCCGGACGACTGGACCACCGGCAACGTCATCGCCGAGCAGGTCGAGCGCATCCGCGCCCAGGTCGGCGACGCCCGCGTCCTCTGCGGCCTGTCGGGAGGGGTCGACTCCGCGGTCGCGGCCGCCCTCGTGCAGCGCGCCGTCGGCGACCAGCTGACCTGCGTCTTCGTCGACCACGGGCTGCTGCGCGCCGGGGAGGCCGAGCAGGTCGAGCAGGACTTCGTCGCCGCCACGGGCGTGAGGCTCGTCGTCGTCGACGCGGTCGAGCAGTTCCTCTCGGCGCTGGCCGGCGTCACCGACCCCGAGGCCAAGCGCAAGGTCATCGGCCGGGAGTTCATCCGCGCGTTCGAGGGCGCGGCCCGCGACCTCGTCACCGGGTCGGGCGCCGAGGACGGCGGGGAGGTGCGCTTCCTCGTCCAGGGCACCCTCTACCCCGACGTCGTGGAGTCCGGCGGCGGCGAGGGCGCCGCCACGATCAAGAGCCACCACAACGTCGGCGGCCTGCCCGAGGACCTGCGGTTCGAGCTGGTGGAGCCGCTGCGCACCCTGTTCAAGGACGAGGTGCGCGCCGTCGGCGCCGAGCTGGGGCTGCCCGAGGCGATCGTGTGGCGCCAGCCGTTCCCCGGCCCCGGCCTGGGCATCCGCATCGTCGGGGAGGTCACGGCCGACCGCCTGGAGACGCTGCGCGCCGCGGACGCGGTCGTGCGCGAGGAGCTGAGCGCCGCAGGCCTGGACCGCTCCATCTGGCAGTGCCCGGTGGTGCTGCTCGCCGACGTCCGCTCCGTGGGCGTGCAGGGCGACGGGCGCACCTACGGGCACCCCGTCGTGCTGCGCCCGGTCACCAGCGAGGACGCCATGACCGCCGACTGGGCCCGGCTGCCGCACGACCTGCTGGCGCGGATCTCCACGCGCATCACCAACGAGGTGCCGGAGGTCAACCGGGTCGTGCTCGACGTGACGAGCAAGCCGCCCGGCACCATCGAGTGGGAGTAGCGCTCAGGCGTCGACGGCGCTGATGCGCCAGCGCACCTCGTGCGCCTGGCCGGGCTCGAGGCGCACGAGGTCCGTGCCGGTGCGGAACGCGTCCGGCGGGCAGGTCATCGGCTCCACGGCCAGGCCGACGCGGTCGTGCTCGGGCTCGGGCCGGTCGGCGGTGTGCACCTGCACCCACGGGCAGGCGGCGTCCCAGTGCATCGCCACCCCGCTGCCGTCGGCCGCGCGCACGGTCGCCACCCGCCGGCCCGGCTGGCCGGGGGCGTCGGCCACCGCGGTCAGCGCGTGGTCGAGGGAGAGCCCCCGCAGCGGCCGGCCCCCGCGCAGGTCCGCGTCCGTGCCCGCCGCGTCCTCGACCCCGCGCGGCAGCAGCCGCTCGGGGTCGACGTCCAGGTAGCGGTCGGCGGCCAGCTCCAGCGTCCAGTCGTCGACGCGGCCCTCGCCGGCGACGAGGTAGGGGTGCACCGAGCAGCCGTAGGGGGCGGGCGCGGAGCCGGCGTTGACCGCGCGCAGCGACCAGTGCAGGCCCTCCTCGTCCAGCGCGCACGTCGCCCGCAGGTCCAGCAGGTGGGGGTAGCCCGCCTGGGGCCAGACCCGGGTGGCGAGCACCACCGAGGAGGCCGTGCGCTCGAGCGCCTCCCACGGCAGCCACACCGCCAGGCCGTGCAGCGCGGTGGCGCGCTCGGGCTCGGTCAGCGGCAGCTGCTGCTCCTGGCCCTCCCAGCGGTAGCGCCCGTCGCCGACGCGGTTCGGCCACGGCGCCAGCACGGCACCCCGGTAGAAGGGGCGCACCTGCTCGACGCCGAAGCCGCGCACCAGGGGGCGCCCGTCGGCGGTCAGCTCCCGCAGGCTGGCGCCGACCTGCGTGACCACGGCGCGGTAGCGCCCCGAGGAGATCTCGTGCTGCTCACCGGAGGGCGGGACGGGCATGGGAGCACCCTAGGGCCGGGCTGCGGGGATCACAGGTTCACCGACGCCAGCTCCTGCTCGTCCGGGTCGCGCCCGAACCGGCGACGGGCCGCGCGCTCGCGGTCCCGGTCCAGGCGCGTGACCACGGGCGTCGCGGTGATCCCGTGCAGCACCACCGACAGCGCGACCGCCAGGCCCACCACGGCCCACAGCTGCGCCGACGGGAACACCTCGTGGGTGGTGGCGTAGGACAGGTAGTACAGCGAGCCGATGCCGCGGACCCCGAAGACCCCGATCACCAGGCGCTCGCGGGGACCGGCGGGGCCCCCGAGCATGCTGAGCCAGCCGACCAGCGGGCGGACCACGACGACGAGCAGCACGGCCACCAGCGCCAGCTCCCACGTCAGCGCCGACAGCAGCCCGTCGGCCAGGGCCGCGCCGAGCAGCAGCAGCACCCACGCGGTGAGCATCCGCTCGACCTGCTCGACGAAGCCGTGCGTGACCTGGTGCGCCCCGTGGCCGCGCTCGGCGGCGCGGAACGCGCACGCGGCGACGAAGACGGCGACGAAGCCGTAGCCGTGCGCCAGCTGCGTCAGCCCGTAGGCGAGGAACGTCACGGCCAGGGCCGTGAAGCCCTCGACGTCCTCCGACAGGCGCAGGTAGTCGCGGGCGGAGTGGAAGAACAGGCGGCCCAGCACGCCGCCGATGACCAGGCCGCCGACGACGCCGACCGCCGTGCGCAGCAGCAGGTCCTCCAGCGCCCAGCCCAGCAGCGCGCCGCTGCTGAGCCCGGCGGAGGCCACCGTGATGGCGAGGTGGACGGCGGGGAAGGCGGCGCCGTCGTTGAGGCCGGCCTCGCTGGTCAGGGCGAAGCGCACCTCGTCCTCCCCGACCTCCTCGCTCGGCTCGGCGACCTGGACGTCGCTGGCCAGCACCGGGTCGGTCGGCGCCAGCGCCGCGCCGAGCAGCACCGCGGCGGCCAGCGGCAGGCCCGCCAGCGCGCTGCCGGTCCACGCGACCAGCACGATGGTCAGCGGCATGGCGATCGCCAGCAGCCGCCAGGTGGAGGCCCAGCGGCGCCAGCCGACCACCCGGTCGATCGCCAGGCCGGCGCCCATCAGCGAGATGATCACCACGACCTCGGTGAGGTGCTCGGTGACCTTCGGGTGCGCCATCGGGTCCACCTCGGGCAGCCCGGGCACCAGGCCCAGCAGGACGCCGGCGCCGAGGAAGGCCATCGGCAGGCTGAAGGCCCGGTCGTGGACCACCCGGGGGAGCATCGCGGCCAGCAGCGCGCTGGCGCCCGCCACGGCGAAGATCACGAAGGGGAGCACGCCCGGTGGTGCCCTGCTCTCGCGCCGCCCAACCCGCGCCGCTCCGGCTGTTCGCCAGGAGCTGACCGCCAGGAGCTGGAGACCGTCGCACCACCGCCGCGAGGACGGCGGGGTCAGCCGGGGCGCCGGCCCTCGGCGAGGGCGCGCTCGGCCAGGGTGCGCAGCGGGCCGGTCAGCGAGCGGTCCGGCAGCACCGCCCGCTGGTCGCCGAGCTCGATGGTCCACACGAAGGCGTCGCGCACCGGCCCGCCGTCGGGCGGCTCGGGCAGGGGCACCGCGCGATCGGCCAGGGACAGCCAGGCGTCGGCGTCCTCGCGCGCGTCGGTGTCGACCTCCGCGCGGCGCACGAGCCCGGCGACGCCGCCGCTGCGGCTGACCGCGATCCGCACGCGCCCTCCTCGCCCCTGGGCCCCGCTCCGGGGACGTCGTCCCGGGGGCCTCACTCCTGCGGCGCCACCCCGACGCCGTCCCAGCCGGCGCGCACGGCGTCGACCTGCGCCGACCCCTCGCCGTGGCGGCGGGCCGCGGCGGCCAGCGTGCGCGCCGCGAACGCCGCGAAGCCGGCGTCCCCGGCCAGCGTAGGGTCGAGCAGGGCGTCGTACCAGATCCGTCCGGCGCCCTCCCACGTCCGGCCCCCGATCGCGGTCGCGGCCAGGTGGAACGCCCGGTTGGGGATGCCGGAGTTGATGTGCACCCCGCCGTCGTCCTCGTCGGTGACCACGTAGTCGCGCCAGTGCGCCGGCTGGGGGTCGCGGCCCAGCAGCGGGTCGTCGTAGGCGGTGCCCGGCGCGGCCATCGAGCGCAGCGCCACGCCCCGGATGCCGGGCTGGAACAGCCCCGCGCCCACCAGCCAGCTCGCCTCCTCGGCGCTCTGGTCGAGGGCGTGCTGCTCGACGAGGACGCCGAGGACGTCGGCGACGTGCTCGTTGAGGGCGCCGGCCTGGTCGCGGTAGGCGAGGTCGGCGGTGTACTGCACGACGCCGTGGCCCAGCTCGTGCCCGATCACGCTCACGGAGGCGGTGAAGCGGCCGAAGACGCGCCCGTCGCCGTCCCCGAAGACCATGCGCTCGCCGTCCCAGAAGGCGTTGTCGTAGCGCTGCCCGTAGTGCACCGTCGCCGGCAGGGGCCGCCCCGCGTCGTCGAGGGAGTCGCGCTCGAAGGCCTCCCGCAGCATGCGCCACGTGGCGCCCAGGCCGTCGTAGGCCTCGTCGACCGCGACGTCGCCCGTGGGGCCCTCGCCCTCGCGGCGCGCGGTGCGGCCGGGCAGCTCGGTGCCGCCCTCGGCGTCGCTGACGGTGCGCTGCGGGCCCGGCTCCACGGCGCCCGCGCTGGCCCTGGCCCGTGCGGGCCGCTGCCGGCGCAGCCGCGCGTCGAGCGCGCGGGTGCGCCGCGCCGGCTCCGCGAGCGCCTCCGCCGGGGCGGCGCCGGCGGACTCGAGGCGGTCGAGCAGGTACGGGGGGACGATGCTGCAGCGCGCGATCACCATGGGGCGACCCTGACAGGGACCACCGACAGCAGCCGCCGGTGGCAGGCAGTGACGAGCGGAACGGGCGTGCCGACGGCGTGCGAGGCTGCTGATCGCGGTGATCGACCTACGGCCTGGAGGGTGTGGCGATGACGCCCGGATCCGCCTGTGCGCAGGGCGTCGACGCCGCCCGGCGCGACGTCCGTGACGTCCGCGACGTCCTGGACCCGCTCATCCGCGTGGTCCGCCCCGGAGGAGCTGCTCCGAGGCCAGCGTGGTGCCGGGCATCGAGGCGGCGGTCAGGTGACCGCTGACGCGGCGCCCGGCGCGCGGCTACGCTCGCCGGCGTGTGCCGCAGCATCCACACCCTCTCCAACCTCGAGCCGCCGGCCACCGACGACGAGGTGCGCAGCGCCGCGGTGCAGTGCGTGCGCAAGCTCAGCGGCACCGCGAGGCCCTCGCGCGCCAACGCCGCGGCGTTCGAGCGCGCCGTGGAGGAGGTCGCCGCAGCCTCCGCGCGCCTGCTGGCCGAGCTCGTGACGAGCGCGCCGCCGAGGGACCGGGAGGTCGAGGCCGCCCGGGCCCGCGCCCGGCGGCGCAGCGGTACGGCGCTCAGGCGCCGGTGCTGCCCTCGTAGAGGAACGCCAGCGGCCGCGGCGCCCCCGGCAGGTACCCGGTGCGCAGCTCCTCCAGCCGCAGCCCGGCGGCGGCGAGCACCTCGGCGACGGGCACGGTCAGGCGGCAGCCGCCGGCCAGGCGGGCCTGGAAGGGGTCGAGGCGGTGCTGCCAGCGCCGCACCGACGCGTCCGGGGCCAGGCCGTGCTCGACGAAGCGCCAGGTCCCGCCCGGGCGCAGCACCCGGCGCACCTCGGCCGCGGCCGCGACGGGGTCGGGGATGCTGCACAGCGTCCACGTCGAGAGGGCGGCGTCGACGCAGGCGTCGGGCAGCGGCAGGCGCTGGCCGTCCAGCCCCACCCGCTCCACCGGCACCGGCGCGGCGGCGACGCGCCGCCGGGCCAGGCGCCAGGCGACGTCCGAGGGCTCGACGGCGCTGACCCGGGTGACCGCCGGCGGGTAGTGCGGCGCGTTCGGGCCGGCGCCGAAGCCGACCTCGAGGACGTGCCCGGCCAGCGGCGCGCACGCCCGGGCGCGCAGGGGAGCCAGGCGCCGTCCGCCGAGCGCCAGCACCATCGCGCGCGGCACGACCTGCTCGGCGTGCAGGTGCGCCACCCGCCCCACGACCGACCTCCTCGTGCCGGGACGACGAGGGGGACCCGGCGAGCTCGCCGGGTCCCCCTCGTGGTGCGTGCGCGCGGTGCCGGTGAGCACCGCGCGCGGTGCGCTCGGTGCGCTCAGACCGGTGTGACGTTCTCCGCCTGCGGGCCCTTCTGGCCCTGCGTGATGTCGAACTCGACGCGCTGGTTCTCCTCCAGCGACCGGTAGCCGCTGGCGTTGATCGCGCTGTAGTGGCAGAAGACGTCGGCGCCGCCGTCGTCGGGGGTGATGAAGCCGAACCCCTTCTCGGCGTTGAACCACTTGACGGTGCCCTGGGCCATGCTGATCTCCCTCTGTGCTGGTGTCGGGGTGTCGCGACCACATCCGCGAGCCCGAGGACGAGCAGAGGTGCAACCGCAAACCGCGGCCAACCGTACACGGGGAGCCCCGTGCCGCGGCAACCCCCAGCGGCGGGGGAGCAGCCGCCCGCGTCAGGTCCCGGCGCCCACCGTCACCGGCCGTTCCCGCGTGCCGGCGCGCACGGCGTCCACGAGGTGCTCTCCCGGGCCCACCCACGCGCCGTCCCAGACCACGCAGCGCTCCAGGCGACCGAGCACGACGGCGCCCTGCCCGACGACGCTGGCGCCGCCGGAGGCGAGCAGGTTCGCGCGCAGGTAGTCCGCCGGGGTGCCGCAGTCCACGGCCAGCGGCGGCTCGCCCGGCCCGCCCCCTCGCACGAGCAGGTCCAGGCGCCCCTGCTCGGCGAGGTCCCGCCACAGCACCTCGTACAGGCCCGAGGGGCTCGGTGCCAGGCCCGCGGCGAGCGGGCCCGGCAGCAGGCACGAGCCGACGTAGCGGACGGCGCGGCCCGCGGCGTCCGCGAAGTCCCCCCGCTCCCCGGCGCGCGCGGGCGTGCACAGGAGGCGGCAGCGCTCGCCGTCCCACCCGGCGACGAGGTCGTCGAGCGCGCGGGCGCCGGTCGGGGACCACGCGTCGGCGTTGGTGACCAGCACGTCGCGCCCGCCCAGCCAGCCGGCCAGCGCCCCGAGCGCCCCGGCCGTGCCGAGGGGCTCGCGGGCCTCCACGGACGCGTGGGCCCGCGCGCCCGCGGCGCGCACGACCCGCTCGGCGTGGTGGTGGGCGTTGACGGCCACCCGCTCCGGCCCGGTGCCCGCGTGCGGCGCGAGGCGCTGCAGCGCGGCGTCCAGCAGCGGCCGGCCGCCCACGGGCACGAGCGCCTTGGGGCGCAGGTCGGTCAGGGGGCGCAGGCGGGTGCCCAGGCCCGCCGCCAGGACCACGCCCGCCAGGCCCGGGCGCGGCCCGCTCACGAGGGGCTCACCGGCGCGTCACGGGGCGGGCAGGACCCGGCCGTCGTGGCTGCCCGGGCGCTGCGCGCGCTCGAGCAGGTCGAGGATCTCCAGGGTGGGCGCGTCGGAGCCCTCCCGCGCCTCCTCGGGGCGCAGCCACGCCGCCTCCTGCGCCTCGCCGCCGGCGGCCACGGCGGGCCGGGAGTCCACGCGCAGCCGGTAGATCACGTCGACGCGGCGCACCCGCGGGTTCACCTGGGTGGCCAGGGGCAGGCCCACCCGCACGCGCAGCCCGGTCTCCTCCAGCAGCTCGCGCTGCACGCCCGTGGCCGGGTCCTCGCCGCGGTCCAGCAGGCCGCCGGGCAGGGACCAGCCCGGCCGGTGCGGCTGGCGCAGGAACAGCAGCCGGCCCTCGTGCTCGATCGCGCACACCGCGCCGACCGTGAACCCGGGCGTGCCGGCGCGCACGAGCCCCCGGCGCACCGGCGCCGGCAGCCGGCGGAAGGCGACCAGCGCCGCGGTGTAGAGGCGGCGGCGCAGGACGGCGGGAGTGGGCACCTGCGGAGCGTAGGTGTCGCCGTCCCCGCCCGCAGCGCCCGGTCGGGTGGACCCCGCGCCGGTGCGCCGGGGCCCGCGACCCCTCCAGGAGAGCGCGCGATCGTCCGATGCACGTCATCGTGAGTTCACCGGAACGCACCACGGCCGACCGCCCGACCGCGCATGCTCGACGCGTGCTCCAGTCCACGCGGCCCCGCGTCGGCCAGGCCTCCGCCACCCCCGCCGTCATCGCCCACCGGGGCGCGAGCGGCTACCGCCCCGAGAACACGCTGGCGGCGTTCGAGCTGGCCGCCCGCATGGGCGCCGACCGGCTGGAGCCGGACGTCGTGCCCACGCGGGACGGGGTGCTGGTGCTGCGCCACGAGAGCGAGCTCACCCGCAGCACGGACGTGGCCGAGCGCCGGGAGCTGGCGGGCCGGCGGGCGACGCGGCGCGTGGACGGGCGGCCCGTCACCGGCTGGTTCACCGAGGACCTGACGCTGGAGGAGCTGCGCTCCCTGCGCGCCGTGGAGCCGCAGGCGCAGCTGCGCCAGGGCACCACCGTCTACGACGGCCTGTACCCGGTGCCGACGTTCGCGGAGCTCCTCGCGCTGGCCGACCGCCTGCGCGAGGAGCTGGGCCGCCCCCTCGTGGTCAGCGCCGAGGTCAAGGAGCCCTCCCGCTACCGCGCCGAGGGCCTCGACGTCGCGCGCCTGCTGCTGGCGCAGCTGGACGCCGCGGGCGTGGCGGACGACGCCTCGCCCGCCGCTCCGGTGGCGGTGCAGTGCTTCGAGCCAGGCTTCCTGCGGCGCCTGCGCGCCGAGGGGCTGCGGGTGCCGCTGGTGCAGCTGGTCGACGCGGACCTGCCCGAGTGCGCCCGGCTGTGCACCCCGTGGGGGCTGCGCGAGGTCTCCACGTACGCCCAGGTGCTCGCCCCGGCGAAGGAGATGGTGCTGCCGCTGACGCCCGACGGCCGCTTCGGCCGGCCCACGGGGCTGGTGGAGGAGGCGCACCGCGCCGGGCTGGCCGTGCACGTGTGGACGCTGCGCAACGAGAACGCCCACCTGCCCGCCGTCCTGCAGGTCGGCGCGGCGCCCGGCGGGCACGGGCGCGCCGTCGAGGAGCACCTCGCCTTCCTGGGCGCCGGCGTCGACGGCATCTTCACCGACCACCCGGACACCGGGCACGAGGCGCGCCGCCTGTGGCTGGAGCGGGTCGACGGGCGCGGCGCGGTGCCGCACCAGGCCGGTCCGCCGCCGCGCTAGCGGCCGCCGCTGTCGGGGGACGCCCGTACGCTGTCCCCGCGATGAGCACCCTCTTCGACGACCTCCCCCTGCCCCTCCCGCCGACCGGGCCGCCGAGCGCGCCGGGCGCGGGCGAGGACGTCCCGGCGCGCCGTCCGGCCGACCCCGAGGCGCTGCTGGAGGGGCTGAACCCGCAGCAGCGCGAGGCCGTGCTGCACAGCGGCAGCCCGCTGCTGCTCATCGCCGGCGCCGGCTCCGGCAAGACCCGGGTGCTCACGCACCGCATCGCCCACCTGCTCGCCGCGCGCGGGGTGCGCCCGGGCCAGGTGCTCGCGATCACGTTCACGAACAAGGCCGCCGGCGAGATGAAGGAGCGCGTGGCCGCGCTCGTCGGCCCGGCGGCGTCCTCGATGTGGGTGTCCACGTTCCACTCCGCGTGCGTGCGGATCCTGCGCCGCGAGGCCTCTACCGTGGGCCTGCGCCCGAGCTTCTCCATCTACGACGCGGACGACGCGCGCCGCCTGCTCGCCCTCGTCGTGCGCGAGCTCGACCTCGACCCCAAGCGCTACCCGCCGCGCTCGCTGGCCGCGCAGGTGTCGAACCTCAAGAACGAGCTCGTCGACGAGGAGGCCTTCGCCGCCCGCGCGGCCGACGGCACGCACGCCGAGCGCGTGCTCGCCGACGTGTACTCCCGCTACCAGCAGCGGCTGCGCCAGGCCAACGCGCTGGACTTCGACGACCTGATCATGACGACCGTCCACGTCCTGCAGGCGTTCCCGGACGTCGCCGAGCACTACCGCCGCCGCTTCCGCCACGTGCTCGTCGACGAGTACCAGGACACCAACCACGCCCAGTACGCGCTCGTGCGCGAGCTGGTCGGCGGCTCCGGCGCGACCGCGCCCACCGAGGGCCTGCCGCCCGCGGAGCTGACGGTCGTCGGCGACGCCGACCAGTCGATCTACGCCTTCCGCGGCGCGACGATCCGCAACATCCTCGAGTTCGAGGCCGACTACCCCGACGCCCGCACGATCCTGCTGGAGCAGAACTACCGCTCCACGCAGACGATCCTGTCGGCCGCCAACGCCGTGATCGCCCGCAACCCCGACCGGCGCCCGAAGAACCTGTGGACGGCGCAGGGGGCGGGGGAGCAGATCGTCGGGTACGTGGCCGACGGCGAGCACGACGAGGCCGCGTTCGTCGCCGCCGAGATCGACCGCCTCCACGACGAGGAGGGGCTGCGCTACGGCGACGTCGCGGTCTTCTACCGCACGAACGCGCAGTCCCGGGCGCTGGAGGAGGTCTTCGTCCGCGTCGGCCTGCCGTACAAGGTGGTCGGCGGCACCCGCTTCTACGAGCGCCGCGAGGTGCGCGACGCCCTCGCCTACCTGCGCGTGCTGGCCAACCCCGACGACACCGTGAGCCTGCGCCGCATCCTCAACACGCCCAAGCGGGGCATCGGCGAGCGGGCCGAGGCGTGCGTGGCGGCCCTCGCCGAGCGCGAGCGGATCAGCTTCGCCGCGGCGCTGGAGCGCGCGGAGGAGGCGCCCGGCATCGCCTCGCGCTCGGTGGCGTGCATCCGCTCCTTCACGACGATGCTCGAGGAGCTGCGCACCCTCGTCGAGGGCGGCGCCGGCCCGGCGACCGTGCTCGAGGCCGTGCTCGACCGCTCCGGGCTGCTCGCGGAGCTGCGCGAGAGCTCCGACCCGCAGGACGAGTCGCGCGTGGAGAACCTCGCCGAGCTCGCCGCCGTGGCCGGGGAGTTCGAGCGGGCGGACCCCGAGGGCACCCTCGCCGACTTCCTCGAGACGGTCTCCCTCGTGGCCGACTCCGACCAGATCCCCGGCGAGGCCGTCGCAGCCGGCTCCTCCGAGGAGGCCGTGCAGGGCGAGGAGCAGCCCGACGAGGGCGTCGTCACGCTGATGACGCTGCACACCGCGAAGGGCCTGGAGTTCCCCGCGGTCTTCCTCACGGGCCTGGAGGACGGCACGTTCCCGCACATGCGCTCCCTCGCCGACCCGGTGGAGCTGGCGGAGGAGCGGCGCCTGGCCTACGTGGGCATCACGCGGGCGCGCCGGCACCTGCGCGTCTCCCGCGCCGCCGTGCGCAGCGCCTGGGGGCAGCCGCAGTACTTCCCGGCCAGCCGGTTCCTCGACGAGCTGCCGGGCGACCTGGTGCGCTGGGAGCGCTCCGAGCCGACGGGGGCCGCGGCCGCCGGTGCCGGTTCGGGGGGCTCGGGCGGCTCGGGCGGCGCGGCGCTGCCCGCCGGGGCCCGGCTGGCCGCGACCCCGGGGGTGCGCACGGCGGGCACCCGGCCGGTGATCTCCCTGGAGCCGGGCGACCGCGTCACCCACGACGCCTTCGGCCTGGGCACCGTCGTCCTCGTCGAGGGCGCGGGTGACAAGGCGGTGGCGCACGTGGACTTCCGCAGCGAGGGCACCAAGCGCCTGCTGCTGCGCTACGCGCCCGTGCAGAAGCTGTAGCGAGCCGCGCCGGGGCGCGCGTCAGGGTGTGCGTCGACGCGTGCGTCAGGGCGTGCTCAGCGGCACCAGCCCGGCGCCCGCCGCACCGCGGGCGCCGACCACGGCCGTCGTCCGCTCCCAGGCCTGAGCCAGCCGCTCCGGCGAGGCGCCCGGCGCCCCGCCGGCGCGCAGCGCGGCGGCCACGTCCAGGACGCGGTGCGGCGGCGCGTCGGTGACGAGCAGGGGCGCGTACCCGGCCTGCGTGGTCGCGAACCGGCCGTCCGGCTGCTCGGTGAGCACGAAGCGCACCGCCAGGCCCTCGCGCAGCGGCTCGCCCTGCGTGCTGTGCGCCGCGAGCAGGTTGCCGAGGCCGTAGGCGACCCACTCCCCGCCGACCTGCTCGACCGGCTGGACGACGTGGGCGTGGTGCCCGAGCAGCAGGTCGACGTCCGGGGAGGCCAGCAGCCGCGGCGCGAGCTGCAGCTGCTGGGCGCTGGGCTCCTGCTCGTACTCCTCGCCCCAGTGCAGGGCCAGCACCACGACCTCCGCGCCCGCGGCGCGGGCGGCGGCCGCCTCGCGCAGGAGCGCCTCCTCCTCGAGCGCGTCCCCCCGCCACTCCTGCCCGCCGGGGGCCGGGACGCCGTTGAAGCCGTAGGTGCCCGACACCAGCGCCACGCGCACCGCGCCCGCGGGGCCGGGCACGTCCAGCACGGTCGGCCGCTCGGCCTCCTCCGGCGTGCGTGCGGTGCCCGCGGAGGCGAGGCCGGCGGCGTCCAGCGCGTCCAGGGTGCGGGTGACGCCTTCGGCGCCGGCGTCGAAGCTGTGGTTGGAGGCGGTGGTGCAGGCGTCGTAGCCGGTTTGCGCGAGGGCGGGCACGACCTGCGGCGGGGCCGCGAAGGCCGGGTAGCCGCGGAAGGGGCCCTCCGGCGGCGCCAGCGGCGTCTCGAGGTGGCAGACGCCCAGGTCCGCCGCGGCGACCAGCGGCTGCACCGCGGCCAGCTGCGGCGCGAAGTCCAGGGCGCCCGCGCCCGCGGCAGCGGCGTCGCGGCGGGCCTGCTCCCACAGCGGCGGGTGCAGCAGGACGTCGCCGGTGGCCACGAGGGACACCGACCGCGGCGGGTCCGCCACCGGCGGCGAGCTGGACGGCGAGCTGGACGGTGCGGCGCTGGACGGCGAGCTGGACGGTGCGGCGCTGGACGGCGCGCTGCTCGGCGGGGCGGAGCCCCCGCCGCCCGTGCAGCCGGCGCACACCACCGCGACGAGGAGGGCGCCGGCGCAGCGCCGGCGCCCTCGTCCGCGGGCTCGCGCGCGCACCCGTCGACCGTAGCCGCGCACCGCCCGTCGCGGGAGCCCGGGCGAGCGGTCCGGTGCGGGGAGCGTCAGCGCGGGTCGGGCGGCGGGTCGTCCCCGTCGGCGAGCGAGCGCTGCAGCCAGGTGACGTCGTGCCAGGCGCCGTGCTTGAAGCCGATGCGCCGGAAGGTGCCCACCGGCTCGAAGCCCATCGCCCGGTGCAGGGCGGCGCTGGCCTCGTTGGGAACGGTCATCCGCGCGGTCGCCGTGCGGAAGCCCCGCTCGGCCAGCCGCGCCAGCAGCGCCCCGTACAGGGCCCGGCCGGCGCCGCGCCCGCGGGAGCCGGCGTCGACGTAGACGCTGACCTCGCAGGACCACCGGTAGGCCGGCCGCGCCCCGTACGGGACGGCGTAGGCGTAGCCGACGACCCGGCCGCCGTCCTCGAGGACGAGCCAGGCGTGCGCGGCCGCGGCGGCGGCGATGCGCTGCGCCATCTGCGCGGGCGTCGGCGGCTGCAGCTCGAACGTGGTCGCCGTGCCCGTCACGTAGGGGGCGTAGACCGCCGCGCAGGCGGCCGCGTCGTCCGCGGAGGCGTTCCTGACCCGGGTGCCGGCGGGCGGGACGGGGACCGGTCCGGGGGGCGGCGGGGGAGGCTCCTCCACGCCGGGCACCCTAGGCGCCCGGCCGGGCGGGCGCGGGCGCCGCGGCGAGGCCGAAGCGCTCGGCCAGGCTCGCCCCCAGCCGCCCGAGCCGGTCGCCGAGCCTGAGCTGGGCGGGCTCCCAGGCCGCCAGCGCGCCCTCGACGTCCCCGGGGCGGCGGCCCAGGGCGGCGGCGAGGGTGCGGGCGTCCACGGCGGCCTTGGCCGTGCTGAACCCGGTGTGCGGCCGGGGGGCGCAGGCCGCGTCCCCCACCAGGGCCACGCGCCCGAGCGCCATCCGCGGCACCGGGACGTCGAGCACCGCCTGCACGAACGGGTCCGGCGTGGCGGCCACGAGCGCGGCGAGCACCGGGGGCAGCTGCTCGCCGGCGCGGTCCCGCAGGGCGCCCGCGCGCTCCTCGGGGACGGCGCCGCGCGGCAGCGACCACGCCCGCGCCGCCCCCGCGCGGTCGGTGAGCACCGCCGGCAGGCGGTCGGCGGGCAGCGGGAGGTACCAGACCCAGTTCATCCGCCGCCGCCCGGCGTCCAGCTCGCCGCGCGGGCCGGGCACCGGGTACGCCACCGCCTGGGTGCGCTCGCCCTGGAAGAGCGAGGCGCGGCCGGCCAGCCGCCGGGCCACCGCGGCCGGCAGCGCGGCCTCGGGCACCAGGCCGCGCCAGGCGACGTAGCCGGCGTAGCGCGGCGCCGTCCCCGGCAGCAGCAGCGACCGCGCGGTCGAGCGCGCGCCGTCGGCCGCCACGAGGACGTCGAGCTCGGCCCGCCCGCCGTCCGCGAAGCGCGCCACCACGGCGCCCGGCCGCTGCTGCAGGTCGCTCAGGCGGCGCCCGCGGTGGTACCGCTCGTCGGGGAAGGCGCCCCTCAGCGCCCGGTAGAGCGCGTCCCAGGAGGTCAGCCGCTGCGCGGCGGGCTCCACGCGCACGACGGCGCCGTCCCGGTCGAGGACCTGCCGGCCGGGGGAGCAGGTGCTGAGGTCCTCGGCGGCGGTGCCGAGCGCGGCGAGGGCGGCCGCCACCGCGGGCTGCAGGGCCACCCCCGCCCCCCGCTCGTGCAGCGCCGCGCCGGAGCGCTCGAAGACGTCGACGTCGTGGCCGGCCGCGCGCAGGGCGGTGCCGGCGAGCAGGCCGGCCAGCGAGCCGCCGACGACCCCGACCCGCAGCGGCTCCCCGGGCCGGCCCGCGCTCCCCACCGCGCCATCCTGCGGGCTCCCGGCCCGCGGCGCCGCCCCGCCGACGCCGCGCCGACGCCGCGCCGACGCCGCGCCGACGCCGTGGGTGTCACCCGCTGTGCTCCGCCCGTGCACCGGCTGTTCGTCCGCGCCCCTTGCGCCGCACGGGACGCAGGGGGTGGGGTGGGGCTGCGGGCCGACGGCGACCGTCGCCGTCCGTGCGCCGCTGGAGGTCCCGTGCCCGGTCCCCGCACGCTGCTCGCGCTCGGCGCCGCCGCAGCCCTGGCCGCCCCCGCCGCCCTGCTGGCGCCGTCCGCGCTCGCCGACGCGGCGCCGCGGCCGGGAGAGGCGCTGAGCGACGAGCTGCTCGTCATCGGCCACCGCGGCGCCTCCGGGTACCGGCCGGAGCACACCCTGGCCTCCTACGAGCTGGCGGCCCGCATGGGCGCGGACCACATCGAGCCCGACGTCGTCAGCACGAGCGACGGCGTGCTCGTCGCCCGTCACGAGAACGAGATCTCCGGCACCACCGACGTCGCCGAGCGCCCGGAGTTCGCCGACCGCCGCACGACGAGGACGATCGACGGCGTCGAGCTGACCGGCTGGTTCACCGAGGACTTCACCCTCGCCGAGCTGAAGACGCTGCGCGCGGTCGAGCGGCTGCCCGAGGTGCGCGAGGAGAACACCCTCTACGACGGGCTGTACCAGGTGCCCACGCTCGACGAGGTCCTCGACCTGCGCGAGGAGCTGTCCGAGGAGCTCGACCGGGAGATCGGCGTCTACGTCGAGACCAAGCACCCCACCTACTTCGACGCCGCGGGCCTCTCCCTCGAGGAGCCGCTGCTGGAGGACCTCGACGAGGCCGGCCTGGACCGGCGCCGCTCCCCGGTCTTCGTCCAGTCCTTCGAGACGACCAACCTGCGCGAGCTCGACGCGGCGGGCGTGCGGGTGCCGCTGGTGCAGCTGCTGTCCGCGACCGGCGCCCCCTACGACCTCGTGGCGGCGGGCGACCCGCGCACCTACGCGGACCTGTCCAGCGCCGAGGGCCTGCAGGAGGTCGCCGGGTACGCCGACGGCGTCGGCCCGGCCAAGGACCAGGTGGTCCCGCGCGAGGCGGACGGCACGCTCGGCGAGCCGACGACGCTGGTGGACGACGCCCACGCCGCCGGGCTGCTCGTGCACCCCTACACGTTCCGCAACGAGAACACCTTCCTGCCCGCGGAGCTGCAGGAGGGCCCGGCCCCCGACGACTACGGGCGGGCCCTGGACGAGCAGCGGCTGTTCTGGGAGCTCGGCGTCGACGGCCTGTTCACCGACAACCCCGACACGGGCGTGGAGTCGCGCCGGCTCTTCCTCGAGGCGGAGGACGGCGAGGACGGCGGCGAGGACGAGGACGAGCGCGAGGGGGATCACGGCCGCGGCTGAGCGTCACGGGTACTCTCGCCGCGGCGACGACCGGCCGGCGCTGGAGGCGGCCGCCGCCGGACCGACGACCGCTGCGAGAGGTGAGGACCGCCCCCGTGGACCTGTACGAGTACCAAGCCCGGGACCTGCTGGAGGCCCACGACGTCCCGGTGCTGCCGGGGATCGTCGCGAGCACCCCGGCCGAGGCGCGCGCGGCCGCGGAGCAGCTGGGCGGCGGCGTCGTGGTCGTCAAGGCGCAGGTCAAGACCGGCGGGCGCGGCAAGGCGGGCGGCGTCAGGGTCGCCCGCAGCCCGGAGGAGGCCGAGGCGCACGCCGCCGCGATCCTCGGCATGGACATCAAGGGCCACACCGTCCACCGGGTGATGGTCGCCGCGGGCGCCTCGATCGCCGAGGAGTACTACGTCTCCCTGCTCCTGGACCGCGCCGAGCGCCGCTACCTGGCCATGGCCAGCCGCGAGGGCGGCGTGGAGATCGAGCAGCTCGCCGTCGAGCGCCCCGAGGCCCTCGCGCGCGTCGCCGTCGACCCCCTCGTCGGCGTCGACGCCGCGAAGGCCCAGGAGATCACCGCCGCCGCGGGCTTCGGGGACGACGTGGCCGACCAGGTCGCCGCGGTGCTGCAGGAGCTGTGGACGGTGTACTCCGCGGCCGACGCCACGCTCGTCGAGGTCAACCCCCTCGTGAAGGTCGAGGACGGTCGCGTCCTCGCCCTGGACGCCAAGGTCAGCCTCGACGAGAACGCCGCCTTCCGGCAGCCGGTGCAGGCGCAGCTGCGCGACGACGCCGAGACCGACCCCCTGGAGGTCAGGGCCAGGGCCGCGGACCTCAACTACGTCAAGCTCGACGGCGAGGTCGGCATCATCGGCAACGGCGCCGGCCTGGTGATGAGCACCCTGGACGTCGTCGCCTACGCCGGGCAGGAGCTCGGCGGCGTGCGGCCGGCGAACTTCCTCGACATCGGCGGCGGCGCCTCCGCGCAGGTCATGGCCGCCGGGCTCGACGTCATCCTCTCCGACGAGCAGGTGCGGAGCGTCTTCGTCAACGTCTTCGGCGGCATCACCGCCTGCGACGAGGTCGCGAACGGCATCGTGCAGGCCCTGCGGCTGCTCGGGGACGAGGCGTCCAAGCCGCTCGTGGTCCGCCTCGACGGCAACAACGTCGCCGAGGGGCGGCGCATCCTCGCCGAGGCCGACCACCCGCTGGTCACCGTCGTCGACACCATGGACGGCGCGGCCCGCACCGCCGCCGAGCTCGCCGCCCGCTCGAACAGCGCCGCCTGACGCCGCCCGAAGGGACCGCAGGAACACGACATGGCGATCTTCCTCACCAAGGCCAGCAAGGTCATCGTCCAGGGGATGACCGGCTCCGAGGGCCGCAAGCACACCCAGCGCATGCTCCGCTCCGGCACCGACGTCGTCGGCGGCGTGAACCCCAGGAAGGCCGGCCAGAGCGTGGAGTTCGAGGGCGGCGTGCAGGTGCCGGTCTTCGGGTCCGTCGCGGACGCCGTCCGCGAGAGCGGCGCCGACGTCTCGGTCGTCTTCGTGCCGGCCGCCGGCACCAAGAGCGCGGCCGTGGAGGCGGTCGACGCCGGGGTGCCGCTCGTCGTGGTGATCACCGAGGGCGTGCCGGTCAAGGACACCGCGGAGCTCTTCACCCACGCGCGGTCCACGGGCACCAGCCGGATCATCGGGCCGAACTGCCCCGGCCTGATCACGCCGGGGGAGTCGAACGCCGGGATCATCCCGTCCGACATCACCCCGCCCGGGCGCATCGGCCTGGTCAGCAAGTCCGGCACGCTGACCTACCAGATGATGTACGAGCTGCGGGACTTCGGGTTCTCCACCTGCGTCGGCATCGGCGGGGACCCGATCATCGGCACCACCCACATCGACGCCCTCGCCGCCTTCGAGGCCGACCCGGGCACCGACGCCGTCGTCATGATCGGCGAGATCGGCGGGGACGCCGAGGAGCGCGCCGCCGCCTACATCCGGGAGAACGTCACCAAGCCCGTCGTCGGCTACGTGGCCGGGTTCACCGCGCCCGAGGGCAAGACCATGGGCCACGCCGGCGCGATCGTCTCCGGCTCCTCCGGCACCGCCGCGGCCAAGAAGGAGGCCCTCGAGGCCGCCGGGGTGAGGGTCGGCAGGACGCCGTCCGAGACGGCGTCGCTGATGCGCGAGGTGATGCAGGGCCTGTCCTCCCGGACCTGACCCCTCGCCCGGCGCCACCCCGTCGCGTGCCACCCCCCCGTCGTGATCTTGCACTCCGCGACCGCGCCGGTCGCGACGTGCAAGATCACGACGGGGGGGTCAGCGGCCGGGGAGCAGCATGTCGGTGACGCCGTCCTGGAACTGCACCTCGCAGGCCTGCCGCGCCCGCTCGGTCAGCGCGGAGTCGAGGCACTCCTGGCGCTCGGCGCTGGCCGGCCAGAGGAGCAGCAGCACGACGTAGACCAGCGTCATCAGGGCGGTCAGCGCCAGCCCCAGGCCCAGCACGAGCAGGGGCAGCGCCGGCAGGTGGGCGCGCACGGCCGAGCGCAGCGCGAGGACGCCCACCACGAGGGCGGCGACGAAGAACGCGGTGCCGCCGAAGTTCCACGGGTGGCGCAGCGACGAGGCCAGGAGCCCGGCCAGGAGCAGCAGCGCGAAGCGACCGGCCAGGCGCGCGGTGCGCAGCGCCGCCGCGCGGTCGACCGGTGCGGAACGGCGCGGGCCCGCCGGCCGGGGCGCGCGCCCGGAGCGCCCCGGACCCTGCGGCGGGCCGTGCTGGGGTCCGTGCTGGGCGCCGGGGGCCGGCCCCGGCCAGGGCGGTGGGCCCGGCGGCTGGTCACCGCTCCCGGGCTGCGGCGCACCGCCCCCGGGCTGCGGCGCCGAGCCGGGGGGCGGGGGCGAGGAACCCGGCGGTGCGTACGGGTCTGCCACGGGTCCTCCCACCCTCCTCGTCGACCGGAGCGGTTCCGGCCCTGGCTATGGTTCCTGACCGTGACCCCGCCCTCGACGCCGGCCCGGCTCGTGGTGCTGGTCTCGGGCGGCGGCACGCTGCTGCAGGCCCTGCTCGACGCCTCCCGCGACGCCTGCGCGCCGTTCTCGGTCGCGGCCGTCGGCGCGGACGCCGACGCCCCCGGGCTGCAGCGCGCCCGGGCCGCCGGGGTGCCGACCTTCGTCGTCCGGCTCGCCGACCACCCCGACCGCGCCGCGTGGGACGCCGCCCTGGCCGCCGAGCTGGTCGCCCGCGAGCCCGACCTCGTGGTCTGCGCCGGGTTCATGCGCGTGCTCGGCCCCGCGGTGCTGGGCGCCCTCGGCGGCCGCGTCGTCAACACCCACCCGGCGCTGCTGCCCGCCTTCCCCGGCGTCCACGGCGTCCGCGACGCCCTGGCCGCCGGGGTGCGCGTCACCGGCGCCACCGCGCACCTCGTCGACGCCGGGGTCGACACCGGCCCCGTCCTCGACCAGCGCGCCGTCCGCGTCGAGGACGGCGACGACGAGGCGGCCCTGCACGAGCGCATCAAGGTCGTCGAGCGGGAGATGCTCGTCGACGTCCTCACCCGCATGGTCCGCACCGGCTGGACCGTCACCGGCAGGAAGGTCACGTTCCCGTGAGCACCCTCGACAGCTCGGCCCCCGACGTGCAGCGGCGGCCCGTGCGCCGGGCGCTGCTCAGCGTCTCGGACAAGACCGGCCTGGCGGACCTGGCCACGGGGCTGCACGGGCACGGCGTGGCGATCGTCTCCACCGGGTCCACCGCCGCGGCCGTCGCCGCCGCCGGGGTGCCGGTGACGCCGGTGGAGGAGCTCACCGGCTTCCCCGAGTGCCTGGGCGGGCGCGTGAAGACGCTGCACCCGCGGGTGCACGCGGGGATCCTGGCCGATCCCCGCGACCCCGACCACGTGCGCCAGCTCGCCGAGCTCGGCGTCGAGGCGTTCGAGCTGGTCGTGGTGAACCTGTACCCGTTCGAGGCGGCGGTGGCCTCCGGCGCCGAGCCGGACGAGTGCGTGGAGCAGATCGACGTCGGCGGCCCGTCGATGGTGCGGGCGGCGGCGAAGAACTCCGCCGGCGTCGCCGTCGTCACCGACCCGGCCGACTACACGAGCGTGCTGGCCGCCGTCGCCGCCGGCGGGTTCACCCTGGCCCAGCGGCGCTCGCTGGCCGCCCGCGCCTTCGCCGCCACCGCCGCCTACGACGTCGCCGTGGCGAGCTGGTGGGCGAACAGCCTCGCCACGGAGGAGATCGACGAGGACGAGGCGGCGCCCGGCTTCCCCGACTTCCTCGGCGCGACCTGGCGGCTGGGCCGGGTGCTGCGCTACGGGGAGAACCCCCACCAGAGCGCGGCGGTCTACGTCGGCGGCGGCTCCGCGTCCGGGGCGGCGTCCGGGCTGGCCACCGCGGAGCAGCTGCACGGCAAGGAGATGTCGTACAACAACTACGTCGACGCCGACGCCGCCCGGCGGGCCGCCTGCGACTTCGACGCCCCCGCGGTGGCGGTCGTCAAGCACGCCAACCCGTGCGGGATCGCCGTGGGCGAGGACGTCGCGACCGCCCACGCCCGCGCGCACGCCTGCGACCCGACCTCCGCGTTCGGCGGGGTGGTCGCGGCGAACCGGCCGGTGAGCGTGGCGATGGCCGAGCAGGTGGCCGAGGTCTTCACCGAGGTCGTCGTCGCCCCCGGCTACGAGCCGGGCGCCCTCGACGTCCTCACGCGCAAGAAGGCCGTGCGGGTGCTGCGCTGCCCGCTGCCCGAGCCCGGCCCGCGCCCGGAGTGGCGCGCCGTCTCCGGCGGGCTGCTGCTGCAGGACGCCGACGCCCTCGACGCCCCCGGCGACGACCCGGGTGCCTGGCGGCTGGTGGCGGGCGAGCCCGCGGACGACGCGACGCTGGCCGACCTCGTCTTCGCCTGGCGGGCGGTGCGCGCGGTGCGCTCCAACGCGGTCCTGCTCGCCGCCGGCGGCGCCTCGGTCGGCGTCGGCATGGGCCAGGTCAACCGGGTCGACTCCTGCCGCCTCGCGGTCGCGCGCGCGGGGCAGGAGCGGGCGCGCGGCGCCGCGGCGGCCTCCGACGCCTTCTTCCCCTTCGCCGACGGCCTGCAGGTGCTGCTGGACGCCGGGGTGCGCGCCGTCGTCCAGCCCGGGGGCTCGGTGCGCGACGAGGAGGTCGTCGCCGCCGCCCGCGCCGCCGGGGCGGCGATGTACCTCACGGGTGCGCGCCACTTCGCCCACTGACCGCCCCGCCACTGACCGCCCCGCCCGCGCGGCGGGCCCTAGGGGTCAGGAGGCGCGCTGGAGCAGGGCGTGCTCGCGGATCGCCCGCAGCGCGAGGGTCTTGTAGCCCTCCTGCTCGAACAGCACCGTGATCCGGTCGCCCTCCGGGCGCATCACGACGCCGGGGCCCCAGGCCCTGTGCACGACCCGGGCGCCCACCGGCCAGGCGGCGGCGTCCTCGGAGGTCTCGACCTGCGCGGCGGCCTCGGCCGCGCTGCCCGAGCGGCAGGCGTCGCAGTTCCCGCACGGCCGGGGCACGTCCTCGCCGAAGTAGCCCAGCAGGAACCGGCGCCGGCACCCGGTGGTCTCGGCGTAGCCGCGCACCATCTCCAGCCGCGTGCGCTCCAGGCGCTGGCGGGCCTCGGCGACCTCCACGGCGTCCTCGACGGCACGGCCGACGGGCCGCTCGTCCTGCGCCCAGGCCAGCGTCCCGCGCTCGCCGTCGGCGACGACGGCGCCGGCCTCCTCGAGCAGGTTGATCGCGCCCGTCACCCTCGCGGCGCTGAGGTCGAACTCGTGGCGCAGGTCCTCGGCGGGAACGGGCCCGGCGGCGTCGCGGACGGCGGCGGCCACGGCCGCGAGCACGAGCGGGTCCGGCCCGCCGGAGGAGAGGAAGCGCTGCAGCCCCAGGTCCTCCGGGCGGTAGACCAGCGCGGCCAGCGACGGCTCCCCGTCCCGGCCGGCGCGCCCGACCTCCTGGTAGTAGGAGTCCAGGGAGTCGGTGACGGAGGCGTGCAGCACGAAGCGCACGTCCGGCTTGTCGATGCCCATCCCGAACGCGGACGTCGCGACGACGACGTCGAGGTCCCCGAGCAGGAACGCCTCGTGCACCCAGTCGCGGTCGGCGCCGGACATGCCCGCGTGGTAGGCCTCGACGTCCAGGCCGAGGTCGGCCAGCTCGTCGGCGTAGGCCTCGGCGTCCTTGCGGGTGGCCACGTACACCAGGCCCGGCTTGGCCGAGGTCGCCGCGCGCAGCACGACCTCCGCCCGCTTGGTCGCGTCGTCGAGGACCCGCTGGACCTCCAGGTGGATGTTGGGCCGGTCGAAGCCGCTCACGACCACGTGGGCGTCCCGCATCCGCAGCCGGGACAGGATCTCGTCGCGCACCGGCGGGGACGCCGTCGCCGTCAGCGCCACGGTCGGAGGGTGGCCGAGGCGGTCCACGACGTCGCCCAGGCGCAGGTAGTCGGGCCGGAAGTCGTGGCCCCACGCCGAGACGCAGTGCGCCTCGTCGACGACGAACAGCGAGGGCCCGACGGCGCGCAGGCGCTCGACGACGTCATCGTGCGCCAGCTGCTCGGGGGCCAGGAAGACGAACTCGGCGGCCCCGGACTCCAGCGCCTCCCACGCCGCCTCGTTCTGCGCCCGGGTGCGCGAGGAGTTGACCACCACCGCGTCCTGCGTCCCGGTGCGCTCCAGGGAGGCGACCTGGTCGGCCTGCAGGGCGATGAGCGGGGAGACCACCACGGTCGGCCCGTCGGTGGCCAGGGCCGTCACCTGGTAGATCGCGGACTTGCCCTGGCCGGTCGGCAGGATCGCCAGCACGTCCTGCCCGGTGACCAGGTGCTCGACCGCCTCCCGCTGCCCCGGGCGCAGCTGCTGCCAGCCGAAGCGCTCCGCGGCGATGCGGCTCAGGTCGTCGACGGTCGGACGCCCTCGGCGTCGGGAGCTCGTGCGCGGCACGGGCGGGCACCTACCCCTGCCAGCCGCGCCGCAACCCCGGCGCGGCGCACCGCCACCCGTTCGGGCGCGGATAGCCTTCCCCGGTGCAGCAGCCCGTCCCGGCTCCTCCGCGCCGGCGCGCGGGGCCCCTGGTCTGGCTGGCCGCGGGGATCCTCCTCGCGGCGCTCACCGGCGCGCTGGTGTGGTTCCGCGTCGGCGGGCTGGTGCTCGCGGCCACCCTCGCCGGCGTCGCGGTCGCGCGCGCCGTCCTGCCGGTGGTCAGCGCCGGGCCGCTGGCGGTGCGCTCGCGGGCCGTGGACGTCGCCACGGCCGGCACGCTCGCCGTCGGCGTCGGCCTGCTCGCGCTCCTCGCCCCCGCCGGCGGGTACTGACGGCCGGCGGGGCCCCGCGCCCCGACACCGCCGTCCCCGGCTGGTTGCCGGCGGTGGTCATGGGTAGGACCAGGCCGCCTGCCGGGCAGGACCCGGGTGACCACCGCTGCGCGGGGAGGACGACCAGTGCCTGACGAGCGACCGCTCGACGTCCAGGAGCAGGAGCAGCAGCAGCTGGTCCGCCCGCCGGACCTGAACCAGGACACCGAGCGCAGCGCGAGCCGGCTCGAGCTGTTCTTCGACCTCGCGTTCGTCTTCTTCGTCGCCAGCTGCGCCGACGTGCTCGCGGCGGACGAGAGCTGGGTCGGTGCGCGGGAGTTCGTGGGGCTGATGGTCGTCGGGTGGTGGACCTGGGCGAGCGTGACGCTGCACGGCAACCGCTTCGACACCGACGACGTGGTCTTCCGGCTGCTCACCCTGGCCTCGATGGCCGGCGTGGTGGCGATGGCGGCCAGCGCGGACGAGGCCGACGGCGCCACGGGGCACTGGTTCGCCCTCGGGTACGTGCTGGTGCGGGGGATGCTGGTCCTCGGCTACGTCCGGGCCTGGCGGCACGTGCCCGCCGCCCGCGCGAGCATCCGGCCCTACCTGCTCGGGCACGCGGCCGGCGCGGCGATCTGGTCGGCGTCGATCTTCGTGGACGAGCCGCTGCGCTTCGTGCTGTGGGGCGTCGGCATCGCGGTGGACCTGGTCGGCCCCGCCGTCGCCGCGCGCGTCGAGGACGGCGTGCCCCTGCACAGCGAGCACCTGCCGGAGCGCTTCGCGCTGCTGGTCATCCTCGTGCTCGGCGAGTCCGTGGTCGGCATCGGCACGGCCGTGCACGACGGCGGGTGGGAGCCCTCGATCGTCCTCGCCGCGGCCCTCGCCTTCGTCGTGGCCGTGACGATGTGGTGGCTGTACTTCGACTTCGCCGGCGGCGCCGCCAAGCGGCGGCTGGTGGAGGAGGAGGAGGGGGACGAGCGGGCCGGGCGGGCCACCACCCGCCACGGGGTGCACGACTTCTACGTCTACATCCACATGCCCCTGGCGGTCGGGCTGGCGGTGGTGGCGGTGGGCCTGGAGCACGCGGTGCTGTACTCCCCCGAGGGCCACCTGGTGGCCAGCACCCGGGCGGTCCTGGGCGCGGGCCTGGCGGTGTACCTGCTCAGCGCCGCGGTGATGCAGGCGGTGCTGACCCGGCAGGTGCGGGCGGCGCTGGCGTGGCCGGGAGCGGCGGTGCTGGCGGTGGCGGCGGTGACGGCCCTGGACCTGCGAGCGACGACGACGCTCGCCCTGCTCATCGTCGTCCTGCTGCTCGGGCTCGCCGCCGGGGTGGTCCAGACCCGCACCGGCACGGTGCGCACCGCCAAGGTGTGAGGCCCGCTCGGCGCTCACCTGCTGCCGGCTGGCGCTGGCCCTGCACGACGGGTGAGGGCGGGGGCCTCCACGACCGCGGGGTCGCCCAGGTGCCCGGCCGAGGAGGCCCGCACCACCAGCCGCGGCGGCAGCAGCAGCGACTGCACCGCCTCGCCCGCGAGCAGGCGGTGCAGCAGCTGCATCGCCTCCCGCCCCATCTCCCGCACGGGCGAGCGCACCGAGGTCAGGGGGATCGGCAGCTGCCGCGCCAGCGGGGTGTCGTTGAAGCCCACCACGGCGACGTCCTCGCCGGCCTGCAGGTGGCGGTCGCGCAGGGCGCCCATCGCGCCGATCGCGGCGAAGTCGTTGACGGCGAAGACGGCGGTGGGCCGCTCGGGACCAGCGAGCACCTGCTCGGCGGCGGCCCGGCCGCCGGCGGCGTCGAACGGCGAGTGCACGACCCAGGCCGCGGGCACGTCGACCCCGCCCTCGCGCAGCCCGTCCAGGCAGCCGCGGGTGCGGTCGATGCCGGTGCTGGCGTAGGGCTCCCCGGCCAGGACGGCGACCCGCTCGTGGCCGAGCTCGAGCAGGTGGCGGGCCACCTGCCGGCCGCCGTCGTAGTCGTCGCAGGTGGCCGACGGGTGGTCGCCGGCGCGCCGGTTGGTCAGCACGAACGGCACGCCCCGGGCGGCGAGCTCGTCGACGAAGCGGGCGTCGGAGCGGGCGTCGCCGAAGACCATCCCGTCGACGCGGCGGGAGAGCATCATCTCCGTCTTGGCCCGCTGCAGCTCCGGCTCGTCGCGGGAGTTGGTGACGAACGTCGAGTAGCCGAGGGCGGTCGCGGCCTCCTCGACGCCCTCGTAGATCGTGGCGAGCACGATGTCCGCGAGGCGGGGGACGAGCACCCCGACGAGGTGGCTGCGCCGCGTGCGCAGGCTCGTCGCGTGGGGGTTCGGCCGGTAGCCGCGCTCCTGCGCCAGGCGGCGGATGCGCGCGACCGTCTCGCTGCCGGCCCCGGTCGCGCCGTACCGGCCGTTGAGCACGCGGGAGACGGTGGACACGTGCAGCCCCAGCTCGTCCGCGAGCATCTGCAGCGTCACCACCGCCGGGGACCGGCCGCCGCCGGGCCCCCCTGCCGCCACGGCGCACCACCTCCCGCCCGTCCCATGCCGCCATCTGCCGCGCCACGGTAACGGCTGGTGCCGATCTCGGGGCCACCTCTTGACGGGTGACCTCCTCCCACCTCTAGTGTGCGCGGCCAAACGTTTGTGCAAACCTTTGCTCGTGGAGGCGGAGTGGCCCGGGTCGTCGTGGTGTCCACCGGAGGGACGATCGCGTCCCGCACCGGCGCGGACGGCGTCACGCGCGCCGAGGACCCGGTCGACGTCCTCCTGCGGACCGCGCGCGCCCCCGAGGGCGTCGAGCTGGTCGGCGTCGAGGCGGACCGGCGCAGCTCCTTCGCCCTCGGTCCCGTCGACATCGCCCGCCTCGTCGCCCGCGCCGAGGCGGCGCTGGGCGACCCGGACGTGCTCGGCGTCGTCGTCACCCACGGCTCCGACACCCTCGAGGCCAGCGCCCTGCTGGCTCACCTCGTCCACGACGACCCGCGCCCCCTCGTCCTCACCGGCGCCATGCGCGCGGCGGACGTCGAGGACGCCGACGGGCCGCGCAACCTCACCGACGCCGTCGCCGTGGCGGCCAGCCCGCAGGCCCGCGGCCTGGGCGCCCTGGTGGTCTTCGACGGGGAGGTGCTGCCGGCCACGGGCACCCAGAAGGTCCACACCGCGCGCACCGCGGCGTTCGCGCACCCCGAGGCCGGCCCGCTGGGGCACGTCACCGGGGGCGCCTTCGTCCCGCTGCGCGGCCTGGCCGACGCCGAGGCCGAGCGGCTGCGCGCCACGGGCCTGACCGGCCGCGAGCTGGACCTCGACGGGGTCCGCGTCGACGTCGTGCCCAGCTACCCCGGCGCGGACGGCGCCCTGCTGCGCGCCGCGGTGGACGCCGGCGCGCGCGCCGTGGTCCTCGAGGGCACCGGCGCCGGCAACGCCAACCCCGCCCTGGTGGCGGCCGTCGCCGACGTCGCGGACCGCGGCGTCCTCGTCGCCGTCACCACGCGGGTGCACGCCGGGCCGGTCGCGCCCGCGTACGGCGGCGGCGGGGGCGCGGACCTCGTGGCCGCCGGCGCCGTGCCGCTGACCCGGCTGCGCACCCTGCAGGCCGTCGTCCTGCTCGCCGCGCTGCTGGCCACGACCGACGACCCCGACCGCCTCCGGGCCGTGCTGGCCCTGTGGTGACCCCCGAAGCGCACGACAGGCACGACAGGCGCGAGAGAGAGGAACGCTCCATGGCGAAGGACATCAAGGTGGCCCTCGGCGTCGACGTCGACGCCGTCGCGGGCTGGCTCGGCTCCTACGGCGGCCAGGACTCGCCGGGCGACATCTCCCGCGGTCTGTTCGCCGGGGAGGTCGGCGGCCCGAGGCTGCTGCGGCTGTTCGAGCGGTACGGCCTGACCACCACGTGGTTCATCCCCGGGCACTCGATCGAGACCTTCCCCGACCTGACCGACGCGGTCGTCGCCGCCGGCCACGAGGTCGGCGTGCACGGGTACTCCCACGAGAACCCGACCGCGATGAGCCGCGAGCAGGAGACCGAGGTCCTCGACCGCTGCATCGGCCTGGTCGAGGAGCGCACCGGGCGCCGCCCGACCGGCTACGTGGCCCCGTGGTGGGAGTTCTCGCCCGTCACCAACGAGCTGCTGCTCGAGCGGGGCATCAAGTACGACCACTCCCTCATGCACGACGACTTCAGCCCCTACTACGTGCGGGTGGGGGACTCGTGGACTCCGATCGACTACGACAAGAGGGCGTCGGAGTGGATGGAGCCGCTGGTGCGCGGGCGGGAGACCGACCTCGTCGAGATCCCGGCGAGCTGGTACCTCGACGACCTGCCGCCGATGATGTTCGTCAAGACCAGCCCGAACTCCCACGGCTTCGTCAGCCCCCGCCACCTCGGCGAGATGTGGCAGGACCAGTTCGACTGGGTCCACCGCGAGATGGACGACGCGGTCTTCCCGATCACCATCCACCCCGACGTCGCGGGGCGCCCCCAGGTGCTGCTCATGCTCGAGCGCCTGATCGAGCACGTGAACGGCCACGAGGGCGTGCGCTGGCTGACCTTCGACGAGATCGCCGACGACTTCCTCGCGAAGAACCCCCGGAGCGGGGGCTGACCGTGAGGGACGGCGAGGGGACCCCGTCAGCGGTCGGGCACCTGCCCGAGGAGGTCGCGGGGACGCGGCGGTTCCCCAGCTTCACCGCCCGCGAGACCAACCTCGCGATGGTCCTGGCCCTGCTGGCCTGGACCGTCGCGGTGTTCGACTACGGCCTCTTCGGCACCCTGCTGCCGGCGATGACCGAGGACTTCGGCTGGACACCCGAGCAGTCCTACCTGATCAACACGCTCATCGCCGTGGGCACCGCGGTCGTCGCGTTCGGCGTGGGCCCGGTCATCGACCGCCTCGGCCGGCGCCGCGGCATGATGCTGACGATCGGCGGCACGGCGGTGGCCTCGGTGCTCACCGCCCTCATCCCGGCCCGGCTCGGGCTCGTCAGCAACGCGGCGATGGTCGCGATCCGCTCGCTCGGCGGCCTGGGCTTCTCCGAGCAGTCGGTGAACGCCACCTACCTCAACGAGGTCTTCTCGGTCACCGAGGACCGCCGCAAGCGCGAGCGGCGCGGCTTCTACTACGCGTGGGTCCAGGGCGGGTGGCCGCTGGGCTTCCTGCTCGCCAGCGCCCTGGCGCTGGTGCTCCTGGAGCCCCTCGGCTGGCGCGCTCTCTACCTCGTCGCCACCGTCCCGGCGCTGGTGCTCGTCGTCGTCATCGGCAGGAAGCTGCGCGAGACGCCGCAGTTCGAGCTGCAGCACCGCCTGCAGCAGATGAGGAGGGCCGGCCAGGCCGCCGAGGCGAGCACCCTCGCCGCCGAGCACGGCCTCGAGGTCTCGGAGGAGTCGCCGCTGGCGCGCATCTTCGGGCCCGGGCTGCGCCGCAACACGGTGGTGCTGTCCCTGGCGTGGATCGTCAACTTCTTCGGCATCAACATCTTCAGCGTCCTGGGCAGCTCGATCCTGGCCAACGCCAAGGGCGTGGAGCTCAGCGCCGCGTTCTGGATGCTGGTCATCATCAACCTGGGTGCCTACTTCGGCTACGTCTTCCACGGCTGGCTGGGCGACCGGATCGGGCGCAAGCGGACCATCGTCATCGGCTGGATGGTCTCCGGCGTCGCGTTCGCCGCGATGCTCTCGCCGCTGGTGTCCACCCCGGCGCTCATCGTGGTGACCTACGCCGTCGGGCTGTTCTTCCTGGTCGGGCCCTACGCCGCGATCCTGTTCTACATGGGGGAGTGCTACCCGGCGGACTGCCGCGGCACCGGCACGGTGATCATCGGCGCGATGAGCCAGCCGGGGACCATCATCGGCGGGTTCCTCTTCACCGCCCTGGCAGCGGCCTCCTCGACCGGCACCGCGGCCCTGTGGGTCGGCGCCCTCGGCACGTTCCTCTCCGGCGTCCTGATGCTCTGGGCGAAGCCGGTCGCCGAGATCCGCCACCAGGGCTGACACCCGCGGCAGCGAGCAGGAGGTCCCCGTGAGCCAGGACGCAGGAGCGCAGGGCGCCGCCCCCGTCGCCGTGATCACCGGGGCGGCCAGCGGCATCGGCCGCGCCCTCGCGGTCGGGTACGGCCGCGAGGGCGGTGCCGCGGTGATCGGGACCTTCCCCGGCGACCCCCACGACCCGCACGAGACGCTGCGCCGGGTGCGGGCGGCGGGCGGGAGGGGCGTCGTGGTCGAGGTCGACGTCCGGGTCGGCAAGCAGGTGGACGCCCTCGCCGCCCGGGCGGTGGAGGAGTTCGGTCGCCTCGACGTCGCGGTCGCCAACGCCGGTGTGCTGCGCCGGGCCCCGCTGGCCGAGATGACCGACGCCGCGTGGGACGACGTGCTCTCGGTCGACCTGACCGGTGTGCTGCGCACGTTCCGCTCGTGCGCGGCGCACATGCACGGCGGCGGCGCCATGGTCGCCGTCTCCTCCATCGCCGGGGGCGTCTACGGCTGGGAGGACCACGCCCACTACGCCGCGGCCAAGGCCGGGGTGCTGGGGCTGTGCCGCAGCCTGGCGGTCGAGCTGGCCCCGCGCGGGATCCGGGTCAACGCCGTCGTCCCGGGCCTGATCGAGACCCCGCAGTCGCTCGACCCGGTCACCTCGCTCGGGCCGGAGGGGCTGCGCCGCGCCGGGGAGGACATCCCGTGGGGGCGCGTCGGGCGCCCGGAGGAGGTCGCGGACGTCATCCGCTTCCTCGCCTCCCCGCAGGCGGGCTACGTCACCGGGCAGGCGGTCGTGGTCGACGGCGGCCTCACCGTGAGGATGCGCGCGTGAGCGGGGTGCTGGACGGACGGACCGCCCTGGTCACCGGCGGCGCCAGCGGCATCGGCCGCGCCATCGCCGCGGCCTTCACCGCCGCCGGGGCCCGGGTCGTGGTGCTCGACCGGGACCCCGACGCCGCGCGGGCCGCGGCGTCGGACCTCGGGGCGTCGGGGTCGGTGGCCGCCGACGTCTCGGACGAGGAGGCCGTGCGCGCCGCGGTCGCCGCCGCCGAGGAGCAGCTGGGGCGCACCGACGTCCTCGTCAACGCCGCGGGCCTGCTGACCCAGGCGCCGCTGGTGGAGATGTCGCTGGCGCAGTGGCAGCAGACCATCGACGTCGACCTGACCGGGGTCTTCCTGCTGTGCCGGCACGTGGTGCCGGGCATGGTCGCGCGCGGCGACGGCCGCGTCATCAACATCGCCTCCCAGCTGGCGATCAAGGGCGGGGAGTCCCTGACCCACTACAGCGCCGCCAAGGCCGGCGTCCTCGGGCTCACGAAGGCGCTCGCGCTGGAGGTCGCGCGCTCCGGCGTCCTCGTCAACGCCATCGCCCCGGGGCCGGTGGAGACCCCGCTGGTCGCGGGCATCTCCGAGGACTGGAAGCGGGCCAAGCGCGCCGAGCTGCCGCTGGGCCGCTTCGGCCGCCCGGAGGAGGTCGCGCCCACCGCCGTGCTCCTGGCCAGCTCCCCGGGCGGCGACCTGTACGTCGGGCAGACCCTCGGGCCGAACTCCGGGGACGTGATGCCGTGACCGCCAGGACGGGGGAGCGCTGAGGTGTGCGGGGCGTGCGGGCGCGCCGTCGCGCGCGACGCCTGGTCCCCGCAGCTGTCCAGCGCCCGCGCCCGGTGGCAGGCGGCCCGGGTGCTCGACGCCTTCCTGCGCGAGACCGGGCACCCGGCGCGCGTGACCAGCACCGGGGCGGCCTGGTCGGTCGGGGGCGCCACCGGCCGGACCGTCCTCGCGCAGACGGCGACCCAGCTGTGGGACGCCGTCCGCGCGGTGCGCGAGGTCCCCGAGGAGCGGCTGGAGCAGCTGGCCGCGTGCGCTCGCAGCCCCGAGGCGCGAGCGCTGGTGGACGCCGCCAGGGGCGGCGGGGCGAGCAGCGACGCCGGCTGCGCTTGACGCCCGTCGTCCGCGACGGGTTTGCTGTGCCTGCCCATCCAGAGCGGCCGAGAGACCTGGTTCGTCGACGCCGCAGCAACCGCTTCCGCGCCTCGCGCGCGGGCCGGTGCTCCCGCCAGGACCGATGAGGAACGCACCGCCCTCAGCACCGCCCAGCACGCCCTCCAGCGCGCCGTTCTCACGGCCTGCCCGAACTCGACCGGAGGACCCCCGTGGGTCAGCGCATCATCCTGAACGCCTTCGACATGACCTGCATCACCCACCAGTCGGCGGGCACCTGGCGCCACCCCGACAGCCAGGCGTGGCGCTACAACGACCTGGAGTACTGGACCGACCTGGCGCGCCTGCTCGAGCGCGGCCGCTTCGACTCCCTCTTCATCGCCGACGTGGTCGGCGTCTACGACGTCTACCGCGACAGCGTCGCGCCGTCCCTGGTGGACGCCGCGCAGGTGCCCGTCAACGACCCGTTCTTCCAGGTGCCGGCCATGGCCGTGGTCACCGAGCACCTCGGCTTCGGGGTCACCAGCGCCCTGACCTACGAGCAGCCGTACGCGCTGGCCCGCAAGTTCTCCACCCTCGACCACCTGACCAAGGGCCGGGTGGCCTGGAACGTGGTCACGAGCTACCTCAACAGCGCCGCGGTCAACCTCGGCTACACCCAGCAGATCAGCCACGACGCGCGCTACGACATCGCGGACGAGTTCCTCGACGTCACCTACAAGCTGTGGGAAGGCTCGTGGGAGGACGGCGCCGTCCTGCGCGACAAGGAGCGCGGCGTCTACACCGACCCCGCCAAGGTGCACCCGATCGGCCACCGCGGGGAGCACTACTCCGTCCCCGGCATCCACCTGACCGAGCCGAGCCCGCAGCGCACCCCGGTGATCTTCCAGGCCGGGGCGTCGCCGCGGGGGCGGGCGTTCGCGGCCAAGCACGGCGAGGGCGTCTTCATCAGCCCGGCCACCATCGCGCAGGCGCGCGCCACGAGCGACGACGTGCGCGACCGCGCCGAGGCGGGCGGCCGCTCCCGCGACTCGGTGAAGATCTTCGCCCTCGTCACCGTCATCACCGCCGAGACCGACGAGGCGGCGCGCGCCAAGCACGCCGAGTACCTCTCCTACGCCTCGGCGGAGGGGATGATGGCCCTGTACGGCGGCTGGACCGGCATCGACTTCTCCCAGTACGACCCCGACACCCCGCTCGTCGAGGTCGAGAACGACAGCCTGCGCTCGGTGCTGGCCTCGCTGGCCAACATCGACCCGGAGCGCCGCTGGACGCCGCGCGACATCATCGAGCAGCGCAGCGTCGGCGGCATGGGCCCGGTCATCGTCGGCTCTCCGCGGACCGTCGCCGACGAGCTGGAGCGGTGGGTGGACGAGGGCGGCATCGACGGCTTCAACTTCGCCTACGCCATCACCCCCGGCACGTTCGTCGACCTGGTCGAGCTCGTCGTCCCCGAGCTGCAGCGCCGCGGCCGCGCCCGCACCGAGTACGAGGGGCGCACCCTGCGCGAGAACCTCTACGGCCCGGGGCAGGTCTTCGCCGAGGACACCCACCCCGCCCGCCGCTACCACGGGGCCTTCGCGAACGCCCCGAGCGCCCTCGACGGCCAGCGCCCGTCGAAGATCACGGACGCGGCCGCCGCGGAGGTGGCGCTGGGCGCCTCCTGAGGCCGCCCGACGTGCGGCGGCGGGGCGCCTCCCGGGGAGTCCAGGAGGCGCCCCGCCGCCGCGCGCTGGCACCCTCGCCGTCGTGGGCGCGCGGTGAGGACGGCGTGAGCGCGCGGTGAGCGGCGTCCTGACCGGCTTCGCCGTCGTCATCGCCGTCGTCGCCGTCGGCTGGCTGCTGGGGCGCACCGGGGTGCTCGGCCCGCACGGGCAGGTCGTGCTCGCCCGGCTGGTCTTCTACGTCGGCACCCCGGCGCTGCTCGTGCGCACGCTCTCGACCGCGGACGCGGGTGCCGTGCTGGCGGCGCCCCTGCTCGTCACCGCGGCCGCCGCCCTCACCAGCGCCGCCGCCTTCGCGCTCGTCGCGCGGCTGGGCTGGCGGCGCTCCGCCGAGCACGTCGTCCTCGGCTCGCTCGCCGCCAGCTACGTCAACGCCGCCAACATCGGCCTCCCGGTGGCCCTGTACGTCCTCGGCGACCCCTCGGTCGTGGCGCCGGCGCTGCTGTTCCAGCTCGCCGTGCTGGCACCGGCGGGGATCGCCGTCCTGGACGCCGTGGGGTCCGGCTCCCGCCGCCCGCGCCTGGCGCACCTGGTGCAGCCGCTGCGCAACCCGCTCGTGCTCGGCTCGGCCGCCGGGATCGCGCTCGCCGTCTCCGGCGCCGCGCTGCCCGCGGTGGTCGCGGACCCCCTCGGGCTGCTCGCCGGCACCGCCGTGCCGTGCGCCCTGCTCGCGTTCGGGCTGTCCCTGCACGGCGGCGCCCGTCCGCGCCTGGCCAGCGCGGACGTGTGGCTGGTGGCGGGGCTGAAGCTGGTCGTGCAGCCGGTGGTCGCCTACCTGGTCGCGAGCGCGCTGGGGCTGCGCGGGCCGGCGCTGGAGGGCGCCGTCGTCGTCGCGGCGCTGCCGACCGCGCAGAACGTCTTCGTCTACGCCGTGCGCTACGACCGCGCCGTGCAGCTGGCGCGCGACGCCGTGCTGGTGACGACCGTGCTGGCGGTGCCCGTGCTCGTCGTGATCGCGCTGCTGCTCGGCTGAGGGCCGCCGCCGTGGAGGCCGGTGCACCGCCGGCGCGCGAACCCCGGGATCGTGCGCCGCTCACGCCCCGCCGGCGAAGCCGTGCTGGCGCCACGCCTCGTGGACGGCGATCGCGGCCGAGTTCGACAGGTTCAGCGAGCGGCGCCCGGGCACCATCGGGATCCGCAGCCGCTCGGTCACCTGCGGCGCGCGCTGGACCTCCTCGGGCAGGCCGGTGGACTCCCGGCCGAACAGCAGCGCGTCGCCGGGCGCGTAGGCGACGTCGGTGTAGCGCGTCGTCGCCGCCGTCGAGAACGCGTAGACGCGCGGCAGGGGCCCGTCGCCGGCCAGCGCCTCCCACAGCGCCGGCAGGTCCGCGTGCACGTGCACCCGGGCGAGGTCGTGGTAGTCCAGGCCGGCGCGGCGCAGGCGGGCGTCGTCCAGCACGAAGCCGAGCGGCTCGACCAGGTGCAGCGAGGCGCCGGTGCAGGCGACCATCCGGATGGCGTTGCCGGTGTCCGGGGGGATCTCCGGGTGGAGCAGGACGACGTGGAACACCCGGCGATCGTCCCAGGACGGCGCTCGGGAGGCCCGCGGCGGTCGGACGCCGCGCCGGGGCCCCCGGCGCGGACCGTCAGGGCTGCGGCGGCCGCACCACCGTCGGCGGGCCCAGGACGCGCCCGCCCGGACCGAGAGAGCCCGGATCCGCGCCCAGCGGGACGGCGGAGACGGAGATGGGGACCTCGGACGCCGCGACGGCGGCGACCGGGACCTCCGACGTCAGGGCCTCGGGCGACGGGGCCTGGGGCGTCAGGACCTCGGGCGGCGGGGCCTCCGACGTCAGGGCCTCCGACGTCAGGGCCCCGGGCGTCGCGCCCGAGACGACCGGGCTCCAGGTGGCCGGGACCGAGGTGGCCGGCACCGAGGTGGCCGGCACCGAGGTGGCCAGGGCCGCGCCGTCCTGGTGAGCGCCGTCCCGCCGAGCGCCGTCCTGGCCCGTGGCGCCCTGCGGGGCGCCGTCCCCGGCCGCTGCCTCCGGCACGAGGGCGCGGGAGGTGCTGGAGCCCTCGCCGGGGGAGGGGACGATGCTGACCGAGAGACCCTCGTCCTTCCCGCGCCGCAGCGCCTGGTGCAGCTCCTCGACGGGCAGCGGGCGCTCGCGGGTCGTCATGACCGCGGCGAAGGCCGTGACCCCCGAGCGCGGGTCGAGGCTGGGCCGTCGCATCGTGGCGATGTCGGCGCACAGCCGGTAGGCCATCCGCGTGGCCTGGTCCAGCGACAGCCCCGGCAGGATCACGAGGAACTCGTCGTCGTCCAGCCGCACGGCGTGGTCGGTCTCTCGCAGCGGCAGCGAGAGGACCTCCGCGACGCCCCGGAGGACGTCGTCACCGACGTTGCGGCCGAACCACTCGTTGACGTCGCGCAGCCGGTTGACGTCGAGCAGCACCAGGGCCACCGGCAGCGTGCCGCTGGCGGTGTGCGCCCCCGAGCCGATCCAGGAGCGCAGGAAGGCGCGGTTCGGCAGGCCGGTCAGGGGGTCGCGCTGCGAGGAGGGCCCACCGGGCTCCGTCAGGGCCCGCAGCTCGCGCACGCGCCGCTCGGACTTCTCCAGGGCGCTCACGAACAGCTGCACCGCGGCGGCCGTGCGGTCCTCGGCGGAGCTGCTGCGCCGGTTGTCGGCCTCGTCGAGGACGTCGTCGATGATCGTCAGGGCCCGGTGGCTGAGCCGGTCGCCGAAGACCTGGCGCAGGCGGTCCACCTCCGTCTCGGCGTCACGGCGGTGGAAGCTGTACCACCCCTGGAACACCCGGCCCGTCTCCACGCTGGTCTCGCCCGGCACGATGCGCTCCTGGTCGACCGCGACGAGCGCCGCGCCGGCGCGGGGGGTCAGCATGACCACCGACCACTCGGCCGCCAGCGGCTCGTCCGGGTCGACGGCGATGCCCTCCACGCCCGGAGGCACGTCCGGCTCCGGGTCGACCACGCCGACGACGGTCAGGGTGGTCGCCCTGCTCAGCTGCCGGTAGGACGCGCGCTCGCGGTCGAAGTACAGCGGGCGCTGGAACATCGCGATGAGGACCACGGGTTCGTCGCGGGTGGCCTGCGAGGTGATGGCCGCCTGCTCGATGGCGTGCGAGATCGTGATCAGGCTGCGCTTGGTCATGGGCCGGAGCGGATGCACGCGCGCGACGGCCGCTCCTGCCGTGCCGTCCTGCTGGTCGCCCACAGGACCCTCCTTGGTGTACGCTCTGTTCCGAGACGTCACGTGCTGTTCATGCGGGCGGGTCATGGCCTCATCCAGGCCGTCGGACCCGTCCGCCCGGTGTCGTCCGATCAACGTAGGGGGCGCGGGCTGCTCCACGCCACCAGAGCCGTCGGCGGGATCGGCGGCAGCCAGCGCTGCGGGCTGCTCCAGCTCCTCTGGCTCCTCCGGCGGCGGCTCCGCCGCCTCCGCGGGGCCTCCCGGAGCGGGGCGGCCTGCGGTGCTGGCGCGGCGTGCGATGGCGGCGACGACGTCCCGTGGCGCGATCACCTGCACCACCCTTCCGCGAGGTCGTGCCGGAGCGCCACCCGACGCCGGTCCCACTCCGGTCCGACTCCGTCCCGAGTCCGGTCCTGCGCCGGTGCGGGCGTCCGATACGTTGCGTCGCGACGGACAGCGGTGTCGCACCAAGGGGAGCGCAGTGGCCAAGATCAAGGTCGAGGGCACGGTCGTCGAGCTCGACGGCGACGAGATGACCCGCATCATCTGGCAGTTCATCAAGGACCGCCTGATCCACCCCTACCTCGACGTCGACCTCGAGTACTACGACCTCGGCATCGAGCACCGCGACGCCACGGACGACCAGGTCACGATCGACGCGGCCAACGCCATCAAGCGCCACGGCGTCGGCGTCAAGTGCGCCACCATCACCCCCGACGAGGCGCGCGTGCAGGAGTTCGGGCTGAAGCGGATGTGGCGCTCCCCGAACGGGACGATCCGCAACATCCTCGGCGGCGTGATCTTCCGCGAGCCGATCATCATCAGCAACATCCCGCGGCTGGTACCGGGCTGGACCAAGCCGATCATCGTGGGCCGCCACGCCTTCGGCGACCAGTACCGGGCCACCGACTTCACCTTCCCCGGCCCCGGCACCCTCACCGTGACCTTCACCCCGGACGACGGCTCCCAGCCGATCGAGCACGAGGTGTTCAAGGCCCCCGGCCCGGGCGTGAGCCTGTCGATGTACAACCTCGACAGCTCGATCCGCGACTTCGCGCGCGCGTCGCTGAACTACGGCCTGGCCCGCAGGTACCCGGTGTACCTGTCGACGAAGAACACGATCTTGAAGGCCTACGACGGGCGGTTCAAGGACGTCTTCGCCGAGGTGTTCGAGACCGAATTCAAGGCCGACTTCGACGCCGCCGGCATCACCTACGAGCACCGGCTCATCGACGACATGGTCGCCGCCTCCCTGAAGTGGGAGGGCGGGTACGTGTGGGCCTGCAAGAACTACGACGGCGACGTGCAGTCCGACACCGTCGCGCAGGGCTTCGGCTCCCTGGGCCTGATGACCTCGGTGCTCACCACGCCCGACGGGCGGACCGTGGAGGCGGAGGCGGCGCACGGCACGGTGACCCGGCACTACCGCCAGCACCAGCAGGGGAAGCCGACCTCGACGAACCCGATCGCGTCGATCTTCGCGTGGACCGGCGGGCTGAAGCACCGCGGCGCGCTCGACGGCACCCCGGAGGTCACCGGCTTCGCCGAGGCCCTGGAGCGCGTCTGCGTGGAGACCGTGGAGTCCGGCACGATGACGAAGGACCTCGCGCTGCTCGTCGGCCCCGACCAGGGCTGGGCGACCACCGAGGACTTCCTCGCCGCCCTCGACGAGAACCTCGCGAAGACGCTCGCCTGACGCCTCCGCCGTGATCGTGCGCGTCCGGCCGGCCGGACGCGCACGATCACGGCGCGGGTCAGGCGAAGACGACGGTGCGGTGGCCGTCGAGCAGCACTCGGTGCTCGGCGTGCCAGCGCACCGCGCGGGCCAGCACCTGCGCCTCGACGTCCTGGCCGATCGCCTGCAGCTGGGCGACGTCCATCGCGTGGGTGACGCGCTGGACGTCCTGCTCGATGATCGGCCCCTCGTCCAGGTCGGCGGTGACGTAGTGCGCCGTCGCGCCGATGATCTTCACGCCGCGCTCGTGCGCCTGCGCGTAGGGGCGCGCGCCCTTGAAGCTCGGCAGGAACGAGTGGTGGATGTTGATGGCCCGCCCCGCCAGGGCCTCGCACAGGCGCGGGGACAGGATCTGCATGTACCGGGCCAGCACCACCAGCTCGACGTCGAGGTCGGCGACCAGGCCCAGCAGGCGGTCGTCGGCGGCCTCGCGGGTGTCCGGGGCGACCGGCACGTGGTGGAAGGGCGCGCCGTAGAAGTCCGCCAGCGGCGCCAGGTCCGCGTGGTTGCCGACGATGGCCGGGACCTCGATCGGCAGCAGCCCCGAGCGCTGGCGGAACAGCAGGTCGTTGAGGCAGTGCCCGGCGCGGCTGACCATCACCAGGGTGCGCAGGCGGCGTCCGAGGACGTCGACCTGCCAGTCCATCGCGAAGCTCGCCGCGACGGGGGCGAACGCCTCCCGCAGCGCCGCGGCGTCGACGCCGGCCGCCTGCGGGAAGTGCACCTGCACGCGCATGGAGAAGCGCCCGGTGTCGGGGTCGCCGAACTGCTGGCTGTCGCTGATGTTGCCGCCGAGGTCGGCCAGCACCCCCGTGACGGCGTGGACGATGCCGGGCCCGTCGGGACAGGTCAGGCTCAGGACGTAGGCCGGCGCGCTCACGAGCGGCGAGAGTAGCGAGGAGTCCCTACGGTCGGGCCATGAGCCAGCCCGGGGAGCAGCCCTCCGACCGGCCCGTCGTCTTCGTCCTCTACGGCGCGACCGGCGACCTGGCGCGCCGCCTCGTGCTGCCCTCCTTCGCGGCGCTGCACCGCGCCGGGCGCCTGCCGCGCCGGTGGGCGCTCGTCGGCAGCGGCCGCTCGCAGCGCTCCGACGACGACTTCCGCGCCGAGCTGCGCGAGGCCGTCGACGACGACGAGGCCGCCGGCGCGATGGCGCCGCACCTGCACTACGCCGGCGGCGGCTTCGCCGAGGACGACCCGGGCCAGCTCCTCGACGTCCTCGGCCGCGTGCGCGGGGAGCTGGGCGACGACGTCCAGCTCGTGCACTACCTCGCGCTGCCGCCGTCGACGTTCGCGCCCTACACGAGGGCGCTCGCGGCCCACGGGCTCACCGACGGCGCCCGCGTGGTCTACGAGAAGCCCTACGGGCGCTCGGCCGGCGACTTCGAGGAGCTCGACGCCCTCGTGCGCTCGGTGCTGGAGGAGGAGCAGGTCTTCCGCATCGACCACTTCCTCGGCAAGGAGGCCACCCAGCAGCTGCACGTCCTGCGCTTCGCGAACCGGGTGCTGGAGCAGGTCTGGAGCCGCGAGCACGTGGCGGCCGTGCAGATCGACGTCCCGGAGACCCTCGACGTCGCCGACCGGGCCGAGTTCTACGACGAGACCGGCGCCGTCCTGGACATGCTCGTCACCCACCTGGTGCAGGTGGCCGCCGAGGTGGCGCTGGAGCCGCCGGCCGGGCCCGCGCCGGAGGACCTGCAGACCGCCCGCGAGGCGGTGATCGCCGCCTTCCGCCCGATCGACCCGGACGACGTCGTCCTGGGGCAGGCGCAGGGGTACCTCGACCTGCCGGAGGTCGCCGACGGCTCCACGACCGACACCTTCGTCGCCGCCCGCATGCTCGTCGACACCGACCGCTGGCGCGACGTGCCCTTCCTGATGCGCACCGGCAAGCGCCTCGCCGGCTCCGCGCAGCAGGTCCACCTCGTGCTGCGCGAGCCGGACACGCACATCCCCGGGGCGGCGCAGGGGCGCGACGTCCCCGAGGTGCTCACGGTCGACCTCAAGGGCAGCGGCGGCGTGGAGGTGCGCCTGACCGCCGCCCGGCCCGGGTTCGAGGGGGAGCTGGTGCAGGGGACGCTGCGCCTGGACCTCGCCGAGCTGCCCGAGGCCGAGCCGTTCCCGGCGTACGCGGCGCTGCTGCTCGACGTCCTGCGGGGGAACCGGGCCCTGTTCACCAGCGCCGCCGGGCTGCGGGAGGCCTGGCGCGTCGTCGACCCGCTCCTGGCGCACCGCCCGCCCGTGCAGCCGTACGCCCCCGGCACGTGGGGGCCGCGGGGCGCCGACGAGCTGGCCGCCCCGCACGGCTGGCTGACCCAGGCCGGCCCCGGCCTGCACTAGGCTGTCCCGCGTCGCGACTGGCGTGAGGTGGGCAACCACCGGGGAGCGGCGCACGAGCACCGACCGCGGGTCGTCCGCCTGGGCCCAGCGTCGCCGCCGTCAGCGCACCACCACGCCCGAGGAGCCTCCCGTGACGCAGACCCCGACCCGCCCCGCCGCGGGCACGTCCGTGACCGACCTGCCGCTCGCCGAGGTCGACCCCGAGATCGCCGCCGTCCTGGACGGCGAGCTGGCCCGCCAGCGCGGGACGCTGGAGATGATCGCCAGCGAGAACTTCGCCCCCCGCGCCGTGCTCGAGGCGCAGGGCTCGGTGCTGACGAACAAGTACGCCGAGGGCTACCCGGGCCGCCGCTACTACGGCGGCTGTGAGCAGGTCGACGTCGCCGAGGAGCTGGCGCGCAGCCGCGCGAAGGAGCTCTTCGGCGCCGACCACGCCAACGTCCAGCCCCACTCGGGCGCCTCCGCGAACGCCGCGGTCATGCACGCGCTGATCCGCCCCGGCGACACCATCCTCGGCCTGGAGCTGGCGCACGGCGGGCACCTCACGCACGGCATGAAGGCGAACTTCAGCGGCCGCCTCTACGACGTCGCCACGTACGGGGTGCGCGAGGACACCTTCCTCGTCGACCTGGACGCCGTGCGGCGCGTCGCGCTCGAGCGCCGCCCGAAGCTGATCATCGCCGGCTGGTCCGCCTACCCGCGCCACCTGGACTTCGCCGCGTTCCGCGCGATCGCCGACGAGGTCGGCGCCCTGCTGCTCGTCGACATGGCCCACTTCGCGGGCCTGGTCGCGGCGGGGCTGCACCCCTCCCCGGTGCCGCACGCGGACGTCGTGACCACCACCGTGCACAAGACCCTCGCCGGCCCGCGCAGCGGCATCGTCCTCTCCCGCGCGGAGCACGCGAAGAAGATCGACTCCGCGGTCTTCCCGGGCCAGCAGGGCGGGCCGCTCATGCACGCCGTCGCGGGCAAGGCCGTCGCCTTCAGGATCGCGGCGAGCGAGGAGTTCCGCGAGCGCCAGGCGCGCACGCTCGCCGGCGCGCAGGTGCTCGCCGAGCGCCTCTCGGCCCCGGACGTCGCGGCGGCCGGCGCCAGCGTGCTCACCGGCGGCACCGACGTCCACCTCGTGCTCGTGGACCTGCGCCGCTCGGCCCTCGACGGCAAGCAGGCCGAGGACCGCCTCCACGAGGCGGGCATCACCGTCAACCGCAACGCCGTCCCGTTCGACCCGCGCCCGCCGATGGTGACCTCCGGGTTGCGCATCGGCACGCCCGCCCTGGCCACCCGCGGCTTCGGGGAGGCCGAGTTCGCCGAGGTCGCCGACGTCGTCGCCGGCGCGCTGGACCCCTCCCGCGACCTCGCGCCGCTGCGGGCGCGGGTGCGGGAGCTGACGGAGGCGTTCCCGCTCTACCCGGGCCTGGGCTGAGGGCCGCGCCGGCCCCCGGCGCACGGTGCCGGGGGCCGGTGCGGCGTCCTGCGCGGCGTCCTGCTCAGGACGCCGTCCTCAGCGCGAGAGCTCGAAGACCGTGGTGCTGTCGTAGACCTGGCCCGGGCGCAGCTCGGTGGAGGGGAACTCCGGCTGGTTCGGGGAGTCGGGGAAGTGCTGGGTCTCCAGCGCCAGCCCGTCGCCCTGGCGGTAGGTGCGGCCGCCGGTGCCCACGAGCGTGCCGTCGAGGAAGTTGCCGGAGTAGAACTGCAGGCCCGGCTCGGTGGTGGAGACGGTCAGGGTCCGCCCGCTGTCCGGGTCGTGCAGCACGGCCGCCTCCTCCAGGGCGTCCTCGCTGTCCGAGCCCTCTCGCGCACCGTCGTCGTCGCGGTCGAGCACCCAGTTGTGGTCGTAGCCCTGCCCGAACAGGATCTGCTGGTCGGCCTCGCGGATCCGCTCCCCGATGGCCGTGGGCTCGCGGAAGTCGAACGGCGTGCCCGCCACCGGCGCGACCTCCCCGGTGGGGATGAGGGTCTCGTCGACCGGGGTGAACCCGTCGGCGTCGATCTGCAGCTCGTGGTCGTACACGTCCCCGGAGCCCTCGCCCGCGAGGTTCCAGTAGGTGTGCTGGGTCAGGTTCACCACGGTCGGCGCGTCGGTGGTGGCCTCGTAGTGCACGCTCAGGCGCGAGGCCTCGTCCAGGCTGTACGTGACGGTCGTGGTCAGGGTGCCCGGGAAGCCCTGGTCGCCGTCCGGGCTGACCAGCTCCAGCCGCAGGGCGGCCACGTCGTCGTCCCCGACGTCGGTGGCCTCCCACACCCGGTCGTCGAAGCCCTCCGGCCCGCCGTGCAGGGTGTTCGGGCCGTCGTTGAGGGGCAGCTGGTGCTCGGTGCCGTCGAGGGTGAACCGGCCGCCGGCGATCCGGTTGCCGTAGCGGCCGATGAGGGAGCCGAAGTAGGGGTCCTCGTCGCCGACGTAGCCGGCGAGGTCGTCGAAGCCGAGGACGACGTTCTCGACGTCCCCCTCGGCGTCGGGCACCTCCAGCGTCTGGATCACGCCGCCGTAGGTCAGCACGCGCACCGTCATCTCGCCGTTGGCCAGGGTCCAGCGCTCGACGGGCGTGCCGTCGGGAGCGGTGCCGAAGGGCTCGACGGTGGTGCTGGCCGCGGGGTCCCGGAAGTCCCCGCGCGGGTGGCCCCCGCCCCGGGCCCTGTCGCCGTCGGCGCCGGCCGGGGCCGCGGCGGTGCAGGTGAGCAGGCCGGCGCCGAGGGCGGCGGCGAGCGCCCGGCGCCGCCGCCGCGCCCTCGCGGGCCTCGTGCGGGGAGTTCGGATCGGGTGTGCGGACATGCGGGCTCCAGGGGTGCGTGGCGGCCCGCCGGCGTCGTCGCGCGGCGGGGCCGGGTGCCGCCGGGCGCCGTCCTGCTGGCGCCCGGGGCGGCACCCGGTGTGCGGTCCTGGACCCGCCGCGAACGTAGGGAACCCGCGCGGAGGGTGTCAAGGAGGGCGGGCGGCGCGCGGCACTACCCTGCCCGACCATGACCGCCCGACTGCTCGACGGCAAGGCCACCGCGACGGCGATCAAGGCCGAGCTGCGCGAGCGCGTGCAGGCCCTCGCCGAGCGCGGCGTGCGCCCCGGGCTCGGCACGGTGCTCGTGGGAGATGACCCCGGCAGCCGGGCGTACGTGCGCGGCAAGCACCGCGACTGCGCCGAGGTCGGCATCGCCTCCCTGCGCGTGGACCTGCCGGCGACCGCCTCCCAGGCGCAGGTCGAGGACGCCGTGCGGGGCCTGAACGCCGACCCGGCCTGCACCGGCTACATCGTGCAGCTGCCGCTGCCCGCCGGCCTCGACGCCGACCGGGTGGTGCGGCTCGTCGACCCGCTCAAGGACGCCGACGGCCTGCACCCGGCGAACCTCGGGGAGCTGGTGGCGCGCGTGTCCGGGCCGATCACGACGCCGCTGCCGTGCACGCCGCGCGGCGTGGTCGACATCCTGCTGCGCCACGACGTCGACCTCTCCGGCGCCGAGGTCTGCGTCGTGGGCCGCAGCGTCATCGTCGGGCGCACGCTCGGGCTGATGCTCACCCGGCGCGGCATCGACGCCACCGTGACGTCGTGCCACACCGGCACCCGCGACCTCGCCGCCCACACGCGGGCCGCGGACGTCGTCGTCGCGGCGGCCGGCGTCGTCGGGATGATCACGCCCGACGTGGTGCGCCCGGGCGCGGTCGTCGTCGACGTCGGCATCAACCGCGTGCACGACCCCGAGGTCGGCGACCGCCTGGTCGGGGACGTCGACCCCGCCGTCGCCGAGGTCGCCGGCTGGTTCACGCCGGTGCCGGGCGGGATCGGGCCGATGACGCGCGCGATGCTGCTCGCCAACGTGGTGGAGGCGGCGGAGCGCTCGCTCGCGCCGTCCTGACGCCGCCGGCGTCCCGGCGCCCAGCCGCTCGCGCCAGGGTCGGCCGCTCGCGCCGGGGGTCAGCCGCTCGTGGCCGCGGCCACGGCGTCGGGCACCGGGTCCCCGCCCTCGACCAGCTCGAGCACCAGCCCGCCGGCGCGCCCGGAGCGCAGCAGCGCCGCGAGGACGGCGGCGACGTCGGCCCGCGGGACGCTGCCGGGCTCCGCGCTCGGCGCCAGCCGCACCCGCCCGGAGCCGGGCTCGTCGGTGAGGGCGCCGGGGCGCAGCACCGTCCACGCCAGGTCGCGCGAGCGCAGGTCGTCCTCGGAGGCGAGCTTGGCGCGCAGGTAGGGCAGCATCGGCTCGGGCAGGCCCTGCGGCACCGCGCCGTCGCGCACCGACTCCACGCCCATCGCCGAGACGAGCAGGTACCGGTCCGCCCCGGCGCGCTCGGCGGCGTCGGCCAGCAGCGCGGCGCCGCCGCGGTCCATCGTCTCCTTGCGGGCGGCGCCGCTGCCGGTCCCGGCGCCGGCGGCGAAGACGACGGCCTCGCAGCCCTGCAGGGCCGCGGCGACGTCCTCGACGTCCGCGTGCTCGAGGTCCACCACGGCGGCGCTCGCGCCGTCCGCCTCGACGTCGGCGACGTGGTCGGCGTCGCGCACCAGCCCGACGACCTCGTCGCCCTCGGCGGCGAGCAGGCGGATCAGCGGGCGGGCGATCTGGCCGTGGGCCCCGGCGACGGCGATCCTCATCCGCCCAGCCTCGCGGCGCTCGCGCCGTCCCGCCACCACGAGGGTCCGGAACTGCATGATCACGACGGGGGAGGGGGGAGCGGGGGAGGAAGGAGCGGGGAGGGGGCGGGGGTCAGGCGGGCAGGGCCCGGAGGAAGGCCTCCGCGACCGGCACCGCGGTGCTGCCGCCGCTCGCGCCGTCCTCGACGAGGACGGCGAACGCGACGTCGCCGCGGAACCCGACCGTCCACGCGTGCGTGCGCGGCGGCACCTCGGTGCCGTGCTCGGCCGTGCCCGTCTTGGCGTGCACCGGGGAGCCGGGGACGTCGGCCAGCGCACTCGCCGTCCCGGACGTCGCCACCTCGCGCATGAGGTCGCGCACGACGGCCAGGCGCGCCGGGTCCGGGGACGGCGCGGGGCCGGCCGGGGCCTGCGGCGCCGGCGTCGTCACCAGGCGGGGCGCGACCCAGCCGCCGCGCGCGATGGTCGCGGTCGAGGACGCCATCGCCAGCGGGCTGGCCAGCACCCGCCCCTGCCCGATGGTGGCGGCGGCCCGCTCGACGGCGTCCTCGGCGGGCGGCACGTCACCCGGGAACGCGTCGACCCCGACCGACCAGTCGCCGCCCAGGCCCACGGAGGCCGCGGCGTCCGTCAGGTCGCCCTCGCCGAGCCGCGACGACAGCTGCACGAACGCGGTGTTGCACGACTGCGCGAAGTCCGTGCGGAAGGGCACCGCGCCGAAGGCCCCGCCCTCGAAGTTGCGGAAGGAGCGGCCCTGCACCGTCGTGGTCGGCGGGCAGTCGACCACCTCGTCCGGGGTCAGGCCGGTGCCGAGCAGCGCCAGGGTGCTCACCGTCTTGAACGTCGAGCCGGGCGGGTACTGGCCGCTCAGCGCGCGGTCCGCGCCGCTGACCGGGGTGTTCGCCACGGCGAGGACGTCGCCGCTCGGGACGTCGATGGCCACCAGGGCCGCGTTGCCGTTGCCGCCGGGCGCGCTGCCCAGCGCCGCGTCGGCGGCCCGCTGCACGGCGGCGTCGAGGGTCAGCTGCACGGGCTCGCCGGCCACGGGCTGCTGCGCGTGCAGCTCCACCGCCTCGCCCTGCGCGGGCACCCGGCGCACCACGACGCCGGGCGTGCCGGTCAGCCGCTCGTCGTAGCGGCGCTGCAGGCCCGACAGGCCGGTGGCGTCGCCCGGCTGCAGGCGGCCCTCGCTCTGCTCGACCAGCTCCTCGGTCGCCGTCCCCACCGTGCCGAGCAGGGCGCGGGCGAACTCGCGGGTGGGCGCCAGCGGCAGCGTCGACTCGCGGAAGACCGTGCCGGGCAGCGGCTGCACCCGCTCGCGCACGGCGTCGTAGTCCGGGCGCCGCAGGGTGACCACCGGCACGAACGCGTCCGGGGAGGAGCTGGTGATCCGCTCGGTCAGGGCCTCGGCGTCGACGTCGAGGACGTCGGCCAGCTGCGCCGCCAGCCCGGCCGGGTCGCTGGTGCGGGACGGCTGCACGCCGACCTCGACCACCGGCTGCTCCGTGACGATCGCGGCGCCGTCGCGGCCGAGGACCTCCGCGCGCGGGGCCGCGGTGCGCTCGGCGGTCAGCCGGTCGCCCTCGGCGAGGTCGGGGTGCACGAGCGCCGGCTCCCACCGCGCGCCCCACGGGGCGTCGGCGTCCTCGCTCCCGCCCACGGGCGCCAGCGCCGCCGTCGTCTCGTACCGCCACCCCTGCCCGACGGGCCAGGTGACGCTCAGCCGCGCCGTGCCGGTCAGCTCCGTGCGACCCACCGCCGTGACGTCGACCTGCGGCGCGACCTCGCCGAGCCCGTCGGTGATCGCGGCGTACTGCTCCTGGACGGCGGCCGGCTCGGCCGCGGCGAAGCGCGCACCGGTGAGGTCGTCCGCCTCCCACGCGCTCGCCAGCGCCTCGGCGGCGGCGCGGGCGGCCTCGTCGCGGGCCGCGTCGGCCGCGCGCACCCGCTGGAGGACCACCGCGGCGGCGACCAGGGCGAGCACGAGGACCGACGCCAGGACCACGAGCAGGGTGCGACCCCGTCCCCTTCGCATGCCCCGAGACTAGGTCGCGCCGCCGCGCCGTCCGGCGGGATCGCCCGCAGTCGCGGTGATCATGGCCGACGTGCGCGTGATCATGGCCGAGGTGCAGCCGATCGGCGCGCGCACCTGCACCTCGCCCGTGATCACGGGGCGGGGGAGGGGGCGGTGGACGGCGCGGGGGAGGCAGCCGGCGACGCGGTCGCCTCCTCGGCCGGCACCTCCTCGGCCGGCGCCTCCTCGGCCGGCGCCTCCTCGGCGGGCGCCTCGGCCTCGGGGACCTCCCCGGCGAGGTAGGAGTCCGCGGCGTGGCGCTCCACCGTCACCGAGCGCTCGCCCAGGCCGCCGATGGTGATGTCGTCGACCGCGAGGAGCCTGCGCTCCTGCCCGTCGAAGTGCAGCACCGACATCTGCAGCGGGTGCGGCCGCCCGCCCTCGAGCGTGCGCAGCCCCGCACCGCCCGAGGAGCCCTGCGTGAGCTTCAGCGTGCCGTCCTGCACGTGCGAGCTGCGCCGGTGCGTGTGCCCGTCGAGCACCAGCGGCACCCGCCCGTACAGCGGGCCGGCCATGGTGCGCCGGTGCACGAGCGCGACGTCCACGGGCCGCCCCTGCGCCCGCGCTGCTGCCGCCCCGGCGGCGACCTGCTGCCCGGCGCGGGTCATCAGCTCCTGCACGGCGTCCTCGTCGAGCCGCACCCGCTTGTCGGGGGTGAACTGCGGGTCGCCCGTGCCCGCCCAGCGCAGCCCGGCGACGTCCGCGACCGCGCCCTCGTCGAGCACCACGACGTTCGGCATCGCCGCCAGGTGCTCCTGGGTGAGGCGGCTGTCGTGGTTGCCGCGCACGTACACGTACGGCACCGGCAGGTCGGCGATCGGGTCGTACAGCCGGTTCTCCGCGGCGGTGCCGTGGTCGGAGACGTCGCCGGTGTCGACGACGGCGGCCACGTCGAACTGGCGCACCAGCTCCGGCAGCACGGCGAAGGTCTCGGGGTTGTCGTGGACGTCGGAGACCCACAGCACCCGCACGTCGCCCTCGCCGCCGACGTCGGTGGGCAGCGTCGACAGCGCCCCGTACAGGGACGTCACGTTCGTCGCGAGCTTCGTCACCTGCTGGCTGTACTGGTCGAAGCGCGTGCCGATCTCGCGCACGCCGCCGATGAGCGCCGGCGCCTGGCCGAGCAGCCCCGTGAACGTCGGCTCCGTCAGCGCCGCCGTGCGCAGCGTGGCCGCCGCGATCCCACCGGACGCCGCCAGCACCGCCGCCGCCGCGCCGACGCCCGTGACGACCGCGGCGCGGCGGCGGAAGACCACGGCGCACGCCGCCCCGGCGCCGAGCAGGGCGGCGGCGCCCGAGCGCAGCGCGAGGTCGCGCAGGCCGGCGCGCACGTCGCCGGTGACCCGCTCGACGAGGGCCGCGCGCGTCGTGCCGCCGGAGACCAGCTGCGTCGCGGCGTCCAGCTCGATGCCCTCGACGCGCGCGCGCAGCTGCAGCGGCCCGGCGTGGGTGGCCATGGCCAGCTGGCCCAGCGGCGGGACGTCGACGCGCGTGCCGCCGTGCAGGTCCGGGACGACGCTCAGGCGCACCTGCACCGGGCCCACCGAGCGCTCCGTGGCGCCCAGCGCCGCCATCGCCGAGCCGGCCGCCGCGAGCGCGACGCCGACGACGAGCGCCGCGCGCACGACGCGGGAGCGCCCCGCGCGCCCGAGCAGCGCGGCGGCGCGGGACCAGGTGGACGGCGGGGCGGAGCGGAGGCGCAGGCGCACCCTCGCCAGGGTAGGACGGCGGCGCCGCGCCCGGGCGCCGTCGGCGGCGGCGGGCAGGATGTCGCGGGTGCTGACCGTCGCCACCGTCAACGTCAACGGGATCCGCGCCGCCGTGCGCCGCGGCATGGTGCCCTGGCTGCGCGAGGCCGCCCCCGACGTGCTGTGCCTGCAGGAGGTGCGGGCCTCCGACGAGGTCCTGCTGGGCCTGCTCGACGACGCCCTGGGGGAGGGCTGGCGCACCGCCCACAGCGAGCCCACCGACGCCGGCACCAAGGGCCGCGCGGGCGTCGCGGTGGCGACGAGGCTGCCGGTGGGCGAGCAGCGCGCGGCGCTGCACCCGCGCTTCGACGGCTCCGGCCGGTGGGTGGAGCTGGACGTCGAGGCCCCCGGCGGGCCCGTCACCGTCGTCAGCGCCTACGTGCACACCGGGGAGGCCGACACCCCCCGCCAGGACGAGAAGTCCGCCTTCCTCGAGGCGGTGGGGGAGCGGATGGGCCAGCTGTCCGCGCGAGGGCGCACGGCGCTGGTGTGCGGGGACCTCAACGTCGCCCACCGCGAGGTCGACATCAGGAACTGGCGGGGCAACCTGAAGCGGGCCGGCTTCCTGCCCGGCGAGCGCGCGCACCTGGACCGCTGGTTCGACGAGCTGGGGTGGGTGGACGTCGTCCGCGCCCTGCACCCGGACGTCGACGGTCCGTACTCGTGGTGGTCCTGGCGCGGGCAGGCGTTCGACCGCGACACCGGCTGGCGCATCGACTACCACCTGGCCACGCCCGACCTCGCGGCCCGCGCGGTGCACGCGCGCGTGGACCGCGCGCCGTCCTACGCGGAGCGCTTCAGCGACCACGCCCCCGTCGTCGTCGGCTACGACGTCGGGTGAGGCCTGAGCGCCGTGGAGGACCCGGGCGCGTACCAGCGCTTCGCCGACGAGCGGGGCCGGCCCTTCGAGCCCTGCGGGGCGCGCGCGTCGACGCGTGGGAGACGACGCACCTGCACGTGCTGCCCGGCGAGGACGCCGTCCTGCGGTGGACGACCGGGCACGGCCCTGCGCCCGGTGCTGGCTGCCCTCGACGAGGGCGAGCAGGAGGAGTTCCTCGCCGAGCACGGCGCGCTGCTGCGCGAGGCGCACCCGCCGCTGCCGTGCGGCCGCGGTGCTCCCGTTGCGGCGGATCTTCGTCGTGGCGCAGCGCGCCGGGGGGTGACGCGTCAGGCCGGCCGGTCGGACAGCGGCCGGTCGGACAGCGGCCGGTCCGACGTCGGGCGGTCCGACGTCGGGCGGTCGATCCGGTAGACGACGTGCAGCGGGTCGTCGACGGGGTCGTCCGGAGGCAGGTCGCCCTCGGCGACGCGGGTGAACCCCGCCTTCTCCAGCGCCCGCCACGACGCGGTGTTCGCGGCGACCACCGCGACGAGCACCGCCTCGGCGTCCGGGTGCTCGACCCAGGTGCGCGCCACCGCCGCGGCGACCACGCGGGTGCCCAGGCCGCGGCCGCGCAGCGCCGGGTCGGCGATGAGGTAGTCGATGGTCATCGCGTGCTCGGGCACGTCCACGAGCGCGGCGAACTGCTCGAGGTCCTCCGCGTGGTCGCGGATCCGCGAGCGCTGCAGCAGGCCCACCGGCGCCCCGTCGAGCAGGACGACGAGGTCCTCGCCGGGCTCCTCCCCGCGCACGCTCGGGCCGAAGTCCCGCTCGACGGCGGCGAGGGACGTCTCGTGGTGCCACCAGCGGGCGACGCCGGGCTCGGCCAGCCAGGTCGCGAGCAGCGGCAGGTCCTCCGCCGCCAGCGGGCGCCACGCCAGGACGCCGTCCACGGGGGCTGCGGGGCGCGCGTCCGCCTCGGGCACGACGGGGACGCTACTCCGGGACGGGCAGCGGCGATCCCGCGCCGGCGGCGCCGCGGACCCGCGGCCGTACCCATGCAGAGCCGCGATATCCACGAGAAGCCGTCCGATCGGCGTCCTCAGGCACCTCCGCAGCGGCCCTGCATGGGTAGCGCGGCTCTGCATGGGTAGCCGCGGGCGCCGTTGCAGCCCCGCCAGCCGAGAGCGCGGGGGCTCGGCGAGGACGCCGCCGCGCACGACCGCGGCGGGTCGACCGCTCACCGGCGTGGTGCTGCACGAGGGCGAGATCCCCGTCGACGCCGCCCTGGTGGAGCGGCTGCTGGCCCAGCAGATGCCGGACCTGCCCGGCCTGCTGCACCAGGCGGTGCTGATCGTGCTGTACTGCGCGCGCTCGAACCCGGGCTTCGTCGCGACGGCGCGGCGCACGATCGAGCAGGTCCTCGCCGTCGTCGGCGGCTGAGCCCCGTGCCCGGCCGCACCGCCGCGGCGCCTCAGATGGCCAGGCGGAACCAGCAGGACTCGCCGGCGCCCGGGGACGCCGTGATGCCCCAGGACTCCGCGAGCTCAGCCACGAGCTTCAGCTGGCGCCCCTCGGCCTCCATCGTCCCGGGCAGCATCCACGGCGGGGTCTGCTCCGTGACCACGACGAGGAACTTGTTCACCGACGCCGCGACGTCCACGGAGAAGCTGTCCGCGGCGCCGCGCCGGATGACGAAGCTCGTCAGCTCCGAGGTGAGCAGCAGCGCGACGTCCAGGCTGGAGATGCCCCGCTCCGAGGCGTTGATGAGGGCGTCGCCGACGAAGCGGCGCGCCTCCGGCACGGACGCGGGCTCCGCGCGCAGGCGGCAGCGGGTGCGCAGGGCGAGCCGGTCGTCCCCGGTGCCGGCGCCCGCGGGCGAGGCCGGGGGGCCGGCCGGGACGGCGGCGGGCACGGCCACGGACATCGGGCCCGTCGTGGGTCCGGCCGTGCGCGCGGGGCGCGGGGCCCAGGTCACCACGGGCGTCGGGCTCGAGATCGCGGGCGCCGCGCGCGGGGCGGGCGCCGGGAGGCGCGGCGGCGCGGGGGCCGGGGCGGGCACCGGCGGCGGCGTCCCGCCGGCGGTCGGGTCCTCCGGAGGCAGCGGCGCCGAGACCGCGGCCGGGAGCGCCGACGGTCCCGAGGCGACGGGCATGCTGCTCACACCCAGTGTTGTACCCATCACAGAGCATCCTCGCCAGCACTTCCGCCGCGTTCGTCGCCCCAGATCGGCCCCGGACCCGCTCCAGGCCAGCTCCGGGCCAGCTCCGGGCCAGCTCGACACCCCTCCGGGGCCGCCCGGCCAGGTCGCGGAACGGCGACGGCGGCCGCCGGACCGATGACCCCGAGTCGCTCCCGGGCGCCGGGAGGAGTTGCATGTAGCAGCATGTGCGGGCTCTCCGGAGAGATCAGGTTCGACGGCCGGGCGGCGGACACGGCCGCCGTGGACGCCATGTCGCAGGTCCTCGCGCCGCGCGGCCCGGACGGCGAGGGCGCCTGGTCCTCCGGGCCCGTCGCCTTCGCCCACCGGCGGCTGGCGGTCATCGACCTGTCCGAGGGCGGCGCCCAGCCGATGGTCGACGAGCCGACGGACCTCGTCGGCGTCTTCAACGGCTGCGTCTACAACTACCAGGAGCTGCGGGCGGAGCTGGAGCGGGCCGGCCACCGCTTCCGCTCCACCTCCGACACCGAGGTCGTGCTCAAGGCGTACGCGCAGTGGGGCACCGGGTTCGTGCACCGGCTCGTCGGCATGTTCGTCGTCGTCCTGCACGAGCGCGGCACCGGGCGGGTCGTGATGGTCCGCGACCGCCTCGGCATCAAGCCCCTGTACCTGGCCGAGAGCCCGGGCCGGCTGCGCTTCGCCTCCTCGCTGCCGGCGCTGGTGCGCGGCGGGGGCGTCGACACCTCCATCGACCCGGTCGCGCTGCACCACTACCTCTCCTGGCACGCCGTCGTCCCGCCGCCGCGCACGATCCTGAACGGCGTGCGCAAGCTGCCGCCCGCCACGGTGCGCACGATCGAGCCGGACGGCACCAGCCGCGAGCACGTGTACTGGCAGCCCCGCTTCGAGCGGCGCGAGGACCGCGCCTCCTGGTCGGCCCGCGACTGGGAGGACGCCGTCGAGGACGCCCTGCGCACCGCCGTGCGCCGCCGCCTGGTCGCCGACGTCCCGGTCGGGGTGCTGCTCTCCGGGGGCCTGGACTCCAGCCTCATCGTCGGCCTGCTCGCCGAGGAGGGCCAGACCGGCCTGGCCACCTTCAGCATCGGCTTCGAGGCCGCCGGCGGGCGCGAGGGCGACGAGTTCCAGTACTCCGACGTCATCGCGCAGCGCTACCAGACCGACCACCACCGCATCCGCGTGGACGGCGACGCGCTCGTCGGCGCGCTCGGGCACACCATCGGCGCGATGCACGAGCCGATGGTCAGCCACGACGTCGTCGCCTTCGACCTGCTGTGCGAGCGCGTGGCGCAGGACGTCCGGGTGGTGCAGTCCGGGCAGGGCGCCGACGAGGTCTTCGCCGGCTACCACTGGTACCCGCCGCTGGCCGGCGCCTCGCGCGAGCGGGCCGTCGACACCTACGCGAGGGCCTTCTTCGACCGCGACGGCGCCGGGGTGGTCTCCCTGCTGCAGCCGCAGTGGGTGCAGGCCCTCGGCCCGCACGTCGACGCCTCGCGCGAGTTCGTCGCCGCGCACTTCGCGCGCCCGGGCGCGCAGACCGCCGTGGACGCCGCGCTGCGCCTGGACACCGAGGTGATGCTCGTCGACGACCCGGTCAAGCGGGTCGACAACACGTCGATGGCGTGGGGCCTGGAGGCGCGCGTGCCCTTCCTCGACCACGACCTCGTCGAGCTGGCCACCACCTGCCCGCCGGAGCTGAAGCTCGCCGACGGCGGCAAGGGCGTCCTGAAGGCGATCGGGCGGCGCACCATCCCGCCCGAGGTCATCGACCGGCCCAAGGGCTACTTCCCCGTCCCGGCCCTGACGCACCTGGAGGGCAAGGTGCTCGGCCTGGTGCGCGACGCGCTGACCTCCGAGGCCGCCCGGCGGCGCGGGCTGTTCCGCCGCGAGGTCGTCTCCGGCCTCGTCGCCGCCCCCAACGAGCGGCTGACCCCGCTGCGCGGCAACCAGCTGTGGCAGCTGGGGCTGCTGGAGCTGTGGCTGCAGTCGCACGGGATCGAGTGATGGCCGCACCGGCACGCGCCCGCGCCCGGGTGGCCGGCCTGCGCCGCCGCCAGGACGCCGCCGCCGCCCGGCCGTGGGACGGCGCTCCCGGTCGGCCCGGGGAGCGCCGCGCGTCCGACGTCGTCCTCGACATGGGCTGGGGCCGGCTGGTCTTCGGGCACACCTTCGCCGACCAGCGCGGGGTCCTGGAGGCCCTGCGCGCCGAGGAGAGCGGGCGCCGCGACATCGCCTGCTACGTGCCCAACCCGCAGGTCCTCGTCGGGGTCTCCCCGCACGAGCTGTTCATCGACCCCTCCTACACGTACCGGCTGCCGCTGCACACCTACCGCCAGCGCCGGGACGCCGTGCGGGACGTGGAGGTGCGCACCCTCCAGGCGCGCGAGGAGCTGGACGAGGTCAACCGCATCTACGCCACCGCGGGCATGGTGCAGGCCGACGTCGACGTGATGTGGGCCAACCAGCGCACCCGCACCTTCACCCACCTCGTGGCGCTCGACCAGCGCACCGGCCGGATCATCGGCGCCGTCACCGGCGTCGACCACGCGCTCGCCTTCCGCGACCCCGAGAACGGGGCGAGCCTGTGGTGCCTGGCCGTCGACGGGCAGGCGGCGCCCCCGGGCACGGGGGAGGCGCTCGTGCGCCGCCTCGCCGAGCGCTACCTCGCCCGCGGGCGCGCCTACCTGGACCTGTCGGTGCTGCACAGCAACACCGGCGCGATCACGCTGTACCGCAAGCTCGGCTTCCACCTGGCCCCGCCGGTGTGCGTCAAGCGCAAGAACCCCATCAACCAGCCGCTGTACGCGCCGCTGCCGAGCGGCCTGGACGAGCTGAACCCCTACGCGCGGATCATCGCCGACGAGGCGCTGCGCCGCGGGCTGCGCGTCGCCGTCACCGACGCGGCGTCGGGGGAGATGCGCCTGCACAGCGGCAGCCGCTCGGTGCTCACGCGCGAGTCGCTGTCGGAGCTGACGAGCGCGGTGGCCATGAGCCGCTGCGACGACAAGCGCGTGACCCGCCGCCTGCTGGCGGGGGCCGGGCTGGCGGTCGCGCGCGGCGCGGAGGTCACCGGGGCGGACCCCGAGCGGCTGCAGGGCGGCGCCCTGGAGGCCGCCCGGGCGCTGCTCGCCGAGGTCGGCGACGTGGTGGTCAAGCCCGCGCGGGGGGAGCAGGGCCGGGGCATCACCGTCGGCGCTCCCACCGACGAGGCGCTCGTGGCCGCCGTCCGGCACGCCCTGGCCTACTGCCCCGACGTCCTCGTCGAGGAGCGCGTCGAGGGCGAGGACCTGCGCGTCGTCGTCATCGACCACGAGGTCGTCGCGGCCGCGGTGCGCCGCCCGGCCGCGGTGGTCGGCACCGGCCGCGACCCGGTCGAGGAGCTGGTGCGCCGCCAGTCCCGCCGCCGCCAGCAGGCCACCGGCGGGGAGTCCTCCATCCCCCTCGACGCCACCACCGCCGCCGTGGTGCGCGAGGCCGGGTGGTCCATGGACGACGTCCTGCCGCGGGGCCACGTGCTTCCCGTGCGGCGCACCGCCAACCTGCACACCGGCGGCACGATCGACGACGTCACCGCCCGGCTGCACCCGGCGCTGGGGGAGGCGGCCCGCGCCGCGAGCCGCGCCATCGGCATCCCCGTCACGGGCGTCGACCTGCTCGTGCCGGACGTCGAGGGGCCGGCGCACGTGGTCATCGAGGCCAACGAGCGCCCCGGGCTGGCCAACCACGAGCCGCAGCCGACGGCGCAGCGGTTCGTCGACCTGCTCTTCCCGGAGACCCGCCGGTCACCGCAGCGGTGAGCGGCTAGCGTGGCCGCCCGTGGACTCCCGCACCCCCCGGCCTCGCGAGGCCCCGGCGCTGGCCGCCCTGCCGATCGACGCCGACTACCTGCGCAGCACGATGGTGGACCTGCTGCGCGTGCCCAGCCCGTCGGGGCGCACCGACGCGGTCATGCAGCTGATCGGCAACCTCATCACCGAGCTCGGGGTCCCCTTCACCCTCACCCGCCGGGGTCTGCTGCGCGCGCGCGTCACCGGGCGCTCGGAGACGGTGCGGCGCGCCGTCGTCGTGCACGCGGACACGATCGGCTGCATGGTCAAGCGCCTCAAGGACGACGGGCGCCTGGAGGTCGTGCCGGTCGGCAGCCACAGCGCCCGCTTCTCCGAGGGCGCGCACGTGACGATCCTCACCGACGACCCGGTGCGCGTGTACACGGGCACGGTGCTGCCGCTGCTGAGCAGCGGGCACACCTACGGCGACGAGATCGACACCCAGGGGGTCGGCTGGCACCAGGTGGAGGTGCGCGTCGACGAGCCGGTCGCCTCCGCCACCGACCTGACCGCCCTCGGCATCCAGGTCGGGGACTTCGTGGCGCTCGACGCCGACCCGCGCATCACGCCCAGCGGGTACGTCAAGAGCCGGCACCTGGACGACAAGGCCGGGCTGGCGGCGTGCCTGGCGGCGCTGAAGGCCGTCACCGAGAGCAGCGCCGACCTGCCGGTGGCGGCGGAGCTGCTCGTGACGATCGGCGAGGAGGTCGGCTTCGGCGCCACCCACGGCTTCGACCCCGAGATCGCCGAGCTCGTCGCCGTCGACAACGCCGTGGTCGCCGAGGGCCAGCAGTCCCTGGAGACCACCGCCAACGTCGGCATGATGGACATGACCGGCCCCTTCGACTACCACCTGTCGCGGCGGCTGCTGCGCCTCGCGGACGGCGCGGGGATCCCGGTGCGCCGCGACGTCTACCGGCACTACCGCTCCGACGCCGCCCCCGCGCTGGAGGCCGGGGTGGAGGCCCGCGCGGCGCTGCTCGGGGTCGGCGTGGAGTCCAGCCACGGGCACGAGCGCACCCACCTCGACGGCCTGCTGGCGCTCGCGCGGCTGCTGACCGTGTACCTGCAGTCCGACCTGACCTTCGCCGAGTGGGACCGCCGCCCCGAAGGTCCCCTCGACGACTTCCCGAGCGACAGCGTCCAGCCGGCGCCGCGCGAGGTGGTGCACCCGCACGCCTGAGGCGCCCGCGCCGCGGGCCGGCGCGAGGACCCGCCTCCCGGACGTGGGATCCTGCAGGGGTGGCCCGGCAGCGAGTCTCGGAGCCGGGCGCCGGCGCGGAGCTGGACGCCGACCTCAACGCCCCGGCGCTCCTGGCGCGGACGCCGTCTCCGGGCCCGTCGCCGCAGGGGCCGGACGCGGCGGGAGCGGGCGCGGCCGGCGATCGCGGCGCGCAGCGCACCCGGCGGCGCACCCGGCGGCGCAGGGCGCTCGGCGCGGTGGCCGTCGCCGCGGTGCTGGGGACCGGCTGGGGCGCCCAGCAGGCGGCCCGCTCCGACGCCGAGTCGTCGGCCGCCGCCGGGCCGGCCGCCGGGCCGGCCGCCGGGCTGCTGAGCGGGGTCGACAGGAGCGACCCGGTCGCCGTCCGCCAGGCCCTGGTGCGGGCCGTGGACGAGCGCGCCGGGGAGCTGGTGCTCGAGGACCCGGTGCTCGCCGCCGCCCGGCGCTCCTACGCCCGCTGCGTGGAGGCGGCGCAGGCCGAGGGCGGCGGCGCCCGGGCGTGCACGGCCTCCTACCGCTCGGCCCAGGACGCGATCCTCGAGCGGGCCCGGCTGCGCGCCCAGCGGGAGGTCGGCGCCGCCGTCGCCTCGACGCTGCTGCACCCCTCCGCGCCCGAGACCGCGTCCGGCTGAGCCCGGTCGAGGCCGGTCGGGCCCGGTCGAGGCCCGGCGGCGCAGCCCCGCGCCGGGGCCGCCGCCGTCAGGACAGGACGGCGAGCGCGCCGCCCGCGACCACGGCGACCGCCACCGTGCTCGCGCACACGGCGCCGGTCACGCGCCAGCCCAGCGCCCTGCCGACCATGAGCGCCGACGGCAGGCTCAGCGCCGGCAGCGCGATGAGCAGCGCGCCCAGCACCCCGGCCCCGGCGCCGGCCGCGGCCAGGGCGAGGACGACGGGGATCTCCCCGCCCGTGGGGAGCACCACCACGGCGCCCGCGGCGGCGGCGAGGAGCACCGCGAGCGCACCGCCGGTGCCCAGCAGCTGCCCGAGCGGGGCGCCGACCAGGCCGACCACGAACACCAGCAGCAGGTACTCGGGCACCAGCACGACGGCCAGGCGCGCGAACGCGCGGGCGAGGCGGCCCGGCAGCTCCCGCAGGGGCGGCTCGGCCTGCGCGACCTCGCGGGCCGCGGCCGCGACCTCCTGCTCGGCGGCGGCCGGCGCGGCGGCGCGGCGGTCGGCGACCCGGCCCACGACGGCCGCGACCCCGACCACCAGGAGCAGCCCCAGCCCGGCGCGCACGGCGACCCACGGCCACGGGGTCAGCAGCGCGAGGAAGACGAGCACGGCGGGGTTGAGCACCGGGTTGCCGAGCCAGAAGGCGACGGCGGCGGACGTCGGCACCCCCGCCCGGCGCATGGTGACGGCCAGCGGCGCGGTGCAGCAGGTGCACATCATCCCCGGCAGCGCCAGCAGCCCACCCGCGGCCGAGGAGCCCAGGGCGGTGCGCCGGGCCAGCACGCGCAGCAGCCAGCGCCGCGGCAGCAGCACCTGCACGCACGCGGCCACGACGAGGGCCACGAGCAGGGCCTTCCACACCGAGGCGGTGTACGTCGCGGTGAACGTCCACGCCCGCGCGAGCGCGCCCGTGCCGGCGTCCGCGCCGGCCTGCAGGAGGGAGGAGCCGGGCCAGACCGGGTCGGCCAGCAGGTCCGCCGTCCGCGCCGAGTAGGGCAGCCACTTGGCCCACGCGAGCCCGGCGGCGGCGACGAGGGCGACGACGCCGGCGCCGAGCAGCGTGCGCCGCGCCGGGGCCCGGCCGGTCGGCGCGGGCAGGAGGGGCGTGCTCATGCGCTCATCCTGCGGTGCCCCCTCGCCCGGGCCTGCACCGGGTGGCCCGCGCTCGTGCTCCGGGGAGCTGCAGCCGAGGTGTGGCCGCCGCCGCGGCCGGGTACGAGGGCGGCATGCAGATCGACAAGTCGCAGATCCTCGACCTCCTCCGCTCCCAGGGCAGGGGTGACCAGGCGCAGCAGGCCGACGCCGAGCTGCCCGGCCAGGTCGACACCGACCAGCACGCGGGGCTGCTGAGCAAGTTCGGCTTCGACGTCCAGGACGTGATCCGCATGGTCTCCGGCGGTGGCGGCCAGGGCGGCGGCGTCGGCGGCAAGCTGGGCGGCCTGCTCGGCTGACCACCCCCTGCACTCCCAGCGGCACTCCCAGCGGCACGACCGGCGGCCCGGGTCAGGCGACCCGGGCCGCTCCCGCGCTCGGGACGGCGAGGAGGAACGCCGGCTGCGGGTGCCCGGCCCGCGCGGCCGCCTCGTGCACGGCGGCGGCGACGCGCCCGGCGTCGTCCGCGCGCACGAGCGCGACGGCGGAGCCGCCGAACCCGCCGCCCGTCATCCGCGCCCCGAGCGCGCCGGCGGCCTCGGCCGCCTCGCAGGCGGTGTCCAGCTCCGGGCTGGAGATCTCGTAGTCGTCGCGCATGGAGGCGTGCGAGGCGCTGAGCAGCGGCGCCACCGCCTCGTACCGCTCCTCGCGCAGCAGCGCGACGGCCTCGCGCACCCGCGCCGTCTCCGTGACGACGTGGCGCGTGCGCCGGCGCAGCACCTCCGCGGCGTCGGGGTCGGTGCCCGCGCCGCCCAGCCGCCGCAGGGCGTCGTCGAGGTCGGCCACGGCCGCCAGGTGCTCGACGCCGAGCGCCTGCGCGGCCCGGGCGCTCTCGGCGCGCCGGTCCCCGTACCCGCCGGTGCTGTGCGAGTGCGAGGCGCGGGTGTCCACGACCAGCAGCGCCAGGCCGGCGGGGGCGAGGTCGAGGGGCACCTGCTGCACCGAGGAGTCCCGGGTGTCGAGCAGGATCGCCTGCCCGGGCGTGCAGCGCAGCGACGCCGCCTGGTCCATGCCGCCGGTCGGGGCCCCGGCGACCTCGTTCTCCGCCCGCACGCACGCGGCGGCCAGCGCGGCCCGGCCCGCGTCGTCGGTCGGCAGGCCGAGGGCGTCGGCGAGGGCCACCGCGACGGCGCACTCCAGCGCCGCGGAGCTGGACAGGCCCGCGCCGATCGGCACGGCGGAGTCGACCGCGACGTCGACGCCCGGCACGTCGTGGCCCGCCTCGCGCAGCGCCCACAGCACCCCGGCCGCGTACGCGGCCCAGCCGGACGGCGACCCCGGCCCCACGTCGGGCAGGCGGCCCTCCCAGCGGGCCGCGTCCTCCCCGAGGGCGGACGCGGAGACCAGCCGCACCGCGTCGTCCTCGCGCACGCGCACCGCGACGACCGTGCGGTGCGGCAGCGCCAGGGGCAGCACCGGGCCGCCGTTGTAGTCCAGGTGCTCGCCGATGAGGTTCACGCGCCCCGGCGCGGCCCACACGCCGTCCGGCCCGCCGCCGCCGCCGCTGCTGTCGTCGCTGCTGCCGCCGCCGCCGCCGCCGCCGAAGGCCTCGGAGAACGCGGCCGCCACCGCGCGCGCCGCCTCGGCCGGGTCGCGCGCGGGCAGCCAGGTCGGGGAGGCGTGCGCGGCGGGGTTCACGAGGCCACCTCCCGCAGCCGGTCGGCGATCCGCTCGGGCGTGGTGTCGTTGACCCACGCGCCCATGCCGGACTCCGAGCCGGCCAGGTACTTCAGGCGGCCGGGGGAGCGCATGACCGAGAACGCCTGCAGGTGCAGGCGGCCCAGCTCGCGGCCCTCCCCGACCGGCGCCTGGTGCCAGCCGGAGATGTACGGCAGCCGCTGCACCCCCTCGAAGCAGCGGTCGAGGCGGGCCAGCAGCTCGGAGTAGACCACCGCCAGCTCGTCGCGCTCGGCGCCGTCGAGGGCGGCGAGGTCGGGCACGTCCCGGTGCGGGGCCAGGTGCACCTCCACCGGCCACCGGGCGGCGGCCGGCACGTACGCCGTCCAGGCCTCCCCGGAGAGCACCACGCGGGTGCCGGCGCGGCGCTCGGCGTCGAGGACGTCGCGCAGCAGGCTCCCGCCGGTGGCGCGCCGGTGGGCCTCGGCCTGGCGCAGCAGCGCGGCGGTGCGCGGCGTCGCGGTGGGATAGGCGTAGATCTGCCCGTGCGGGTGCTGCAGCGTCACGCCGATCTCCACGCCGCGGTTCTCGAACGGGAAGACCTGCCCCACGCCGTCCAGCGCGGACAGCTCGGCGGTGCGGTCGGCCCACGCCTCGACGACGGTGCGCACCCGCTCCACCGGCAGGTCGGCGAAGGTGGCGTCGTGGTCGGCGGTGAAGCAGACCACCTCGGTGCGCCCGACGGCCGGGCGCACCGGCCACAGCGCCTCCCCGTCGACGAGCCCGGCGGGCTCGCGGGCCAGCTCGGTGCCGGCGCCGGCGTAGGAGGGGAAGCGGTTCTCGAAGACCACGACGTCGTAGTCGCCGGCGGGGACCTCCCCGGCCGGGCGGCCCGGTCGCGCCGGGCACAGCGGGCACAGGTCCGCCGGCGGCATGAACGTGCGGGTCATGCGGTGCGCGGCCAGGGCCACCCACTCGCCGGTGAGGACGTCGTAGCGCATGGTCGAGGTGCTGGCCACCGGCGGCAGGTCGCGGGTGTCGCGCAGCTCGCGCGTGGCGGCGCCGGAGGCGTACGGCTCGGAGTCGTCGAAGTACAGCAGCTGGCGCCCGTCCGCCATGCGGGTCGCCGTCCGGCGCACCCGGTGCCCTGAGCCGTCCCGGTGCCCTGAGCCGTCCGGGTGCCCTGAGCCGTCCACCTGCTGCCTCCTCGCTCGCGGTCCCGGTGCGGCGCACGACCCTACTCGCGCGGGGTGGTTGGATGGACCGCGTGCCAGCTCGCCTCCTCTCCGGCATGCAGCCGACCGCTGGTTCCCTGCACCTGGGGAACCACCTGGGGGCGCTGGCGAACTGGGTGCGGCTGCAGCAGGACCACGAGGTGCGCTGCTTCGTCGCGGACCTGCACGCCCTGACGGTCACCCCCGACCCCGCCGTGCTGCGCGAGCGCACCCGGCGCGTCGTGGCGCAGTACCTGGCCGCGGGCATCGACCCCGAGCGCTCCACCGTCTTCGTCCAGAGCCACCTGCCCCAGCCGCCGCAGCTGGCGTGGGTGCTCTCCTGCCTGGCCGGCTTCGGCGAGGCCAGCCGGATGACGCAGTTCAAGGACAAGTCCGCGCGCTCGGGCGCCGGCGGCGCCTCCGTGGGCCTGTTCACCTACCCCCTGCTGCAGGCGGCCGACATCCTGCTGCAGGACGCCGACGGCGTGCCCGTCGGCGAGGACCAGCGCCAGCACCTCGAGCTCACGCGCGACCTCGCGCAGCGCTTCAACGCCCGCTACGGCCGGGCGCTCGTGGTCCCCGAGGCGCTCGTCGTCCCGGCGACCGCGAAGATCGCCGACCTGCAGGACCCCACGGCCAAGATGTCCAAGAGCGCCGCCTCGCAGTCCGGCGTCCTCCACCTCCTCGACGACCCGGCCGTGAACGCCAAGAAGATCCGCTCCGCCGTCACCGACACCGGCCGCGAGGTGGTCTTCGACCCGGTCGCCAAGCCCGGGGTGTCCAACCTGCTGACCATCCGCTCGGCCCTGTCCGGCGTGCCGGTGCAGCAGCTGGAGGAGGACTTCGCCGGCCGCGGCTACGGGGACCTGAAGAAGGACGTCGCCGAGGTCGTCACGGAGGTCCTCGGCGGGCTGCGCCAGCGCGCGCTGGACCTGCTCGCCGACCCCGCGGAGCTCGACGCGGTGATGGCCCGGGGCGCCGAGCGCGCCGGTCGGTGCGCGGCCGACGTGCTGGCGCGCGTCCACGAGCGGGTGGGCCTGCTGCCCGCGAGGCGCTGACGCGCCCCGTGTCGACCGACGAGGTCACCATCGGCGTGGCGATCCCCGTGCCCGCCCCGCACGCCGAGGAGCTGCAGCGGTGGCGCGCCGACTTCGGCGACCCGCTGGCCTGGGCGATCCCCGCGCACGTGACGCTCGTGCCCCCGACCGGGGTGGACGCCGGCTCGCTCGACGCGGTGCGCGAGCACCTGGCGACGTGCGCCGCCCGCACGCGCCCGTTCCGGATGAGCCTGAGCGGCACCAGCAGCTTCCGCCCGGTCTCCCCGGTCGTCTTCGTGCGGGTCGGGGACGGCGCGGGGGAGTGCGAGCTGCTGGAGCGGTGCGTGCGCACCGGTCCGCTGGACGGCCGCCGGCGCTTCCCGTACCACCCCCACGTCACCGTCGCCCACGAGGTGGACGACGAGTCCCTGGACCGCGCCGCCAAGACGCTCTGCGACTACGAGGCGGACTTCCCCGTCTCGGCCATGACGCTGTACGCCCACGGCCCGGACGGCGTGTGGCGGCCGGTCACCGAGTTCCTCCTCGGCGCCGGCTGACCCCCGCCGTGGCCCGGCTCGCCTCCCTCCTGCACCGCCTGGCGATCAGCCACCCCGGCCGCGCGGTGGCGCACTACGCGGCGCACCGCGGCACCGTGCTCGCCGGCGGCCTCGCCTACGTGGCGCTGTTCTCCCTCGTCTCCTCCGTCATCGCCGCCTTCACGGTGGTCGGGCTCGTGGTCGGGCAGGACTTCCTCCTGCGCGACCAGGTGGTGGCGGCGATCGACACGCAGGTGCCCGGGCTGCTGCGCACGGAGCAGGACCCGCAGGGCGTCCTGGGGGTCGAGGACCTGTTCCGGCGCGACCTGCTCAGCAGCACCGGCGCCCTGTTCTTCGTCACGGCCCTGGTCTCCGGGCTGGGCTGGGTCGGGGCGCTGCGCGACGGGGTGCGGGCGATGTTCGGCGTCCCCCAGCTGGACGTCGGCGTCCTGGCCCGGCGGCTGAGGGACCTGCGGGGCCTGCTCACCTTCGGCGTGGTCCTGCTCGCCTCGGCCGTGCTGTCCGTGACCGTCAACGCCTTCGGGGGCTGGCTGCTGCGCCTGGTCGGCCTCGAGGGCGGCCCGGCGGGCGCCGCGCTGCTGCGGGTCCTCAGCGTGCTCGCGGTGCTCGTCGTCGACACGACGATCTTCGTCGTCGTCCTGCGCGGCCTGTCGGGGGTGCCCCTGCCGTGGCGGGAGGTGCGCACCGCCGCCCTGGTGGGCGCCGTCGGGCTCGGGGCGCTCAAGCTCTTCGGCGGGATCCTCCTGCGCGCCATCACCACGAACAGCAGCAACCCGGTCCTCGCCACGTCCGCCGTGCTCGTCGGCCTGCTGCTGTGGATGAACGTCGTCTCGCGCGTGGTGCTGTTCGCCGCCGCCTGGGCCGCGACCTCGCCCGGCGTCGTCGCCGTCGTCACCGCCCGGGAGGCGCAGCCCGTCCTCGGGCCCGAGGTCGGGCCGGTCGCCGCGGTCGGCGCGGCGGTGCTCAGCGGCGCTGCGCTGCCCGCCGGTGCCGACCTCCCGGCCGGTGTCGTCCTGCCCGCCGGGGGACGGGGACGCGCCGGCACGGGAGCGGTCCTGGCCGCCGGCGCGCTGCTGGGGGCCGGGGCGGCGCTGAGCGCGAGGACGGCGACCGAGGTCCTGCGGACCCGCTCCCGACGGCGCGCCGGCGCCTGAGGGCCCAGCCCCGCCCCGCGGAGCGGCGCCGGGTCAGAGCTTGCGCGTCAGCAGCGCCTGCTTGACCTCGGCGATCGCCTTCGTCACCTGGATCCCGCGCGGGCAGGCCTCCGAGCAGTTGAAGGTGGTGCGGCAGCGCCACACGCCCTCGCGGTCGTTGAGGACCTCCAGGCGCAGGTCGGCGCCCTCGTCGCGGCTGTCGAAGATGAACCGGTGCGCGTTGACGATCGCCGCCGGGCCGAAGTACTGCCCGTCGGTCCAGAACACCGGGCACGAGCTGGTGCACGCGGCGCACAGGATGCACTTGGTGGTGTCGTCGAAGCGCTCGCGGTCCTGCGCCGACTGCAGGCGCTCGCGGGTCGGCTCGTGCCCGGAGGTGATGAGGAAGGGCATGATCTCGCGGTAGGACTGGAAGAACGGCTCCATGTCCACCACGAGGTCCTTCTCCACCGGCAGGCCCTTGATGGGCTCGACGAGGATCGGCTTGGACGGGTCGAGGTCCTTCAGCAGCGCCTTGCACGCCAGCCGGTTGCGGCCGTTGATGCGCATGGCGTCGGAGCCGCAGACCCCGTGCGCGCAGGAGCGGCGGAAGGTCAGGGACCCGTCCAGGTCCCACTTGATCTTGTGCAGGGCGTCGAGCAGCCGGTCGGTGCCGTGCGCCGTGACGGTGTAGTCGACCCAGTGCGGCGCCTGGTCCTGCTCCGGGTCGTAGCGGCGCACCCGGATGGTGACGTCGAAGGACGGCACGCCCGGGGGGGTGGCGGGCTTGTCGGCGGGCATCAGTACTTGCGCTCCATCGGCTGGTAGCGGGTGGTGACGACCGGCTTGGTGTCCAGGCGGACGCCCTCGCGCCCGCCGGCGTCCACCGTCCGGTAGGCCATCGTGTGCCGCATGTGGTTCACGTCGTCGCGGTGGGGGTGGTCCTCGCGGAAGTGCCCGCCGCGGGACTCCTTGCGCTCCAGCGCGCCCGCGACGATCACCTCGGCGAGCTCGAGCAGGAAGCCCAGCTCGATCGCCTCGAGGAGGTCGGTGTTGTAGCGGCGGCCCTTGTCCTGCACGGACACGCGCGCGTAGCGCTCGCGCAGCCCCTGCACGTCGGCCAGGGCCTGCTTGAGGGTGACCTCGGTGCGGAAGACCTGGGCGTTGAGGTCCATGGTCTCCTGCAGCTCGCGCCGCAGCACGGACACGCGCTCGCTGCCGGTGGACGAGCGCATGCCCTCGACCATGTCGACGACGAGGGCCTCCGGGGCCTCGGGCAGCTCCGGCGTGGTGCTGCGCAGGGCGTGGTCGGCGGCCGCGACGCCCGCCCGCTTGCCGAAGACGTTGATGTCGAGCAGGGAGTTGGTGCCCAGGCGGTTCGAGCCGTGCACGCTCACGCACGCGACCTCCCCGGCGGCGTACAGGCCCGGCACGACGGTCTCGTTGTCGGCGAGGACCTCCGCCGTCACCGTCGTCGGCACCCCGCCCATGGCGTAGTGGGCGGTCGGGTAGACCGGTACCGGGTCGGTGTACGGCTCGACGCCGAGGTAGGTGCGCGCGAACTCGGTGATGTCCGGCAGCTTGGCGTCGATGTGCGCGGGCTCGAGGTGCGTGAGGTCCAGCAGCACGTAGTCCTTGTCGGGGCCGGCGCCGCGCCCCTCGCGCACCTCGTTGGCCATCGAGCGGGCGACGATGTCGCGCGGCGCGAGGTCCTTGATCGTCGGCGCGTAGCGCTCCATGAAGCGCTCGCCGTCGCCGTTGCGCAGGATCCCGCCCTCGCCGCGGGCGGCCTCGGAGAGCAGGATCCCCAGGCCGGCCAGGCCCGTGGGGTGGAACTGGAAGAACTCCATGTCCTCCAGCGGCAGGCCGCGCCGGTAGGCGATGCCCATGCCGTCGCCCGTGAGGGTGTGCGCGTTGGAGGTGGTCTTGTAGACCTTGCCCGCGCCGCCGGTGGCCAGCACCACGGACGTGGCCCGGAAGACGTGCACGTCGCCCGTGGCGAGCTCGTAGGCGACCACGCCGGCGGTGGTGCGCACGCCGTCGACGTCGGTGAGCAGCAGGTCCAGGACGTAGAACTCGTTGAAGAACTCCACCTCGTGCTTGACGCACTGCTGGTAGAGGGTCTGCAGGATCATGTGGCCGGTGCGGTCGGCCGCGTAGCAGGAGCGGCGCACGGCGGCCTCGCCGTGGTTGCGGGTGTGTCCGCCGAAGCGGCGCTGGTCGATGCGGCCCTCGGGCGTGCGGTTGAAGGGCAGGCCCATCTTCTCCAGGTCGAGGACCGCGTCGATGGCCTCCTTGCACATGACCTCGGCGGCGTCCTGGTCGACGAGGTAGTCACCGCCCTTGACGGTGTCGAAGGTGTGCCACTCCCAGTTGTCCTCCTCGACGTTGGCGAGGGCGGCGCACATGCCGCCCTGCGCCGCGCCGGTGTGGGAGCGGGTGGGGTACAGCTTCGTCAGCACCGCGGTGCGCGTGCGCTGGCCGGCCTCCAGGGCCGCGCGCATGCCGGCGCCGCCAGCGCCGACGATGACCACGTCGTAGTGGTGGGTGTGCAGGTGGGTGGTGTCCACGAGGGCCTCCGGGGGTGGCGGGGGTCGCGGTCGCGCTGGTCAGGCCGCGGACGGGCAGAAGGAGGGCAGGTCCGCGGCGGCGGCGCCGACGGGGCACGGGTCGAACGTGAAGATCACCAGGGTGCCGAGGAGCACGGTGACCGCGAACGCCGTCCACAGCAGGGTCTTGAGGACCATGCGGGTGCTGTTGCGCTCGGTGTAGTCGTTGATGATCGTGCGCACGCCGATCGTGCCGTGCAGCATCGCCAGCCACAGCAGCAGCAGGTCCCACACCTGCCAGAACGGGTTGGCCCACTTGCCGGCGACGAAGCCGAAGTCGACCTGGTTGATGCCGTCGCCGGCGACGAGGTTGACGAACAGGTGCACGAGCACCATGACGACGAGCAGCACGCCGGAGATGCGGGTGAACAGCCACGCGTACATCTCGTAGTTGCTGCGCGTGGAGCGGGTGCGGCGGTACGGCGAGCGGGGCGCGTCGACCGGCGGGGACGTGGCGGGGGTGGTCTGCAGGGCCATCGGAGCGCCTTCCTCCAGGAGTGGCGTCGGTGCCGGGTGGCGTCAGTGGGAGAGGACGATGCCCATGTGGCGGACGAGGAAGGGCACGAACAGGAGCACGAACAGCCCCATCGCCGCCCAGAACATGTGCCGCTGGTACAGCGAGCCCCGGCGCCAGAAGTCGACGAGCACCACGCGCACGCCGTTGAGGGCGTGGAAGAGGACGGCGGCCACCAGGCCCGCCTCGCCCAGGCCGACGACCGGGTTCTTGTAGCTCGCCATGATCGCGTTGTAGGCCTCGGGGGAGACCCGGACCAGGGCGGTGTCGAGGACGTGGACCAGGAGGAACACGAAGATCAGCACACCGGTGATCCGGTGGCCGACCCAGGACCACATGCCCTCGCGGCCGCGGTACAGGGTGCCGGTGCGACCGGAGACGGTGGGGATGGCCGGCAGGGTGGGCACGGGCGCCTCCTCGGGTGCTCGGGGCGCGTCGTCCGCGGCGGGGCGGTGGGACGGCGGCGTCCACGCTTCAGGACTGCAGGTGAACAGCAGGAGCGTACTGAGTGGAGCGCCGCCGGCGGCCTCGCCGGTGCCAGGACGTGACCAACACCTCACGACGGGGCAGGAGGGAGGGGGCGTGCCAGGATCGGGTGCCGTGACCAGCGCCCTGCCCGGCTTCGCGGCCGTCGTGCCGGCCGGCGGCGCCGGCACCCGCCTGTGGCCCCTCTCGCGGGCCTCCAGCCCGAAGTTCCTGCACGACCTGACGGGCACGGGCCGCACGCTGCTGCAGGCCACGTGGGACCGCCTCGCGCCCCTGGCGGGCCCGGAGCGGGTGCTCGTCGTCACCGGCGCCGCGCACGCCGGCGCGGTGCGCGAGCAGCTGCCCGGCCTGGCGGCCTCCGCCCTGCTCGCCGAGCCGTCCCCGCGCGACTCGATGGCCGCGATCGGCCTGGCCGCGGCCGTGCTCGCGCGCCGGGAGGGCGAGGACGTCGTGGTCGGCTCCTTCGCCGCCGACCACGTCGTGGCCCCGGCCGACCTGCCCGCCTTCGCCGAGGCCGTGCGCCAGGCGGTGGTCGCCGCCGAGGCGGGCTGGGTCGTCACCATCGGCATCGAGCCGACGTCGCCGGCCACGGGCTTCGGGTACGTGCGCACCGGCGAGCCGCTGGGCCTGGACGGTGCGCCGCTGGCGCACCGGGCCGCCGACTTCGTCGAGAAGCCGGACGCCGCCACCGCCGCCGCCTACCTCGCCGGCGGGCGGCACCGGTGGAACGCCGGGATGTTCGTGGCGCGCGCGGGCGTGCTGCTGGGCCACCTGGCGCGGCAGCTGCCCGCCCTGCACGACGGGCTGCGCGCGATCGCCGCCGCCTGGGACGGCCCGCAGCGCGCGGCCGTGCTCGACGCCACCTGGCCGCGCCTGACGCGGATCGCCGTCGACCACGCCGTCGCCGAGCCGGTCGCGGCCGCCGGCGGCGTCGCCGTCGTGCCCGGCGCCTTCGGCTGGGACGACGTGGGGGACTGGGACTCCCTGGCCTCCCTGCTGCCGGGCGGGCCGGGCGGCGCGGCCGTGCTGGGAGACCCCGCCCTGGTGCGCGCCACCGCGGTCGGGGACGGCGGGGACGGGCGCGCGGGCGTCGTCGTGCCGGCCTCGGGCCGGGCGGTCTCCGTCGTCGGCGTGCCGGGCGCCGTCGTCGTCGACACCCCCGACGCCCTGCTGGTGACCACGCGCGAGCACGCCCAGCTCGTCAAGGGCGAGGTCGAGGCGTGGCGCGCCGCCGGCCGGACGGACCTGCTGTGACCGGTCCCGCCGCCGCCGGCCCCGGCGCGCCGTCCCTGGGCGCCCTGCTGGCCCCGCACCTGGAGCGCCTGGTGGCGCTGCGCCGCGACGTGCACGCGCACCCGGAGACCGCGCACGTGGAGCACCGCACGACGGCGGTCGTGGCGCAGCTGCTGCGCGAGGCGGGCCTGCACCCGCGGCTGCTGCCGGGCACGGGGCTGGTGTGCGACGTCGGGGAGGGCGAGCGCGCGGTCGCGCTGCGCGCCGACCTCGACGCGCTGCCGCTGGCGGACGAGACCTCCAGCCCCTTCGCCTCCACGGTCGAGGGCGTCGCGCACGCGTGCGGGCACGACGTGCACACCGCCGTGGTCGCCGGCGCCGGGGTGCTGCTGGCCGACCTGGCGCGGGCCGGGCGGCTGCCGGGGCGGGTGCGCCTGGTCTTCCAGCCCGCCGAGGAGGCCACCCCGGGCGGGGCCCTCGACGTGCTCGCGGCGGGCGGCGTGGACGGCGTGGAGCGGATCTTCGCCGTCCACTGCGACCCGCACACCGACGTCGGGCGCGTCGGCCTGCGCGTGGGGCCGATCACCTCCGCCTTCGACCGCGTCCTGGTGCGCCTGCGCGGCCCGGGCGGGCACACCTCCCGCCCCCACCTGACGGGCGACCTCGTCTTCGCGCTCGGCAAGGTCGTCACCGAGGTGCCGGCCGTGCTCTCGCGCCGCCTGGACCCCCGCGCGGGCGTGAGCATGGTCTGGGGGCGCGTGAGCGCGGGCGGCGCCGCGAACGCCATCCCGCGCCTGGGCGTGGCCGAGGGCACGCTGCGCTGCGTGCGCGCCGACGCCTGGGCCGCCGCGGGGGAGATGTTCACGCGGGTGGTCGAGGACGTGGTCGAGCCCTACGGGGTCAGCGCCGAGGTCGAGCTCCTGCGCGGGGTGCCGCCGGTGGTCAACGACGCGGTGAGCACGGGCCTGCTCGAGCACGCCGCCGCCACCGAGCTGGGGGAGGGCGCGGCGGTGCCCACCGACCAGAGCCTGGGCGGGGAGGACTTCGCCTGGTACCTGGAGCGGCTGCCCGGCGCCATGGCGCGCCTGGGCACCCGCACCCCCGGCGGCCCCACGCACGACCTGCACCGCGGCGACTTCGAGCCCGACGAGCGGGCGATCGCCGTCGGGGCGCGCCTGCTGGCGGCCACGGCGACGACCGCCCTGCACGAGCCGGCGCAGCCCGTGACCGCCGCGGGCCGAGCCGGTGGCGTCCCGATCACAGAACGGGAACGAACGCCCACCGGGCCTCGTCGCGCCCCGGCGGGCGGTCCTACAGTCCAGCCCGACGCGGCGCGGAGGTCCCGGCAGCCGCACCAGGAGGACGCGACGTGAAGAAGATCATCGGGGCGACGGCCCTGGCCGGTGTGGTGGCCCTGGCGGCCGCGTGCGGGGAGGCCCCCGAGGAGGCCACCGGCACGGACGCCGGCGCGGGCGGCGGCGAGACCTCCGCCGCGGCGGCCGAGGACTTCACCGCCTGCATGGTCACCGACGCCGGGGGCGCCGACGACCGCTCGTTCAACCAGTCCGCGTACGAGGGCCTGACGGCGCTCGAGGAGTCCGCGGGCATCGAGGTGACGCTGCTGGAGTCCAGCTCCGAGGCGGACTACGGGCCGAACCTGGCGCAGACCACCAGCCAGGACTGCGGCATCACCGTCACCGTGGGCTTCCTGCTCGCGGGCGCGACCGCCGAGGCCGCCCAGGCGAACCCCGACCAGCAGTTCGCCCTCGTCGACTCCACGACCGAGCCGCCGCTGGAGAACGTCAAGCCGCTGCTGTTCGACACCGCCCAGGCCTCCTACCTGGCCGGCTACCTCGCCGCGGGCACGACCCGGACCGGCACGGTCGCCACCTTCGGCGGCGTCAACATCCCGACCGTGACGGTGTTCATGGACGGCTTCGCGGACGGCGTCGCCGCCTACAACCAGGCGCGCGGGGCGGACGTGCGGGTGCTGGGGTGGGACAAGGCGGCCCAGGACGGCTCCTTCACCGGCGACTTCGAGAACCAGGCCAACGGCCAGGCGCTGACCGAGCAGTTCATCCAGCAGGGCGCCGACGTCGTGATGCCGGTCGCCGGCCCCGTCGGCCTGGGCGCCGCGGCGGCCGCGCAGGCGAACGGGAGCACGAGGGTGATCTGGGTCGACACCGACGGCTACGAGTCGGCGTCCCAGTACGCGCCGCTGTTCCTCTCCAGCGTCGTCAAGGAGATCGACCAGGCCGTCACCGACGTCACCACGGCGGCCGTCGAGGGCGAGTTCTCCGCCGACCCGTACGTCGGCACCCTGGAGAACGGCGGCGTGGGCCTCGCGCCCTACCACGACTTCGAGGACGACGTGCCCCAGCAGCTCAAGGACGAGATCGACGCCCTGCGCGAGCGGATCGCCAGCGGCGAGCTCGTCGTCGAGTCCCCGTCGACCCCGACCTCCTGACGCCCGCGCGGGCGCAGGGCGCACGAGCACGAGGAGGCGGCGTGGAGCTGGAGCTGCGCGGGGTCACCAAGCGGTTCGGGTCGCTGGTGGCCAACGACGCGATCGACCTCGTGGTCGCCCCCGGCGAGATCCACTGCCTGCTGGGGGAGAACGGCGCCGGCAAGTCCACGCTGATGAACGTGCTGTACGGGCTGCTGCGCCCGGACGCCGGCGAGGTGCTCGTCGACGGGCGCCCGGTCGGCTTCTCCGGCCCCGGCGACGCCCTCGCCGCCGGCATCGGCATGGTGCACCAGCACTTCATGCTCGTGCCCGTCTTCACGGTCGCGGAGAACGTCGTCCTCGGCGCCGAGCCGGTGCGCGGCGGCGGGCTGCTCGACCTCGCGCAGGCCCGCCGGCGGGTGCGGGAGGTCTCGCAGCGCTACGGCTTCGACGTCGACCCCGACGCCCTCGTGGAGGACCTGCCCGTCGGCGTCCAGCAGCGCGTGGAGATCATCAAGGCGCTGGTGCGGGACGCGCGGGTGCTGATCCTCGACGAGCCCACCGCCGTCCTGACGCCGCAGGAGACCGACGAGCTCATTGAGATCATGCAGCAGCTGCGCGCGGCCGGGACGTCGGTGGTCTTCATCACGCACAAGCTGCGCGAGGTGCGGGCGGTCGCCGACCGCATCACCGTGATCCGCCGCGGGCGGGTCGTGGGCACCGCCGCGCCCGACGCCGCGGAGAGCGAGCTGGCCTCCCTCATGGTCGGCCGCGAGGTGACCCTCACCGTCGAGAAGGCCCCGGCGGCGCCGGGGGAGGCGACCTTCGTCGTCGAGGACCTCGTCGTCGTCGACGAGCGCGGCCACCGCGTCGTCGACGGGCTGGACCTGCAGGTGCGCCGCGGCGAGGTGCTGGCGCTCGCCGGGGTGCAGGGCAACGGGCAGACCGAGCTGACCGAGGCGATCCTCGGGCTGCAGCCGGGCGCGAGCGGCTCGATCCGCCTCGGCGGCGTCGAGCTGCTCGGGCGCACGCCGCGCCAGGTCCTCGACGCCGGGGTCGGGTTCGTGCCGGAGGACCGCACCGTCGACGGCCTGGTCGGCACCTTCTCCGTGGCCGAGAACATGGTGCTCGACCTGCACGGCTCCCCGCCCTACGCGCAGGGGCTCTCGCTGCGCACCCGCGTCGTGCGCGCCTTCGCGCAGGAGAAGGTGCGCGAGTTCGACGTCCGCACCCCCAGCGTCGACACCCCCGCCGGCTCGCTGTCCGGCGGCAACCAGCAGAAGGTCGTCCTCGCCCGCGAGCTGGCCCGGCCGCTGCAGCTGTTCATCGCCTCCCAGCCCACCCGCGGCCTGGACGTCGGCTCGATCGAGTTCGTGCACCGGCGGATCGTCGCCGAGCGCGACTCCGGCACCCCGGTGATCATCTCCTCGACGGAGCTGGACGAGGTGGTCGCCCTCGCCGACCGGATCGCCGTGGTCTACCGCGGCCGCGTCGTGGGCGTCGTGCCCGCGGACACCCCCCGCGACGTCCTGGGGCTGATGATGGCCGGCGTCCCGCACGAGGAGGCCGCGCGCACGGCCGGCGCCTCCTCCGCCTCCCCCGCCGAGGACAGCCCGTGAGCCAGCCGGACGAGACCCCGACCGCCGCCGTCGCCAGCGGGGGGGAGCCGGGCAGCAGCGGCGGTCCGGTCCTGCACCCGGAGGCGCGCGGCGCGGGCGCCTGGCCGGCCCCCTCCCGGCTGGGCACCGCGGGAAACACCGTCGCGGCGGTCCTGCTCGCCCTGCTCGTGGGCGCCGTGCTGATCGTGGTGTCCACGGAGGAGGTCCAGGAGGCCTCCGGCTACTTCTTCGCCCGCCCCCAGGACACGCTCGCCGCGGCCTGGACGGCGGTGAGCGAGGCCTACGCCGCGCTGTTCGCCGGGTCGGTGCTCGACCTCGGGGCGGACTCGCCCTCCGGTGCGCTGCGCCCGCTGACCGAGACTCTGGTGTGGGCGACGCCGCTGGTCGCCGGCGGGCTGGCGGTCGCGCTGGCGTTCCGCACCGGCCTGTTCAACATCGGCGTCGAGGGCCAGATCATCCTGGCGGCGATCTTCGCGGCGTACGTCGGCTTCGCCCTGGACCTGCCCGCCGGGCTGCACCTGCTGCTCGCCGTGGTGGCCGGCGTCGTCGGCGGCGCGCTGTGGGGCGGGGTCGTCGGCGTGCTCAAGGCCACCACCGGCGCCCACGAGGTCATCGTCGCGATCATGCTCAACTACGTGGCGCGCTTCCTCGTCGCCTACCTGCTGACGACGTCCGCGTTCCGGCGCGAGGGCCGCAACGACCCGATCAGCCCGCCGATCCTCGAGACGGCGGTGCTGCCGCGGCTGTTCGGCGACGCCCACCGCCTGCACGCGGGGATCCTGCTCTCGCTCGCGGCGGCGGTGTTCGTGTGGTGGCTGCTCACCCGCAGCACGGTCGGGTTCCGCTTCCGCGCCGTCGGGCAGAACCCGCACGCCGCCCGCACGGCGGGGATCTCGGTGGAGCGCTCCTACACCGGCGTGATGCTCGTGTGCGGCGGCCTGGCGGGCCTCGCGGGCGTCGCCCAGGTGCTCGGCACCGAGCGGTTCCTCGCCGGCGGGGTCTCCAGCGGTCTGGGGTTCGACGCCATCACGGTCGCCCTGCTCGGCCGCTCCAGCCCGGTGGGCGCGGTGGCCGCCGGGCTGCTCTTCGGCGCCCTGCGCGCCGGGGGCCTGACGATGCAGGCGCGCACCGGCACGAGCCTGGACCTCGTGGTGGTGCTGCAGTCCCTCATCGTGCTCTTCGTCGCCGCCCCCGCCCTGGTGCGGGCGCTGCGCCCTCGGCTGCCGCGCCGACGCCGCCGCGCCGCTGAGCCGGCCCTGGCCGGAGGTGCCCGGTGAGCACGCCGTCGACCCTGGCGCCCGAGCGCGCGGCCACCGCGACCCCCGGCCCCGCGACCGCGCGGCGCAGCTGGAAGCAGCCGGTCGTCCTCGGCGTCCTCGCCCTCGCAGCCCTGGTGGGCTTCGGGCTGCTGCCAGCGGGCGGCCTGCGCAGCACGTTCGCGCTCGCGCTGGGCTCCGAGGCGGTGCAGCTGCCGCCGGTCGCCGTGCCCAGCCGCGCCGCCGCGGTGGTGCTGGCGCTGCTGTGCGCCGCGGTGGCGGCGTGGTCGGCCGTGCTCGCCCGCGCCGGGCGGCGCACGCCGGCCTGGGCGACGGCCCTCTTCGGGGTCGCGTGGGTGCTGGCGTTCCTGTGCTGGGCCGTGGCCGGGCGCAGCATCCCCTTCACCGGGCTGCTGCGCGGCACGCTGCTGCTCGCCGTCCCGCTGGTCTTCGGCGCTCTGGCCGGCGTCCTCTGCGAGCGCGCCGGCGTGATCAACATCGCGATCGAGGGGCAGCTGCTCGCCGGTGCCTTCGCCTCCGCCGTCGTCGCGAGCCTGACGGACAGCGCCTACGCCGGCCTGCTCGCCGCGCCGCTGGCCGGCCTGGTGGTCGGCGCGCTGCTCGGGCTGTTCTCGCTGCGCTACCTCGTCGACCAGACGATCGTGGGCGTCGTCCTCAACGTCCTCGTCATCGGGTTCACGAGCTTCCTCTACGGGCAGCTGCTCGCGCCCGAGGCGGACACCTTCAACACCCCGCCCGTCCTGGCCTCGCTGCCGGTGCCGCTGCTGTCGCAGGTCCCGGTGCTCGGGCCCGTTCTCTTCGACCAGTCGATCGTCGTCTACCTCATGTACGCCGTGGTCGCCGTCGTCCACGTCGCGCTCTTCCGCACCCGGTGGGGCCTGCGCGTGCGCGCGGTGGGCGAGCACCCCAGGGCCGCCGACACCCTCGGCGTGCGCGTGCTCGCCGTGCGGTGGCGCAACGTGCTGCTCGGCGGCGCGGTCGCCGGCCTGGGCGGGGCGTTCTTCACCCTGGGCCGGGTGGGGGCGTTCGGGGAGGAGATGACGGCGGGCCAGGGGTTCATCGCCATCGCCGCGATGATCTTCGGCCGGTGGAAGCCGCTGGGGGCGCTGGGCGCCGCGCTGCTGTTCGGGTTCGCGTACAGCCTGCAGCAGACGCTGTCCACGATCGACTTCCCGGTGCCCGGCCAGCTGATGCTGATGCTGCCGTACCTGGCGACGATCCTCGCGGTCGCCGGCCTGGTCGGGCGGGTGCGGGCGCCGGCCGCGGACGGCGTCCCGTACGGGAAGGGCTGAGCGTGGCCGCCGCAGCTGGTGGGGGCGCGCGCGAGGTGGACTGGGACGAGCTGCGCGAGGCCGCGCGCGCCGTGGTGCGCCGCGCCTACGCGCCCTACTCGCGCTTCCCCGTGGGCGCCGCCGGGTTCGTGGACGACGGGCGCGTCGTCGTCGGGTGCAACGTGGAGAACGCCAGCTACGGGGTGACGCTGTGCGCCGAGTGCGGGCTCGTCAGCTCCCTGGCGGCCACCGGCGGAGGGCGCCTGGTCGCCGTCTGCGTGGTGGGCGGGGACGGCGAGCCCGTCTCCCCCTGCGGGCGCTGCCGGCAGCTGCTGCTCGAGCACGGCGGGCCGGAGCTGCTGCTCGAGACGACCTCGGGGGTGCGCGCGCTCGACCAGCTGCTCCCGGACGCGTTCGGCCCGGGCGACCTGCGGCAGCGCTGACCGCCCCGGCTCCTGAGGTCCCTCGCGCCGCACTCCGCCCGCGAAGGGCACCTGGACGACGTCCCTGCGCCGCGCTCCGCCCGCGAAGCGCGGCGCACGGGCCGCGGGGAGCGGGTGCTTGGATCACGACCATGACCCCCGCTCCGCCTGCCGCGCACGACGCCGTCGACGTCATCCGCACCAAGCGCGACCGCGGGGAGCTGTCCGACGGCCAGATCGACTGGGTGCTCGACGCCTACACCCGCGGGGACGTCGCCGACGAGCAGATGTCGGCGCTGGCGATGGCGGTCCTGCTCAACGGCATGACGCGCCGGGAGGTCGCCCGCTGGACGGCGGCGATGATCGCCACGGGAGAGCGGCTGGACTTCTCCTCCCTCTCGCGCCCCACGGCCGACAAGCACTCCACCGGCGGGGTGGGGGACAAGACCACCCTGCCGCTCGCGCCGCTCGTCGCGGCCTGCGGGGTCGCCGTCCCGCAGCTGTCGGGGCGCGGCCTGGGGCACACCGGCGGCACGCTCGACAAGCTCGAGTCCGTCCCGGGGTGGCGAGCCTCGCTGTCGACGCAGGAGGTGCTCCGCCAGCTCGAGGACGTCGGCGCCGTGGTCTGCGCCGCCGGCACCGGCCTGGCGCCCGCCGACGCGAAGCTCTACGCGCTGCGCGACGTCACCGGCACCGTGGAGTCGATCCCGCTCATCGCCAGCTCGATCATGAGCAAGAAGATCGCCGAGGGCACCGGCGCGCTCGTCCTCGACGTCAAGGTCGGCTCGGGCGCCTTCATGAAGACGGCGGACGACGCCCGCGAGCTGGCGCGGACCATGGTCGACCTCGGCACCGACGCCGGCGTGCGCACGGTGGCGCTGCTGACCGACATGTCGACCCCGCTCGGGCGCACCGCCGGCAACGCCCTGGAGGTGCGCGAGTCGGTGGAGGTGCTCGCCGGCGGCGGCCCCGCGGACGTCGTCGAGCTCACCCTCGCGCTGGCGCGGGAGATGCTCGCGGCCGCGGGCCGGGACGGCGTCGACCCCGCCGACCGCCTCGCCGACGGCTCCGCCATGGACGCCTGGCGGCGCATGATCGCGGCCCAGGGCGGCGACCCCGACGCGCCGCTGCCCGCCGCGCGGCACGCGCACGACGTGAGCGCCGAGGTCGACGGCGTCGTGACCCGCCTGGACGCCCACGCCGTCGGCGTCGCGGCCTGGCGCCTCGGCGCCGGGCGGGCGCGGCAGGGGGAGGCCGTGCAGGCGGGCGCCGGCGTGGAGCTGCACGTCGGCCTCGGGGACGCCGTGCGCGCCGGGCAGCGGCTGCTCACCCTGCACACCGACACCCCCGGGCGCGTCGGGCGGGCGCTGGAGGCGCTGGCCGGGCAGGTGACGGTGGGCCCGGCGCCGGGCCCGGGCACGGCGCTGCGCCCGCCGCTGGTCCTCGACCGGATCGGCTGAGCGGCGCTCGACCTCGGGCCGCGCTCGACCCGGGCCGCGTCCGGCCTCGGGCCGGCTCAGCCGCCGAACAGCTCGTAGCGGGCGCGGGAGAGGACGAAGCCGGCGCCCGTGGTGGTGTCCGAGCAGCGCACGCCGTCCTCGCGGCTCTCGCACGTGACATCACCCAGGGTGATCACCGAGCCGTAGGCCAGGGTCACCGGCCCGTCGGTGCCCGGCTCGACCCAGCCGGCGACGCTGTCGCCGGCGCAGGTGACCTCCGCGCGGCCCTCGGTGACCGTCACGCCGTCGCCCCAGCCGCTGGTGCACTCCGCCGGCTGGGGCGGCGGGGTCCACGACCGCTCGGCGATCTGGCAGCGCACGGCGTCGGCGGCGCCGGCGCCCTTCTCCAGCAGGCAGGTGATGTTGCCGCTGGGCATGGTGAAGGCGGCGTGGTCCGCGCCCGGCTCGGGGGTGCCCACGGTCGGCGCGTCGGAGACGAGGGGCGCCCGCACGGGGGCGGGGGCCGCCTGCGCGGCGGGCGAGGCGCCCGAGCAGCCGGCGGCACCGAGGGCGAGCACCCCCAGCAGCGCCGCCGGGGGCACGCGGCGCAGCCGCGACCCGGCACTGGTTGGCACGCTGCGCAACTCCTCTGCACCGTCCGTGACGTCCGACGCGGCGAGCATAGGTCGGGGGCCCCCGGCCGCGCGGCTGCTCGGCGCAACTGGCCCCCTAGGCTGGCCCGCGTGAGCGAGCCCACCGCCGACGAGGCAGACCTGGTCGAGCAGCAGCAGCCCGTCGCGCCGGAGGAGGACGGCGCCGCCGTCCCCCGCGGCGACGACGCCCTGCCCGACGAGGCGGAGGTCGCCGACGTCCTCGAGCAGGGCGGTGCCGCCACCCCGCGGGGGGACGACGCCCTGCCCGACGAGGCGGAGGTGGCCGACGTCCTGGAGCAGGGGCGCGCGCTGCCCGACGCCGACGAGGAGTACCCGGGCGCCGGCGGCGACGAGGACGAGCGCGCGTGAGCGCTCCCTCGCGCGAGCAGCTGGCGGCGGCCCCGAAGGTCGTCCTGCACGACCACCTCGACGGCGGCCTGCGCGCCGCCACGCTCGTGGAGCTGGCCGACGAGGCCGGCCACGAGCTGCCCCGCACCGATCCCGACGAGCTCGCCGCGTGGGTGCAGGCCGCCGCGGACTCCGGCTCCCTCGAGCTCTTCCTCGAGCCGTTCTCGCACACGGGCGCGGTGCTGCAGACCGAGCACGCCCTGCAGCGCGTGGCGCGCGAGTTCGTCCTCGACATGGCCGCCGACGGCGTGGTCTACGCCGAGTCCCGCTTCGCGCCGGAGCTGAGCACCGCGGGCGGCCTGAGCATGGAGCAGGTGATCGACGCCGTCCTGGCCGGGCTGCGCGCCGGGGAGGCCGAGGCCGCCGCCGCGGGCACCCCGATCCGCACCGGCGCGATCGTGTGCGCCATGCGCCAGGCCGACCGCAGCCTCGAGGCCGCGCGCCTGGCGCTGTCGCGCCGCGACGCCGGCGTCGTCGGCTTCGACGTCGCGGGGCCGGAGATCGGCTTCCCCGCCTCCCGGCACGCGGAGGCCTTCGCGCTGCTGCGCGCCGAGCTGCTCCCGTTCACGATCCACGCCGGGGAGGCCGTCGGGCCGGAGTCCGTGGCCGACGCCCTGGCGCTCGGGGCCCAGCGCATCGGGCACGGCGTGCGGGTGCTGGAGGACGTGCGGGCCGGGGACGGCGTGACCAACGCGCTCGGCCGGGTCGCCGCCTTCGTGCGCGACCGCCAGGTGCCGCTGGAGGTCTGCCCCCGCTCCAACACCCAGACCGGCACGTCGCCGAGCATCGCCGGGCACCAGGTGACGGCGCTGCGCGACCTGGGGTTCACCATCACGCTCTCCAGCGACGACCGGCTGTGGACCGGCACGACGCTCACGGACGAGATGGTGCTGCTCGCGCAGGAGGCGGGGTGGCGCTGGGAGGACTTCCGCCAGGTCACCCTCGACGCCCTCGACGCCGCGTTCCTGCCCGAGGACGTGCGCCAGGACCTCCAGCGCGACGTCGTCCTGCCCGGCTGGGCCGCGCCCCCGTCCTGACCCGATCCCCGTGGCGATCTTGCACGTCCGGTCCGGTGCGCGACCGGACGTGCAAGATCACGGCGACGGGCGGGGTGGGCGGCGGGAGCGGTCGGCGAGAGCGGTCGGCGGGATCGGTCGGTGCGCCGCCCGCGCGCGCCGTCCGTAGAGTCGAGGGATGCCGGACTCCTCCCCGTTCGTGCCCACCGCCTCCGCGATCCGACGGGCCCTCAAGCGCGCCGAGGCCGGCAGCGCGCTGGACGCTCCTGAGGCCGAGACCCTGCTGCACGCGCGCGGCCTGGGCGCGGGGGAGGACCTGGCCCGCCTCCTCGCGGCGGCGGGCGGCGTGCGCGACGCCGGCCTGGCCACCGCCGGGCGCCCGGGCGTCGTGACGTACTCGCGCAAGGTGTTCATCCCGCTCACGCGCCTGTGCCGCGACCGCTGCCACTACTGCACCTTCGTCACCACGCCGGGGCAGCTGCGCGAGCGCGGCGAGGCTCCTTACCTCTCCCCGGACGAGGTCGTGGAGCTGGCGCGCGCCGGCGCGGCGCTGGAGTGCAAGGAGGCCCTGTTCACCCTCGGGGACCGCCCCGAGGACCGCTGGCCCGCCGCCCGGGAGTGGCTGGAGGCCCACGGGTACGACTCCACCCTCGGCTACGTGCGCGCCGCGGCCGTGCGCGTGCTGGAGGAGACCGGGCTGCTGCCGCACCTGAACCCCGGGGTGATGACCTGGCAGGAGCTGCAGCGCCTCAAGCCCGTCGCGGCGTCCATGGGGATGATGCTCGAGACGACGTCGCGGGCGCTGTTCGAGCAGCGCGGCGCCGCCCACTTCGGCTCCCCGGACAAGGACCCGGCCGTGCGGCTGCGGGTGATCGAGGACGCCGGGCGCTGCGCCGTCCCGTTCACCACCGGCGTGCTCCTCGGCATCGGGGAGACCCCCGCCGACCGCGTCGAGTCGCTGCTGGCGATCCGCGCCTCCGCCCGCCGGCACGGGCACGTGCAGGAGGTGATCGTCCAGAACTTCCGCGCCAAGCCGCGCACGGCGATGCAGGCCGCGGACGACCTGGAGCTGCAGGAGTACCTCGCCGCGCTCGCCGTCGCGCGCCTGCTGCTGGGGCCGAAGGTGCGCGTGCAGGCGCCGCCGAACCTCTCGGACCCCGAGGAGCTGGGACTGCTGCTGCGCGCGGGCGTCGACGACTGGGGCGGGGTCAGCCCGCTCACCCCCGACCACGTCAACCCCGAGCGCCCCTGGCCCCACCTGGAGGACCTGGCGCGCTGGTCGGGCGAGGCGGGCTTCGAGCTGCGCGAGCGCCTCGCCGCCCAGCCCGAGCACGTGCTCGCCGAGGAGCCGTGGCTGGACCCGCGGGTGCGCCCGCACGTGCGGGCCCTCGCCGGCCCCGACGGGCTCGCGGTGCCCGGACGCCGTCCGGTCGGCCTGCCGTGGCAGGAGCCGGACGCCGCGTGGGGCTCCCTCGACGCCGCCGGGTCCGGCCGCGTCGACCTGCACGTGGAGGTGGACACCACCGGGCGCACGGAGGACAGGCGCAGCGACTTCGACGCCGTCTACGGCGACTGGGAGGCGCTGCGCGAGCAGGTGCGCGCGGCACCCGCGACGTCTGCGGGGAGCAGCGAGCCCGAGGTGCGGGCCGCCCTGCGCCGGGCGGCCGAGGACCCGGCCGGGCTGAGCGACGCGCAGTACCTCGCGCTGTTCTCCGCCCAGGGCCAGGACCTGGAGGACCTGTGCGCGCTCGCGGACGCCGTGCGGCGCGACGTCGTCGGCGACGACGTCACCTACGTGGTGAACCGGAACATCAACTTCACCAACGTCTGCTACACCGGGTGCCGCTTCTGCGCCTTCGCCCAGCGCCGCACCGACGCCGACGCGTTCACGCTGTCGATGGCGCAGGTCGGGGACCGCGTCGACGAGGCGTGGGCGGCCGGGGCGACGGAGATCTGCATGCAGGGCGGGATCCACCCCGACCTGCCGGGGACGGCGTACTTCGACCTCGCGCGCGAGGTCAAGCGGCGCCGGCCCGGCATCCACCTGCACGCCTTCTCGCCCATGGAGGTCGTCAACGGCGCGAGCCGCACGGGCCTGTCGATCCGCGACTTCCTCACCGAGGCGAAGGCGGCGGGGCTGGACTCCGTCCCCGGCACCGCGGCGGAGATCCTCGACGACGACGTCCGCTGGGTGCTCACGAAGGGCAAGCTGCCGGCCGCCACGTGGATCGAGGTGGTCACGACCGCGCACGAGGTGGGCCTGCGGTCGAGCTCGACGATGATGTACGGCCACGTCGACACCCCCGCGCACTGGGTGGCGCACCTGCGCACCCTCGCGGCCGTGCAGGACCGCACGGGCGGGTTCACCGAGTTCGTGCCGCTGCCGTTCGTGCACCAGAGCGCGCCGCTGTACCTCGCGGGCGTCGCCCGCGCCGGTGCCTCGGTGCAGGAGAACCGCGCCGTGCACGCGGTCGCGCGGCTGCTGCTGCACGGGCGGATCGACCACGTGCAGACCTCGTGGGTCAAGCTCGGCGTCGTCGGCACGCGGGCGACGCTCAGCGGCGGCGCCGACGACCTCGGCGGCACGCTGATGGAGGAGACGATCTCCCGCATGGCGGGCTCGGAGAACGGGTCCCTGAAGACCATCGCCGAGCTGGAGGACGTGGCCGCCGGGATCGGGCGCCCCGCCGTCCAGCGGACCACCGAGTACGGGCGCCCGAGCCCCGAGCGGCTCGCGACGGCCCGCTCCGACGCCGGACGGCGCGCGCTGACGCTCTCGCTGACCCCCGTGGCGCGCTGACCCCTCGCAGGTCGGCGCAGGCCGCGTTCGTCCGACTCGGCGGTGGAGAGCCGGGCCCTGGCGCCGCTCCCGACCGGACGTGCAAGATCACGGTGGAGGTGGGGGCGGGGGTCAGTCGAGGAGCGCCGCGGTGACGCGGTCGCGCCCGCCCTCCTTGGAGCGGTACAGCGCCTGGTCGGCCGCGGCGAGCAGCCGCTCGGGCGTCGCGGCGGCGCCCACCGCGGTGGCCACCCCGAAGCTCGCCGTGACGGCGGGGTCGGAGGAGGCCTCCCGGACGGCGGCGCGCAGGCGCTCGGCGATCTCGACGACCTCCTCCGGGGAGGCACCCGGCACCACGACGGCGAACTCCTCCCCGCCGTAGCGGGCGAGCAGGTCGCTGCGGCGCACCGCGGTCTCCAGCGCGTGCGCCACCCGCTTCAGCACCAGGTCGCCGGTCTGGTGGCCGAACGCGTCGTTGAGCCGCTTGAAGTGGTCGATGTCGACCATGACCAGGGTCACCGGCTGGCCGGCGGCGGCCCCGCGCGCCAGCTCCTGCGCCAGCGTCCGGTCGAACGTGCGGCGGTTCGCGACCCCGGTCAGGCCGTCGGTCTCCGCCTGCCGCCTCACCTGCACCAGCAGGCGGGCGCTGCTCAGGGCGAGCGCCGCGTGGGAGGCGTAGCGCTCGAGCACCTCCAGCGCCCGGCGCTCCACCCGCGCCCCGCGCCGGCCGCCGTGCTCGGCGGCCAGCACGCCGACGACGGTGCCGTCGGCGTAGAGCGGGACGAGCAGCAGGTTGCGCGCACCGGGCAGCGCCGCGGACAGCCAGGGGTCGCGGGCGGGGTCCAGCCGGGGCACGCGGACGCTGCGGTGCTCGGCGATCGCGGTGCGCACCATGTGGTCCTCCACGGCGCTGCGGCGGCCCGGCGCGCCGGGCTCCTCGTCCTCCTCGGCCCGCACGGCGTCCCCGGCGCCGGCCAGGCGCTCCAGGACCTCCGGGCCGGGCCCGAGGACCACCGCCCGCGCCAGGCCGAAGTCCTCGGTGACGGCCCCGGCGAGCGTCGCGGCGACCTCTGCGGGCTCCAGGGAGGCCTCCAGGCGCAGGGAGAACCGGGCGAGGGTCGCGGCGTCGTAGGTGCGGCGGCGCAGCTCGCGCTCGTTCGCCGCCGCGAACACCGCCGTGGTCGTGGTCACCAGCCACACGCCCGCGACGGCGAGGACGACGGTCCGGCCGTCGGTCGCCGCGGGAGCCGGGACGACGCCCTCCAGCTGCAGCTGGTGGGTGACGGCCATGAGCAGGCTGTTCCACACGGCCACCTTCAAGCCGCTGCGGAAGGAGCCGAGCAGGGTCACCGAGACCAGGTGGACCAGCAGCAGCGCCAGGACCGGGTGCCCGTAGCCGTGGACGCCGTAGGCGACGACGGCCAGGTGCACGCCGTCCAGGAGCAGGGCGAGGCCGTGCAGCCGGACGGCGCTCGCGCGCCGCAGCCGGGGCGCGAGCAGCGTCGGGAGCGTCAGGGCCAGGTGCGCGCCGCTGGCGACGAGGAGGAGGACGGTCAGCTCGGGGCGGGCGGCGCCGGAGACCAGGTGCGCGACCAGCGCCCCGACCGCCAGCACCGGGCGGCACGCCTCCAGGCCGCGGATGCGGTCCATCAGGGGGACGAGACCGACGTCCCCGGCCTGCTGCGCGCTCATCCCTGGGCTCCTGGGGTCGGGGACGGGTACCGCTCGTCGAAGGGGAGGTCGGGGTCGGCCGAGACCGGGGCCAGCGCGAGCTTGGGGTCGCGGGCGTCGATGCGGTGCTGCACGGCGAGGAACAGGGCCAGCAGCAGCAGGGTGCTCAGGCCCCAGGAGGCGCCGCGGGCCGCGGGCGCCGCGGAGGCGACCGCCACCCTCGCGACCGCCGTGGCCGCCTCCCGCACCGCCTGGACGGGCGCCGCGAGCGCCTCGCGGACCGCTGCGGCGACGTCGCCGCCGAGGACCCGGTCGAGCAGGCCCTCGTCCTCCTCGCCGCCGCTGGTCAGGGGCAGGGTGACCGCGTCGCCGCCGGGGCCGTCGCCGGTGCCGACGCCGGCGACGGCGTCGGTGCCGGCGAGGGCGTCGCTGCCGGTCTCGCTGTCGGCGCCGGCGTCGGCGTCGGCGTCCGCGGTCCCCGCGGGGTCGGGGTCCGCCGTCGGCGCGCGCCCGGGGTCGGCGAGGGGGACCTGCGGGATCCGGATCGGGTCGCCTCCCGGCGCCGCGGGCGCGGACAGCACGACCCGGGGAGGCGCGGGGGCCGGGGCGCCTCCCAGGGCGCTTCTCGGGGAACCTCCCGAGGACGGCGGCGGGGCCGGCTCCGGCGTCGGGGCTGGCTCAGGGGTCGGCGTCGGCTCAGGGGTCGGCGTCGGCTCAGGGGTCGGCGTCGGCGTCGGCTCCGGTCCTGGGGTCGGCCCGGGTTCTGGGGTCGGCTCCGGCCGCGGGGTCGGCGCAGGCGCGGGCGCCGGCAGGGGGTCCCCGGACGCGCGGACGGTGAAGGAGCCGGTGGCGCTCAGGCCGGACGCCGTGTCGTCGCGCGGCACCCGGACGAGGACGCGCAGCGTCAGGCGGCCCGGCGTCGCCGGCAGGGCCGCCAGCGCCACCGGCGCCGGCTCGGCCGCGAGCTGCGCCAGGGTGCCGCTGAAGGCCGGAGCGCCGCCGGGCTGGAAGCTCGTGCACCCCGGCTCGGCGTAGGAGCCGCCCGTGCCCACCTCGACCACGACGCCGAGGTGAGCGGCCAGGGCCCCCTGGGCCCGCGCCGAGAGGACCAGGGAGCGGCCGCCCGGGTTCGCCGTCCAGGCGAGGACCGCGCAGCGGGAGGACGAGCCGGGGGCCAGGGGAGCGCCGGTGGGGAACAGGGGCCCGCCGGCGTCGGAGGACAGGCGCACCTCCTCGGCGGCGGCAGCGGGCGCGGCGGACCCGAGGGCGGTCGCGAGGACCAGCAGGAGCACCACCAGCGACCGCACCCCGCACCTCCTCCCGCTCCGGCACCTCTCCTCCCTCCTGTCGGCTCGCGGGCGGGGGATCTGGAGCCCTCGCGCGCCGGGGCGCCGCGCCGCTCGGGGTCCCGCGCCGCTCGGGGTCCCGTGCCGCTCAAGGTCCCTCGCCGCCCTGCCGATCGGATGCCGTCCGCCCGAGGAGGCACCATGACCACCGATCGACCCGTCCGCAGCCGCCGCGCCCGGCGTCCGGGGCGGCGAGCCGCCGTGAACCCCTCGCCGCGCACCGGCCGCGCCACCGTCGCGGCCGTCGCCGTCCCCCTGGGGCTCGTCGTGAGCGGGCTCCTCGTGTGGGAGTCCTCCTACGCGGCCTTCTTCGACCAGACGGAGAACCCCGGCAACGCGTGGACGACGGGGGAGGTGGTGCTGACCGACGACGACGCCGACGCGGCCGCGTTCACCGTCGCCGACATGGTCCCCGGCAAGCGGGGCGCGGGCTGCGTCACCGTCACCTACGGCGGCACCGTGGCCAGCCAGGGCGTGCGGGTCTTCGGCGAGGTCACCGGCGATCCCGCGCTCGCGGGCGAGCTCGACTTCGCGGTCGAGCAGGGGACGGCCTCGGCGACGTGCGCCGCGTTCACCGCCGCCGGCCCCGCCGTCTACAGCGGCAAGCTGCGCGGCATCGGCACCGGGTGGACCAGCGGCCACGGCACGTGGGTGCCGCTGGCGGCCGGCGACAAGCGCAGCTACCGCTTCACGTACGCGCTGCCCAAGAACCGCTACGACGCGACGATCCAGGGGAAGACGACCACGCTGAAGGTGGTCTGGGAAGCCCAGAGCGTCGAGGAGCCGTGAGCCGTCGCTCGCGCGCGCTGCTGCTGGACGGCGCCTGCTGGGCCGGCTTGTCGCTGCTCGTGGGGCTGCTCGCCCTGGCCCTGGTGCCGGTGGCGCTGGGGTGGCGCTCGGACGTCGTCCTGTCCGGGTCCATGCGCCCGGCCGTCGAGCCCGGCGACGTCGTGGTGTCCGCACCGGTCGGCCCCGGCCAGGTGCGGGCGGGCCGGGTGCGAGCCGGCCAGGTCGTGGTCGTGGACGACCCGGTGCGGCCCGGCGGGTCGCTGGTGCACCGGGTCGCCGAGGTCCGCCCCGACGGCCGCCTGGTCACCCGGGGCGACGCCAACGAGCACCCCGACTCCACGCCCGTCGAGCCCACCGCCGTCCACGGCCGCGCCGTCGTGCGCGTGCCGGCGGCGGGCCTGCCCGCCCTGTGGCTGCACCAGGGGGCCTACGGGCCGCTGCTGCTCGGCACCGCCGCGCTCGTGCTCGTCGCCCGCCGCGCCGTGCGGGCCCGGGCCGACCGCACGCGCCGGCAGGCGCCGCCGCGCCGCGGCGGGTCGCGACGGCCCCGGGCGCACCGCGGCGGGCGCCGCGCCGCCCGGGCGCTGCCGGCGCACCCGGCGACCGCTGGGGCCCTCGCCGTGGTGCTGCTCGGCGCGGCGGTGGTCGCACCGGGCGAGGCCCGTGCGGCCTTCGTCGCCACCACCTCCAGCAGCGGCAACCGGGTCGCGACGAAGGCGGCGTTCCCGAGCTACCCGCAGACGGTCCTCGCGGACGGACCGCTGCTGCACCACCGCCTGGACGACGCGCCGGGGACCAGCACGGCGGCGGCGGCAGCCGGCCCCGCGGGCAGCTACACCGGCCCCACGGACGCCGTGGTGACGTCCGACGACGCGATCACCGGGGACGCGGCGGGCACGGCGGTGCTGTTCGCGGGGGACCGCTACGCCGCCACGGACACGCCGGTCGACTACGCCCCGCGGACCGGCTTCACCCTCGAGGCGTGGGTGAGGACCTCCACCGGGGGCTCGCTGCTGCGCCTGACCGACTCCCGCACCGAGACCACCGGTGGCGCCGCGCAGATGTGGGTCGACCCGAAGGGCCAGGCGTGCGTGCTGGTGAGGCAGACGGACGCCGGCGGCGCCACCGTCCACCAGGAGCAGTGCGGCGCCGACGCGGGGGACCCCAAGATCTTCACCCCCGGCAGCACGGCCGCGCCCGCGTGGCACCACGTCGTCGCCACCGTCCGGCAGGACGCCCCGCCGAAGCCGAACGGCTCGGAGCAGGACCTCGTCGTCTACGTCGACGGCACGGAGGTGTTCGACGCCGGGCTGATCGGGACCCTGCCGGCGCCCGCGGCCGGCCACTGGCGCCTCGGCACCGCCCCCGTCGAGCACGAGAACCTCGCGTTCGGGGAGGTGGCGGAGCAGTTCACCGGCGCCCTGGACGAGGTCGCCGTCTACGCCCGGGTGCTGGCGCCCGAGGAGGTCGTGGAGCACTCCCAGGCCCGCACGAGGACCGCCGCGGCCTACCGCGGCCTGGTCGCCTCCGACGCTCCGCAGCTGCACTGGCGGCTCGACGACCCCGCACCCCTGCGGGTCGTGGCCGACGCGCAGGGCGCCGAGCCGGGCACCTACGGGCGCTTCCCGCGCTTCGCCCTGGGGGTGCGGGGCGCGCTGGAGGGCACCGCCATCGGCAACCAGGCGTCGAGCACCGCCGTGCGGCTGCGCAACGGCTCGGGCACCGTGGAGACCGCGACGATCACCAGCCCGCTGCTGGCCCGCTCCGACCCCGTCACCCTGGAGGTCTGGTTCAGGGCCGACGGCGCGGACGGGGGCCCGCTCGTCGGCTTCAGCGCCGCCGCGACGGGCACGTCCACCTCGCGCGGCCCGACCCTGTACGTGACCGGCGCGGGCGCGGTGGCGTTCACCGCCGGCGACGGCAGGACCCCGGTGCAGTCACCCACCGGCCGCGACTGGTCCGACGGGCAGTGGCACCTCGCGACGGCGACGTCGAGCAGCGCCGGTGGCGCGCGGCTGTACCTGGACGGCGTCCAGGTGGCCTCCGGCGCCGACACCGCCGCCGCCGGCCCCGCGCAGGGCCACTGGCGCTGGGCGGGCGGCGACGCGTACGCGTTCACGCCCGCGCCCGCGGCGTCCGCGTTCACCGGCTCCCTGGACGAGGCGGCGGTCTACGCCAGGGTCCTCACCGCCGAGCAGGTCGCCGTCCGCTTCGCCGCCGACCACTAGCCGCGGACGACCCCCGGGACGTCCGGACCCAGGACGCCCGGACCCAGGACGCCCGGACCCAGGACGCCCGGACCCCCGACGGCGCCGTCACCAGATGCGGATGCGCCGCTCCTCGGGGGTGTGCAGGGCGTCGCCCTCCACCACGCCGAACGCCTCGTGGAAGGCGTCGAGGTTGGTCACGACGGCGTTCGCGCGCAGCTCCGGCGGCGCGTGCGGGTCGACCGCCAGGCGCCGCACGGCCTCCTCCTCGCGGGTCAGGCTGCGCCACACCTGCGCCCAGCCGAAGAAGACGCGCTGCAGGCCGCTCAGCCCGTCGATCACGGGCGGCTGCGCGACGCCGGCCGCGGCGAGCGCGATCCCGTAGGCCCTGAGCGCGATCGTCAGCCCGCCCAGGTCGCCGATGTTCTCCCCGACGGTCAGCTCGCCGTTGACCCGGTGGTCGGGCAGGCCGCGCGGGGACAGGGCGCCGTACTGCTCGACCAGCGCCTGCGCGCGCCGCTCGAACTCGGCGCGGTCGGCGTCGTCCCACCAGTCGACGAGGTTGCCCTCACCGTCGTAGCGCGAGCCCTGGTCGTCGAAGCCGTGCCCGATCTCGTGCCCGATCACGGCGCCGATCCCGCCGTAGTTGGCGGCGTCGTCCGCGGCGGGGTCGAAGAACGGCGGCTGCAGGATCGCGGCCGGGAAGACGATCTCGTTCATCCGCGGGTTGTAGTAGGCGTTGACCGTCTGCGGCGTCATGAACCACTCGCCGCGGTCGACCGGCCGGCCGATCTTGGCGAGCTCGTGGTCGGTCTCGAAGGCGCCCGCGCGGCGGACGTTGCCGAGCAGGTCGTCGGCGCGCACCTCCAGGGAGGAGTAGTCGCGCCACCGCTCGGGGTAGCCGATCTTCGGCGTGAAGCGCTCGAGCTTGGCCAGGGCGCGCTCGCGCGTGGCCGGGCCCATCCAGTCCAGGGTCGAGATGCTCTCGCGGTAGGCGGCGACGAGGTTGTCGACGAGCTCGACCATGCGCTCCCGAGCGGCCGCGGGGAAGTGCCGCTGCACGTACAGCTCCCCGACGGCCTCGCCGAGGGCGCCCTCGACGAGGGAGACCCCCCGCTTCCACCGCTCGCGCAGCTCCTGCGTGCCGGACAGCGTGCGGCCGTAGAAGTCGAAGCCCTCCTGGACGACGTCGCTGGAGAGGTACCCGGCCACCGCGGACGCCGTGCGCGCCGACAGCCAGTCCTTCCACTGCTGCAGCGGCCGCTCGACCCACAGCCGGGCCGCGCCGGCGACGAACGACGGCTGCCGGACGACGACCTCCGCGAACGCGCCCTCGGGCGCGCCCAGCGCCGCCAGCCACGGGTCCCAGTCGAAGCCGTCGCCGAGCTCGCGCAGCTGCTCCAGCGTCAGGAGCGTGTACGTCTTCTCCGCGTCGCGGTTGCTCACGCGGTCCCAGTGCTCCGCGGCCAGGGCCGTCTCGAGGTCCACGACCGAGCGCGCGAACGCCGCGGCGCCGTCCTCGTCGGCGGGGTCGACGAGGCCCGCGAGCACCGCCATCCGGCCCAGGTGCCCGACGTACGCCTCCCGCACGGGCGCGTACTGCTCCTCGCGGTAGTAGGACTCGTCGGGCAGGCCCAGGCCGCCCTGGTTCAGGTGCACCAGGTAGCGCGTGGAGTCCTTCGCGTCGGTGGTCACGAACGCGCCGACCAGGGACGTCAGCCCCTCCCGCAGCCCCGAGCCCAGCAGGGCGGCGAGCGCGGCGCGGTCCGGCGCCGCCGCGATCGGCCCGAGCAGGTCCCGCAGCGGCGCGGTGCCCGCCGCCTCGACCCGCTCCTCGTCCATGAAGGAGGCGTACAGGTCGCCGATCTGCCGGCGGACGCCGCCCGAGCCGCCGCCCGAGCCGCTGTCCCTGCCGCTGTCCCTGTCGCCGTCGCTGGCGTCGGTGCCGCCGGAGGAGGCGGCCGCCTCCTCCACGATCGAGCGGACGTCGGCCTCGGCCTGGTCGCGCAGGGCGCGGAAGGTGCCGTCCTGGGCGCGGTCGGCGGGGATGACGTGCTCGCGCAGCCAGCGGCCGTTGACGTGCTCGTACAGGTCGTCCTGGGGGCGCACGGCGGGGTCGACCCGGCTCAGGTCGATCCCCGAGCGCGCGGCGGGAGGACGGGGCTCGGCGACGGTCATGCCCTCCATCCTCTCCCCGCCCCCGCCCCCGCGCCGGGGCGCCGGGGGTGGCACGCGGTCCGGCCCGGCGCCTCAAGGCCGCCCGCCCGGCGGCCGATACCGCTCGTGTCCGGCGGGAGGACCCGCCCACGAGCCACAGCGAGGCGGCATGAGCACGGAGACCAGCACCACCGCGCGGACCAGGGGCCGTCGAGGCCCCCTCGGCGCCTTCCGCGACCTGAGGACCGCGCAGAAGCTGCTGGCCGGCTTCCTGCTCATGTGCGTCGTCGTCGTGGGCGTCGGCCTGCTCGGCCTGTCCAAGGTCGCCAGCACGGAGGCGGCAGCCAGGGACATCTACGCCCGCGGCGCTGTGCCCCTCAAGGACCTGACCGAGGCGCGCGTGGCCAACGGCGGCATGCGCCAGCGGGTGCTGCTGCACCTGGCCGGCCCGGTGGCGGACAAGCCGGCGCGCGAGGAGCAGATCGTCGAGCTGGACGCGAAGTTCGACGAGGAGATCGCCGACTTCGGCGAGCAGTTCACCGACCAGGAGCTGCTCGGGCGCTACGTGGCCGCCGTGGCCGAGTACCGCGCCTTCCGCGACGACGTGATCCTGCCCGCCAGCCGCGCGCAGGCGCAGGACGTCGGCCCCGTGCTCGCCGAGTGCGACCGGCTCTACGGCATCGTCGTCGGCCTCGGCGACCAGCTCGGCGACGCCCAGGTCGCCGAGGTCGAGGCGACCGCGGTGCAGGCCCACGAGACCTACGCCTCCGCCCGGGTGCTGATCTTCGCCGCCATGGGCTTCGCCGTGGTCCTCGGCGTGGCGCTGGCCCTGGGGCTGGGCCGGCTCGTCGCCTCCCCGTTGCGCCGCGCCGTGGGCGTGCTCGAGGGCCTGGCCGCCGGCCGGCTCGACCAGCGCCTCGAGGTCGGCACGCGCGACGAGGTCGGCGACATGGCGCACGCCCTCAACACCGCCATCTCCACCCTCGGCACCGCGATGGCGCAGATCGCCGGCAACGCCTCGACCCTCTCGTCCGCCTCCGAGCAGATGAAGGCCACCTCGACCCAGCTGTCGGCGTCCGCCGCCGAGTCCGCCACGCAGGCCGGCGTCGTCTCCGCCGCCGCGGACGAGGTGTCCATGAACGTGCGTACGGTCGCCGCGGGCACGGACGAGATGGGCGCGGCGATCCGGGAGATCTCCTCCAACGCCGCCGAGGCGACCCAGGTCGCCTCCCAGGCCGTCACGGCGGCCCAGGCCACGAACCGCACGATCAGCAAGCTGGGGGAGTCCTCCAAGGAGATCGGCGACGTCGTGAAGGTGATCACCTCGATCGCGGAGCAGACGAACCTGCTCGCGCTGAACGCCACCATCGAAGCCGCCCGCGCCGGGGAGGCGGGCAAGGGCTTCGCCGTGGTCGCCAACGAGGTCAAGGAGCTGGCCCAGGAGACCGCGCGGGCGACGGAGGACATCGCCCGGCGCGTGGAGTCCATCCAGTCCGACACCGCCGGCGCGGTCGGCGCGATCGAGGAGATCTCCGAGGTCATCGCCCAGATCAACGACCGGCAGACCACCATCGCCTCGGCGGTGGAGGAGCAGACCGCGACGACCAACGAGATGGCGCGCAACGTGGCCGAGGCCGCCGCCGGCGCCGGGCAGATCGCGGCGAACGTGACCGTCGTGGCCTCCGCCGCGCAGGAGACCACCGCCGGCGCCTCGGCCACGGGCGAGGCGGCGGAGGAGCTCTCCCGCATGGCGGGCGAGCTGCAGCAGCTCGTGGGCCGCTTCCGGTACTGAGCGCCCGGCACCGGGCTCGTGGCCGGGCCGCGTGGCCGGGCCGGGGAGCTCAGCCCCCGGCGGCCGCCAGGGCCCGCACCGCCCGCTCGGCGTCCGCGGGGTGCAGCGGGCGGCAGCCGAGCGCCGTCCACCGCGCCACCAGCTCCGGCTCCGCGCGGCGCAGGGCCCAGCCGCGGCGCAGGAGCGTGCTCGGGCGCTTGCGCCCCTCGGCGAGGTCGCGCAGCAGCCGCCGCCAGAACGTCGCCCACGGGCCCAGGCGCAGGCAGACGGCGTCCGCGAGCAGGCCCGCCTCGCGGCACGGGGCGACCAGGTGCGCCGCGAAGACGCCCTCGGCCAGCACGACGCGGCTGCCCGCGAGGTCGAGGCGGGCCGTGCCCGTGCGCCGCGAGGTGGGGATGTCGTAGACCGGCACGTCGGCGACGCCCTGCTCGCACAGCCGGCGCAGGCACGCCAGGGCGGCCTCGGCGTCCCAGCTGCGCACGTCGTCCCAGTCGACGATGCCGAAGCGGTGCGGCAGGGGAGGGTCGCCGGGGTCGTCGGCGTCCCGGTAGAAGTCGTCGAGGGACAGCGTGGGCAGCCCCAGGCGGCGCACCAGGGAGGTCTTGCCCGACCCGCTCGGTCCGCAGAGGAGGACGACGCGGGCGGGCGGGGTCGGCACCGGGCCATCCTGGCGGATCGCCGGTGCGAGCCCGCCTCCTGCGGCAGCATGGCCGGGTGCCCGACGCCACGCACCCCGCTCCGAGCGCCGGCACCGGCGCACCCGACCGCGCGCTGCTGCCGAGCGCGGACGCCTCCGTCGCCGACTGGATCTGCGCGCGCCTGCAGGGCTGGGGGACGGTGGCCTCCGTCGTCCCGGCCGGGTACCCGGCGTACGCGCGGGTGCTGCACCCGTGCTCCGACGAGGACGGCGCACCCGCGCGCTGGTCCGACGCGGCCGCCGCCACGGGCCGCACGGAGCACCCCCTGATGCAGTGGGAGAACGTCTCCACGGTCCTGCGGGGGGAGAGCGTGCGCCCCGGGTGGGACGGCGAGGAGCCGGACGCCGGCAACCTCGACCCCGAGCCGCTGGCCGCCCTGCTCGAGGTGCTCGGCCGCCACACCGGCACCGGCGACCGGTGCTGGTTCTGCCAGTGGGAGGGCTGGGGCCGCGGCTGGGACGCCGCCACCCCGGGCCAGCCGACCGTCTCCCTGCCCGGTCGCGACCTGCTGGTCTTCAGCGGGCCCCTGACGGCCACGGCGCAGATGGGCTACCGCGCGACGCCGACCTGGTTCGTGCCGCAGTCCCCGAACCTGTTCTGGCCGCAGGACCGCGCCTGGTGCGTCGCCACCGAGGTGGACCTCGACTGCACCCTCGTCGCCGGCACCCACGCGCTCGTCGACGACCTGCTTGTCCACCCCGACCTTGAGGTGTGGCCGGTGGCCGCGGAGGACTCCCTCGCGGCCGACGCCGACGTGCTCAACCCCCTCCCGCGCCCGGCTGCGGCGCGCCACCGCGCCGCAGCCCGCTGACCACGGCGCTGACCGGTGTGCTGACCACGGCGCTGACGGCGGCCGGCGCCGGGGTCCGGCGCCGGCCGGTCCGCGCTCAGGCCGGCAGGTCGAGGGCGGCGGCGACGTCGGCGCGCAGGGCCGCCAGGGCCTCGTGGGCGCGGCGGCGGGCGGCGCGCAGCTCCTCGCGGCCGGCCCCGGCGGGCACGGGCAGGACGACCTCGAGGTAGCACTTGAGCTTCGGCTCGGTGCCGCTGGGGCGCACGACGACCTGGGCGCCGTCCGCCGTGCGGTAGCGCAGGCCGTCGGTCGGCGGCAGGCCCGTGGTCGCGACGTCGCCCTCGGCGAGGTCGGTGGCCTCCACCACCGCGCTGCCGCCGAGCGCGGTCGGCGGCAGCGCCCGCAGCCGCGCCATCGCGCCGGCGATGAGGCCCAGGTCCTGCACCCGCACCGACAGCTGGTCGGTCGCGTGCAGGCCGTGGGCGCGCGCGAGGTCGTCGAGCTCGTCGAGCAGGGTGCGCCCCCGGGCCGCGAGGCCGGCGGCGATGCGCGCGACGCGCACGGCGGTGGCGACGCCGTCCTTGTCGCGCACGGACGACGGGTCCACGCAGTAGCCGATCGCCTCCTCGTAGCCGAAGACGAGGCCCGGCACGCGGGAGATCCACTTGAAGCCCGTCAGCGTCTGCGCGTACCCGAGCCCGTGCGCGGCGGCGATCCGCCCCAGCAGGCGCGAGGAGACCAGCGAGCTCGCCAGCACGCGCTGGGGGGACGCGCCACCGCGCCCGGCGACGGCGCGCGCGACGTGCTCGCCGAGGACGCTGCCCAGCTCGTCGCCGGTCAGGGTGCGCCAGCCCGGCACGGGCCCGCCGGCGGCCTCCTCGTCGGGCACGGCGACGGCGCAGCGGTCGGCGTCGGGGTCGACGGCGAGGACGAGGTCGGCGCCCCGCTCGCGGGCCAGGGCCAGCGCGAGGTCGATCGCGCCCGGTTCCTCGGGGTTGGGGAAGGCCACGGTCGGGAAGTCCGGGTCGGGCTCGGCCTGCTCGGGCACCACCGCGACGTCCGGGAAGCCGGCGCGGCGCAGCGCCTCGCGGGCGACCGCCCCGCCGACCCCGTGCAGCGGCGTGAGGACGATCCGCAGCCCCGCGGGGGGCTGCTCCTGCGCGCCCGGGCCGGGCTGGCGCGCGGCCGCGGCGAGGTAGTCCTCGAGCACGTCGTCCCCGAGCACCTCCCACCCGGCGTCCGGGCGCGGGACACCGGCCAGCGGCCCGGCGGCCGCGATCGCCGCGGCGATGCGCTGGTCCGCCGGGGGCACGATCTGCGACCCGCCCTCGACGCCGCCGAGGTAGACCTTGTAGCCGTTGTCCTGCGGCGGGTTGTGGCTCGCGGTCACCATCACGCCGGCGTCGGCGCGCAGGGAGCGGACGGCGAAGGCGAGCACCGGCGTCGGCAGCGGCCGGGGCAGGACCCTCGCGCGCAGGCCCGCGCCGGTCATCACGGCGGCGGTGTCGCGCGCGAACGCCGCCGAGCCGTGCCGGGCGTCGTAGCCGACCACCACGGACGGCGGGCCCTCGGGCGCCGCGCCCCCGGGTGAGCCGCCGGGTGAGCCGCCGGGGCCGCCGTCCGGGCCGGTGCCCTCGCGGGCGGGGCGCTCGGCGAGCAGGAAGGAGGCGAGCCCGGCGGCGGCGCGGACGACGACGGCCCGGTTCATGCGGTTCGGGCCGGCGCCCAGCGCGCCGCGCAGGCCCGCGGTGCCGAACTGCAGCGCGCCGGCGAAGCGGTCGGCGAGGTCGGCGGCCGCGGCGGCGTCGCCGCCCTGCGCCCGCTCGAGGAGGGCGCGCAGCTCGGCGGCGGTGGCCTCGTCGGGGTCCTCCGCGGCCCAGGCGCGCGCCCGCTCGAGCAGGGCGGCGTCGACGGGGACGCCGCTCACGCCGGGCCGGCCGCGAGCACGCGCCGGACGACGTCCGCGAGCAGGGCGCCGATGCGGGGGCCGGCGGCCCGCCCGGCGTCGACGACCTCCTGCGCGTCCAGCGGCCGGTCGCCGACGCCGGCGGCGAGGTTGGTCACCAGGGAGATGCCGAGGACCTCCATGCCGGCCTGGCGGGCGGCGATCGCCTCCAGGGTCGTCGACATGCCGACGAGGTGCCCGCCCATGCGCCCCGCCATGGCCACCTCGGCCGGCGTCTCGTAGTGCGGCCCGCGGAACTGCACGTACACGCCCTCCGGCAGGGAGGGGTCGACCTCCCGCGCGAGCGCGCGCAGCCGGGCGGAGTACAGGTCGGTCAGGTCGACGAACGTCGCGCCCTCCAGCGGCGAGGTCGCGGTGAGGTTGATGTGGTCGCTGACGAGCACGGGGGTGCCGGGGCCCCAGCTCGGGTCGAGCCCGCCGCAGCCGTTGGTGAGCACGATCGTGGAGCACCCGGCCGCCGCCGCGGTGCGCACGGCGTGGACGACCGGGCGCACGCCGCGGCCCTCGTACAGGTGGGTGCGGGAGGCGAAGACGAGCGCGCGGTGCGCGCCGCCGCCGGCGCCGGGGACCTCCACCGAGCGCACCACCCCGACGTGCCCCAGCGCCGCCGGCGGCGGGAAGCCGGGCAGGTCGGTGACGGGCACCTGCGCGACCGTCGTCCCGACCAGGTCGGCCGTCGCCTGCCAGCCCGACCCGAGGACGAGCGCGACGTCGTGGCGGGCGGCCCCGGTGCGCTCGGCGAGCACGGCAGCGGCCCGGGCGGCGACGGCGGACGGGTCCGTCGCGGGGTCGGCGAGGTCGCCGGGGCCGGCGACGTCGGCGGGGGCGGCGACGTCGGGGCTCGGGCCGGTCGTCGGGGGAGTCATGGCCGGGCACGGTACCGGGGCCGGGGCACCGGCAGCGGCTCCTGTTCCGCCGCCCGCCGGACGGCTAGCCTGACGGGGGTGGACGCCGTCCCCGCCGCCTCCGCCTCACCCCCCGTCCCCTCCGCTCCTGGCGCTCCCGCCGCCTCGGCCGCGGGACGGGCCGTCACGGCGGGCCCGCTGCCCGCGCGGGAGCGCTCCCTCGTGCCGGACCTGGCGCGCGGCCTCGCGCTGCTGGGCATCGCGCTGGCGAACAGCCCCTCCCACATCAGCGGGCGGGAGGTCGGGCCCGGCGGGAAGCCCGTGGACGGCTCGACCGCCGACCGCGTCGTCGACGTCCTCGTCGGGGTCTTCGTCGACAACCGCGCGTTCCCGATGTTCACGCTGCTCCTCGCGTACGGCCTGGTCGTCATCGCCCGGCGCCAGGAGGCCGCGGGCGCGCCGTGGCCCACCGCGCGGGCGGTGCTGCTGCGCCGCTGCGCGTGGCTGGCGGCGTTCGGCGCCGCGCACCTGCTGCTGCTGTTCGAGGGGGACATCCTCCTCCCCTACGGGGTGCTGGGGCTGGTCCTCGTGCTCCTGGTCCTGCGCGCCCGCGACCGGGTGCTCGTGGTCGCCGGGTCCGCCTCGCTGCTGGTCTACGCCGCCTTCGCCACCCTCGACGGCGTCGCCGGGGCCCTGCCGGACGCGGAGGACCAGGGCCCCGGCGCGGCGCTGCTGTCGGAGACCACGGTCCTCGGGGCCTTCCTGCAGCGGGTGGTCGGCCTGGCGTCCTACCTCGTGCTGTCCCCGGTGGTGGTGCTCTCGTTCCTCGCGCCGGCGGCGATCGGCATCCTCCTGGCCCGCCGCCGGGTCCTGGAGCGCCCCGGCGAGCACCTGCCGCTGCTGCGCCGGATCGTGCTCCTCGGCTTCCCCGTCAGCGTGCTCGGCAGCCTGCCCCTGGTGCTGGCCTCGGCGGGGGCCTGGGACGCCGGCGTGCCGGGGGCGGTGCTCGCCGCCGGGCTGCACGGGCTCACGGGCCTGGCCGGCGCGGTGGCGTTCGTGGCGCTCGTCGGCTGGGTGGTCGCCGCGCGCTCGGCGCGGGGCCTGGACGCCCCGCCGCGCGCAGCGGTGCGCGCGGTGGCCGCGGTGGGGGAGCGGTCCCTGACCTGCTACCTGCTGCAGTCGGTGGTCATGGTGCCGCTGCTGGCCCCCTGGGCCCTGGGGCTCGGCGCCGGGGCGGGCACCGCGCGGGTGGCCGCCGTGGCCGTCGCCACCTACCTGCTGACGCTCGCCGTCGCCGTGCTGCTGGCGCGGGCCGGGCGCCCCGGCCCGGCGGAGCAGCTGCTGCGCAGGCTCACGTACGGGCCGGCCGCCTCCCGGGCGGACCCGCCGGCTGACCAGCAGCCGGGTCAGCCGGCGGAGCGGCAGGGGCGCGTGCGCAGCGCGGCGACGTAGTCGTCGGGGGCCCCGGCGGCCTCGGCGGCGTCGGCCAGCATGCCCAGGTAGAAGGCGCTGGGCAGCCCGCCCTCGTAGGCGTCCAGCACGTACGCCCACGCCGTGGTCTCCCCGGCCATCGTGGACGCGCGCACCCGGATCTTCCGGTACAGCCCGATGTCCACGCCCTCCCACTCGTCGAGCGCGGCCTCGTCGGCGTCCGTGAGGTCGTAGACGGCGACGAACACCTGCTCGGTCGGGTCCTCCACCAGGGTGGCCAGCGCGCCGTCCCAGCCGCGCTCCTCGCCGCCGAACGTCAGCCGCCAGCCGCCCACCCACCCGGTGCTCCGCAGCGGCGAGTGGGGGGCCCGGGCGGCCATCCGCTCGGGGTGCATGTTGCTCGCGTAGGCGGCGTACAGGGCCATGGGCCGCGAGCGTAGTGGTGCGTCCGCGAAGGCCCCCGGACCGTCGGGAGCAGGAGGCAGAATGCTCCTGTCCGCCGCCGCCCGGCGCCGGACGCCCTGCCCAGGAGGTGCTCTGCTCGTGGTCGGCGACTCCCCGCGCGTCGTGGTCGTCGGTGGTGGCCCCGGCGGCTACGAGGCGGCCCTCGTGGCGTCCCAGCTGGGCGCCTCCGTCACGGTCGTCGAGCGCGACGGCGTGGGCGGCTCGGCCGTGCTCACCGACGTCGTGCCCTCCAAGACCCTCATCGCCACGGCCGAGGTGATGACCCTCGTCGACGGCTCGGTCGAGCTCGGCGTGCGCTTCCCCGGCGGCGCCGGCGCGCCGACCGACCCGGGGCTGGACCGCCCGGGCGGGGCCGTCACGGTCGACCTCGGCCGGGTCAACGAGCGCGTGCGCCAGCTCGCCGCCGCCCAGTCGGGCGACGTGCGCGAGCGGCTGCGCGGCGAGGGCGTGCGCGTGCTCTCCGGCACCGGGCGCCTGGCCGCCCCGGACCGCGTGGTCGTCGACCCCGCCGACGCCTCGGCCGACGGCCCGGCCGACGGCCCGGCCGACGGTTCGGCGGGCGAGGAGCTGGCGGCCGACGTCGTCCTCGTCGCGACCGGCTCGTACCCGCGCACGCTGCCCGACGCCGAGCCGGACGGCGAGCGGATCCTCACGTGGAAGCAGCTGTACCGCCTCCAGGAGCTGCCCGAGCGGCTGGTCGTGGTCGGCTCCGGCGTCACCGGCGCGGAGTTCGCCAGCGCCTACGACGCGCTCGGCTCGGACGTCGTCCTGGTCTCCAGCCGCGACCGCGTGCTGCCCGGGGAGGACGTCGACGCCGCGGAGGTCATCGAGGACGTCTTCCGGCGCCGCGGCATGACGGTGCTGTCGCGCTCGCGCGCCCAGGAGGTCAAGCGCGTGGGGGACGGCGTCGTCGTCGCCCTCGCCGACGGCCGCACGGTGGAGGGCTCCCACTGCCTGCTCGCGGTCGGGTCGATCCCCAGCACCGCCGGGATCGGGCTGGAGGAGGCCGGCGTCCAGCTGTCGGAGTCCGGGCACGTGGAGGTCGACCGGGTCTCGCGCACGTCCGTGCGCGGCGTCTACGCCGCCGGCGACTGCACGGGCGTGCTGCCGCTGGCGTCGGTGGCGGCCATGCAGGGCCGCACGGCGATGCGGCACGCCCTCGGCGACGCCGTGCAGCCGCTGAAGCTGCGCACCGTGGCGGCCAACGTCTTCACGGCGCCGGAGATCGCCACCGTCGGCTGGAGCCAGGCGCAGATCGAGTCCGGCGAGGCGCAGGGGGAGGTCGTCAAGCTGCCGCTGGTGGGCAACGCGCGCGCGAAGATGCAGGGCATCCACGACGGGTTCGTCAAGCTGTTCTGCCGCACCGGCTCGGGCACCGTGATCGGCGGCGTGGTCGTCGCGCCGCGCGCCAGCGAGCTGATCTTCCCGGTCGCGCTCGCGGTGGAGCACCGCCTCACGGTCGACCAGGTGGCCCAGGCCTACAGCGTCTACCCGTCCCTGTCGGGCTCCCTGACGGAGGCGGCCCGCCGCCTGCACAAGGCCCCGTCGGTCGCCGGCTGACGCCGCGCGGGCCGCACTCTCCCGGAAAGGTGCGGTCCGCGCGGCGTCCTCCCCCGCACTCTCCCGGAAGAGTGCGGGCCTGAGGAGCGACGATCAAGCGGCCGCGCGGGCCACGGCTCGGCGCACGGCGTCGACCAGGGCGCCTGGCTCGCGCAACACGGCCGCCGTCACGTGCACGACGGTCCACCCGGCGGCCTGCAGCCGGTTCAGGCGCGCCCTGTCGCGCTCGAGCTGCAGCCTGTCCGCGTGCCAGGCGCCGTCGTACTCGATGGCGATGCGCAGCTCGGGGATCGCCAGGTCGACCCGGGCGATCACGCCTCGGGCGTCACGCACCCGGTGCTGGGGCACGACGGCGATGCCGGCCTGGAGCAGCCGCACCCGGCACACGGACTCGGGCGGCGACCCGGCGCGGGCGTCGACGAGGGCTGCTGCGGTGCGCACGTGCCGGACGTCGTCCTCGTGGCGGTGCTCCAGCCAGGACCGGAAGGCCTCGACGTCGAGCAGCCCCTTCCCCGCGGCGGCGTCGAGGTGGCTGACCGCCGTCTCGAGGTCGTGCCGGGCTGCCAGGTCGAACCCCATCCGCTCGCGCGACGCGACGGGCACCGAGCGCCAGGTGCCCGAGCCGAGCGGACCCTGCGAGGCCGCCCGCAGGGTGATGCCCCTGATCGCGCTCCCGGCTTCCTCCACCGGCACCACCACCTCCACGGGGTCACCGGGCCGGCGCAGGTCGCAGCCCAGGACCGTGGCCAGCGACCTGCCGGTCAGCCGCGCCGCGGGCGGGACGACCAGGGCCGCGGCCCTGCACTGCAGGCCGTGGGTCAGCGGCACGTGCGCGGGGCGGTAGACGCCGTGCAGCACGCGGACCAGCCGCGGGCTGCGGAGCTGTGAGGCGGTGAGCCAGCCCTCGGAGACGGCCGTCGCACCGCGGAAGACGTCGGGAAGGGCATCGGGCCACGTGCGCGTCACGCCGTTGACGCTGCCCGTCGGCCGGGCCGCGCGGCGGGCGCGCCGGCGATCTGTGGACGGCGTGCCCGCCGAGCGGGCCTGTGGGCGGCGGGCGCCTCCCGCACTCTCCTGGGAGAGTGCGGGAGGAGGAACGGCTCGTGGCGCACTCTCCTGGGAAAGTGCGGGAGGCGGAGGCCTACGGGTCGACGAGCTCGCAGATGACGGCGCCGGAGGCGATCGTGCGGCCGACCTCGGCGCTGAGGCCGCGCACCACACCGGCCTTGTGCGCGACCAGCGGCTGCTCCATCTTCATCGCCTCGAGCACGACCACCAGCTGCCCCGCGACCACCGGCTGCCCGTCCTCGACGCCGACCTTGACGATCGTGCCCTGCATGGGCGCGGTGAGGGCGTCGCCGCTGACGGCGCTCGCCGTCCCCCGCGAGCGGCGCGGCTGCTTGCGCGCCGGCGCGTCGCCGCCGGGCGCGCCCAGCCCGTGCCCGGCCAGGAACGCGGGCAGCACGACCTCCAGCCGCTTGCCCGCGACCTCCACGACGACCCGCTCGCGCGCGTCGGCCCCGGACGACGGCTCGCCCCGCCCGTCCCACGGCGGCACGGTGCCCGTCCACTGCGTCTCGATCCACCGGGTGTGCACCGAGAACGGCCCGCCGCCGGTCGGGGCGAAGGCGGGGTCGTCGACGACCAGGCGGTGGAAGGGGAGCACGGTCGGCAGCCCCTGGACGTCGAACTCCGCCAGCGCCCGCCGCGCCCGCTGCAGGGCCTGCTCGCGGGTGGCGCCGGTGACGACGAGCTTGGCGAGCAGGGAGTCGAAGCCGCCCCCGACGACGTCCCCGGAGCGCACCCCGGCGTCCACGCGCACTCCGGGGCCGGCGGGGGGAGAGAACACCGACACCGGCCCGGGTGCCGGCAGGAACCCGCGCCCGGCGTCCTCGCCGTTGATGCGGAACTCGATGCTGTGCCCGCGCACCGGCGGGTCGTCGTAGCCGAGCGGCTCCCCGGCGGCCAGGCGCAGCTGCTCGCGCACGAGGTCGATGCCGGTGACCTCCTCGGTGACCGGGTGCTCGACCTGCAGGCGCGTGTTGACCTCGAGGAAGGACAGCGTGCCGTCCTGGCCGACGAGGAACTCGCAGGTGCCCGCCCCGACGTAGCCGGCGGCGCGCAGGACCGCCTTCGACGCCTCGCGCAGCTGCGCCTCCTGCGCGGCGGACAGGAACGGCGCGGGCGCCTCCTCCACGAGCTTCTGGTGGCGGCGCTGCAGCGAGCAGTCGCGCGTCGAGACGACGACGACGCTGCCGTGCGCGTCGGCGAGGCACTGGGTCTCCACGTGCCGGGGGCGGTCGAGGTAGCGCTCGACGAAGCACTCGCCGCGCCCGAACGCCGCCACGGCCTCGCGCACGGCCGACTCGTACAGCTCGCCGACCTCCTCGCGGGTGCGCGCGACCTTCAGCCCGCGCCCGCCGCCGCCGTACGCGGCCTTGATGGCGACGGGCAGCCCGTGCGCGTCGACGAACGCGAGCACCTCCTCGGCGCCCGAGACCGGGTCGGGCGTGCCGGGCACGAGGGGAGCGCCGACCTCCTCGGCGATGGAGCGGGCGCGCACCTTGTCGCCCAGCGCCTCGATCGCCTCCGGCGGCGGGCCGATCCACACCAGGCCGGCGTCCAGCACGGCCCGCGCGAAGGCGGCGTTCTCCGAGAGGAACCCGTAGCCGGGGTGGACGGCGTCCGCGCCGGTGCGCGCCGCGACGTCCAGCAGCAGGTCGGCGCGCAGGTACGTGTCGGCGGGGGAGGCGCCGGGCAGGGCGTGCGCCTCGTCCGCGAGGGTGACGTGCAGGGCGTCGCGGTCGGGCTCGGCGTACACGGCCACGGAGGCGATCCCGGCGTCCCGGCAGGCCCGCGCCACGCGCACGGCGATCTCGCCGCGGTTGGCGACGAGGACCCTGGCGATGCGCCGGGTGCGGTCGGGTGCCACGGTTTCGTCGCCTCCTGGAGCGCTGCGGGACCGGGGGAGCCTAGCCCCTGAGCGGCGAGCCGCTTGGACGCCAGGCACACTCCGGGGTAGACACACCCGGCACACCGATCCAGCACAGGAGCTGGACGACCAGAAGGGGTCCCTGCATGTCGTTCCTCGACCGCGAGCGCACCGTAGCGCCGCCCGGCTACAGCCGGTGGCTCATCCCGCCCGCAGCGCTCGCCGTCCACCTGAGCATCGGCCAGGTGTACGCGTTCAGCGTCTTCAACGCACCCCTGGAGGCCCGCTTCGGCACCAGTGCGACGGCGATCGCGACGATCTTCTCGATCTCGATCGTCATGCTCGGCCTGTCGGCCGCCTTCGGCGGCACGTGGGTGGAGCGCAACGGGCCCCGCAAGGCCATGGCGCTGTCGGCGACCTGCTGGGTCACCGGCTTCCTCGTCGCCGCCCTCGGCGTGTCGACGAACCAGCTGTGGCTGGTCTACCTCGGCTACGGCGTCATCGGCGGCATCGGCCTGGGCATCGGCTACATCTCCCCGGTCTCCACGCTCATCAAGTGGTTCCCGGACCGCCCGGGCCTGGCCACCGGCATCGCGATCATGGGCTTCGGCGGCGGCGCGCTGCTGGCCAGCCCGCTGTCCAACCAGCTCCTCGCCCGCTACGCCTCGCAGCCCATCGGCGAGACGACGCCCCCCACCGACGCGATCGTGCCGACCTTCCTCACCCTCGCCGCGATCTACGCGGTGATGATGGCGCTGGGCGCCTGGGTGATCCGGGTGCCCGCCGCGAACTGGCGGCCCGACGGCTGGGTGCCCAGCGAGCACACCTCGGCGCTGCGCACCAACGCGAACGTCTCGGCCGCGAACGCCATCAAGACGCCGCAGTTCTGGCTGCTGTGGACGGTGCTGTTCTGCAACGTCACCGCCGGCATCGGCATCCTCGCCCAGGCCGCCCCCATGATCCAGGGCTTCTTCGCCGAGATCGACGCCGCCTCCGCCGCCGGGTACGTGGGCGTGCTGTCGCTGTGCAACATGGCCGGCCGCATCGTGTGGTCCTCGACCTCCGACATCATCGGCCGCAAGAACATCTACATCGTCTACCTCGGCGTCGGCGCCCTGCTCTACCTCGCCGTCGTCCTCGTCGGGCAGGCGTCCACGGTGCTCTTCGTCGCCCTGACCGGCGTCATCCTCAGCTTCTACGGCGGCGGGTTCGCCACGATCCCGGCGTACCTGAAGGACCTCTTCGGCGGCTACCAGGTCGGCGCCATCCACGGCCGCCTGCTCACCGCGTGGTCCGCGGCCGGCGTCGCCGGTCCGCTCATCGTCAGCGCCATCCTCGACGCCCGCCGGGGCGCCGGGTACGAGGGCCCGTCCCTCTACACCCTGTCGCTGTCGATCATGGTGGGCGTCCTCGTGGTCGGCTTCCTCGCCAACCTGCTGGTGCGCCCCGTCGACCCCCGCTTCCACGAGGAGAACCGCTCCGCGGCGGGCCGGGCCGACCTGGCCGCCGCCGGCGGCGAGAGGAGCACCCGATGAGCCAGCCCCTCGGCGGCGAGGCCGACCGCGCCGGCCAGAGCGCCGGCCGCACCACCCAGCAGACCGGCCAGCGCACCGGCCAGCACGCCGGCCAGCAGGGCGGCGCCGGCGCCGCCAAGGGCGCGGCCGTGGCCCTGTGGGTCATCGTCGGCGGCGCTCTCGCCTACGGCGTGAGCCAGACGGTGATCCGCGCGTCGCAGCTGTTCAGCTGACGGCACCGGCACGCAGGACGGGCGTCCACCCCTGCGGGGGCGGGCGCCCGTCCTGCGTGCCGGCCCGGGCGGCGGCGACCCCGGGCACACTGGGCCGGTGCCGTCCGGATGGTCGTGGCTGTGGCCGTCGCTGGCCGGGGCCGCCGCGGGCCTGCTCGTCGTGTGGCTGGTGCTGGTCCTGGCCCTGTGGCGCTGGGCCGCCCGCGCCGACCAGGGCGGCCTGCGCGAGGCGCTGCGCCTGCTGCCCGACGTGCTGCGCCTGGTGCGGCGCCTGGCCGCCGACGCGTCCCTGCCGCGCGGCGTGCGCGTGCGCCTGGTCCTCCTCCTCGGCTACCTCGCGCTGCCCCTGGACGTCGTCCCCGACGTCGTGCCGGTCGTGGGCTGGGCCGACGACGCCGTCGTCGTCGTGCTCGTGCTGCGCTCCGTGGTGCGCCGCGCCGGCCCCTCGGCGCTGGAGCGGCACTGGCCCGGCACCCCGCAGGGCCTGGCGGTGCTGCGCCGCCTCACCGGCACCTGAGCGCGGACCGGACGTGCATGATCACCGCGGGGGTGGGGATGCGCACCACCACCGCGGGGGTGGGGACGCGGGCGGTCATCGGGGGGCCGGGACGCGCACCACCGCCGCGGGGGTCGGGACGTGCGTGATCACCGGGGGAGGGACCACAGCGACGTCCAGGCGACGCCGACCTCGGCGAGCAGGTCGCGCAGCAGCGGCAGGCTCAGGCCCACCACCGCGTGCGGGTCGCCCTCGACGCCGCGCACGAACGCCCCGCCCAGGCCGTCGAGCGTGAACGCGCCCGCCACCGCCAGCGGCTCCCCGGTGGCGACGTAGGCGTCGACCTCGGCGTCGGTGACGTCGGCGAAGTGCACGGTCGTCGACGCGACGGCGCCGAGCGTCGCGCCCGAGCCGGCCTCGCGGGCGTCGACGAGCCAGTGGCCGGTGTGCAGCACCCCGCAGCGCCCGCGCATGGCCCGCCAGCGCGCGGTGGCCTCCGCGGCGCCGGCGGGCTTGCCGTGCACCTGCCCGTCCAGGGCCAGCACGGAGTCGCAGCCGAGCACGAGCACGCCGTCGTCGGGGGCCCGCTCGGCCTCCTCCCAGCGCGCGGCGACGTCCTCGGCCTTGGCGCGGGCGAGCACGAGGGCGACGTCCTCGGCCTCGGTGACGCCGTAGCGGGCGACGACGGCGTCCTCGTCGACGCCCGAGACGAGCACGAGCGGCGGGACGCCGGCCGCGGTGAGGGTGGCGCGGCGCGCGGGGGAGGCGGAGGCGAGCAGCAGGGCGGGCGAGGCGGTCACGGGCGGGGCTCCAGGGTCTTGGCGAACCACAGGTCCGGCTTCGGGTCGTCGTTGTACGGCGCCACCTCGGCGTACCCCAGCTCCCGGTACAGGGCGCAGGCGGTGGTCAGCTCCGAGCGCGTGTCGAGCACCATCCGCGCGGCGCCGCGCTCGAGCGCCCACGCCTGCGCGGTCTCGACCAGGCGGCGTCCGAGGCGGTGCCCGCGCGCGGCGGGGTCGACGTAGAGGCGCTTGAGCTCGACCGTGGCGGGCGCGAGGTGGGACAGGGTGCGCACGCCGGCGCAGCCGACGTCCCGCCCGTCGAGGCGGGCGAGCCAGAAGGCGCCGTCCGGCGGGGTCAGGCCGTCGTCGCCCGACAGGTCCTCGGCGGACGGCGCGCCCGCCCACGATGCGCGCGACCTGGGCGGCGAACGCCAGCCGCAGCGCGGTCGCGGCCGGGGAGGCCGGGTCGGCGAAGCGCAGGACGGCGGGCACGCGGGCGACCGTATCCGCGCGCGGCCGGACCGCCTCAGCCGGTCAGCGCGTCGCGCAGCACGTCCAGGCCGACCGAGCCGACGTCCAGGGCCCGCCGGTGGAAGGCCCGCAGGTCGAAGGGGCGGCCGGCGCCCTCCTCGGCGGCGCGCACCCGCTCGCGCAGCTCCAGCCACAGCCGCTCGCCGACCTTGTACGACGGCGCCTGGCCGGGCCAGCCCAGGTAGCGCAGGTGCTCGAAGCGCAGGAGGTCCTCCTGCTGGAACGTGTGCGTGCGCAGGTACGTCCACATCGCGTCGGCGTCCCACCGCCGCCCGGCGCCGCCGTCCAGCTCGGCGGGCACGAGGAAGCCGCAGTGCGTGCCGATGTCGACGACCACCCGGGCGGCGCGGAAGAGGGACGCGTCGAGCATGCCCATCCGGTCGGCCGGGTCCTCCAGCCAGCCGAGGTCGGCCATGAGCCGCTCGGCGTACAGCGCCCAGCCCTCCCCGTGCCCGGAGACCCAGCTGAGCATCCGCCGCCACCGGTTGAGCAGCTCCCTGCGGAACAGGGTCTGCCCGACCTGCAGGTGGTGGCCCGGCACGCCCTCGTGGAAGACGGTGGTGCGCTCGCGCCAGGTGCCGAAGCTGCTCACGCCCTCCGGCACGGACCACCACATCCGGCCCGGGCGGGAGAAGTCCTCGCTGGGGCCGGTGTAGTAGATGCCGCCGCTCGTGGTCGGCGCGATGCGGCACTCCAGGCGGCGCACGGGGGCGGGGACGTCGAAGTGGACGTCGGCCAGGGCGGCCAGTGCGGAGTCGGACAGCTCCTGCATCCACCCCTGCAGCGCGGCGGTGCCGTGCAGCTGCCGGGCGGGGTCGGCCTCCAGCGCCGCGATCGCCTCCGGCGTGGTGGCGCCGGGGACGACGCGCTCGGCGACCCGCGCCATCTCCGCCTCGATCCGCGCGACCTCCTCCAGCCCCCAGGCGTAGGTCTCCTCCAGGTCGACCTCGGCGCCGAGGAAGGCGCGCGACCACAGGGCGTACGCGTCGCGGCCGACGGCGTCCTGCGCGCGGGCGCGCGGGTGCAGCTCCTCGCGCAGGAAGCGCCCGAGCTCGCCGTAGGCGGCCGCGGCCGCGGCCGCGCCCGCCCGCAGGTCGCGCTCCAGGGCGCCCTGGGGTGGCGCGCCGTCCGGGCGGGCGCCGGCGAGCAGGACGGCGAAGACGCCGCGCTCGGCGTCGGCGAACTGCGCGCACTGCTCGGCGCAGGCCCGCACCTGGCGGCGGGCCGGGGGGTTCCCGGCGTCCGCGGCCGCGCGCAGGGAGGCGGCGTACCCGCCCAGGGCCTCCCCGACGCGGGAGAGGCGGGTCGCGACGACCGCCCAGTCCTGCGCCGTCGCGGTGGGCATGAGGTCGAAGCTGTCGCGCACCGTCTGCAGCGGGCTGGCGAGCACGTTGAGCTCGCCGAGGTCGAGGCCCGCGTCGGCGATCTCCACCGACAGGCCGAGGCGCTCGCGCATCGCGGCCAGGGTGGTGCGGTCGACGTCGTCGACCGGACGGCAGCCCTCCAGGGCGGCGAGGACCTCGCGGTCGAGCGCCGCGCGCCGGGCGTGGCCCTCGGGGGAGTAGTCCGTGACCTCCGTGTCGTGGCCCGGCACGCCGAGGTGCGTCGCGGTGAAGGGGTCGAGCTCGGCGACCCGGTCGACGTAGCGGTCGGCGAGGGCGTCGAGCGGGGTGGGCGTGCGGCCGGGCGGGGGAGCGCTCACCCGGCGACCCTAGGACCGCCCGGCGACAGCACGGGCGCGACCTGCCGGCCGTGCGCGCGCTGCCGCCGGGCGGCGGGGAGCGCTCAGGCGGTGGCGCTGCCGGACTTCAGCGCCGCCAGGCGCAGCTCGACCTCGGTCATCTCGCCCTCGTCCTCCAGCGCCTCGAACTGCGCGTCGAGGCTGGAGGCCGCGAGCTCCTCCTGGCCGCGGATGCGCGCCTCCTCGCGGCGCACCTTCTCCTCGAAGCGCGCGACCTCGCTCGTGGGGTCCATGAGGTCCACGCTGCGCACGGCGTCGTGCACGCGCGACTGCGCGTCGACCATGCGCGAGCGGGCGACCAGCTCGTCGCGCTTGGCGCGCAGCTCCCCGAGCTTGGTGCGCATGCCCTCCAGGCCGGTCTTGAGCCGGTCGACCACCTCGGTGCGCGAGGCGATCTGCGGCTCGAAGGACCTCGCCTGCTGCTCGGCGTCGATCTGGCGGCGCAGCGCCACCTTGGCGAGGGCGTCGAACCGGTCGGCCTCGGCGGTGTTGCCCGCGGCGCGCAGCTCGTCGGCCTTGCGGGAGGCCGCCACGGCCTTGGACCCCCACTCGCGGGCGGTGGCCTGCGCCTCGGCGTGGTCCTCCTCCATCAGCCGCAGGTCGCCGATGCTCTGGGCGACGGCGTCCTCGGCCTCGCGGATGCCGAGCGTGTAGTCGCGCACCATCTGGTCGAGCATCTTCTGCGGGTCCTCCGCGGCGTCCAGCAGCGCGTTGAGGTTGGCCCGCGCCAGCTGCCCGATGCGTCCCAGCAGCGACTGCTGCGCCATGTTCGTGCTCCTCGTCCCTCGTCGTCCGCCGCTGCCCGTCCGGGAGCGGCGCGCGGTCAGCATCGCGTCCTCGCCGTGCCGGCGCGAGGGGGCGGACGGCGGGAGCCGCGGCCCCGCCGTCCGCCCCCTCGGCGGCCCTCAGGAGGGCAGGAGCCGGCCCAGGATGCCCTTGGCCGTGGCGGCCGGGCGGTAGGACTGGGTCAGGTACGACGTCAGGACGACGTTCGCGCCCGCGAAGACCGGCACGAGGAACTGCGCGGCGCGCTGGCGGCGCTGCCACTTCGCCAGCTCGGCGGGAGTGCCCTCGGTGGGGATGGAGGCGTCCTTGACGTCGATCGCCTCGCCGCGCGCGTGCGCCGCCTCGGCCGCCTTGCCGACCTTCCCGCCGGTGTAGGTGGCCCAGCCGGTGGCCGCCGCGCCCAGGGCGGTCGCCGCGGCCTTCGCCGCCCCGGCGCGCGCGAAGCCCTTCTGCGCCGCCAGGCGGCCCTTGTTCGAGGCGGTCAGCCGGGTGCCGGTCACCGCGGTCGCCGCGATGCCGGCCCACTCCACCGGCCCGAAGCGCGACCACGCGGAGTTCGCCACGCGGATGCGGTCGATGCCCTGGCTGAGGTCGGCGCCGGACTTGTTCACGCCGGCGATGCCCATCACGGCGCCGCCGAGCCACAGGGCCGAGCCGACGTCGTGCACGGCCTGGGCCCAGAAGTGGTTGTCGCTGCTCTTCGAGGTCGTCATCGGGTGGTCCACCTTCCGCGAGGACGGGGCGGGCACCGCGGACCGGTGCGCCGCTCGGGGCGTGCTGCGGGCGTCATACCCCGGTCGGCTGACGTCACACGACCCGCCGGCGCGCTCGCTTCCGACCTGTCGGTGCCCTCTGCCAGGGTGTCGTCCGGGCGCCGACGGGGCGCCCCCGCCCGAGGAGGAGCCGCCGCGATGACCGACCTCGCCGCCGCGCCGTCCGCTGCGAGCGCCGTGCCGTCCGCTGCGAGCGCCGCCCCGCCGGTGGTGCGGCCCGACGACCTCGAGCAGCACCGCCGCGAGCTGACCGGCTACTGCTACCGCATGCTCGGCTCCGCCTTCGACGCCGAGGACGCCGTCCAGGAGACGATGGTGCGCGCCTGGCGCGCCGCCGACCGCTTCGAGGGCCGCTCGGCGCTGCGCTCGTGGCTGTACCGGATCGCGACCAACGCG